>NZ_JBEPDU010000040.1:0-73213 GCF_040300525.1 Saccharopolyspora sp. NPDC000359 | reverse complement strand
GACGCGCTGCGGCGCAGCGCGTCGCGGACCGGCCTGCGCAACCACGCGGTCAGCAGGGTGTTGCGGATGCCGAGCTGGCGGCGGAGGCGGGCGTCACGGCTGGTCGAGGGCTTGTGGTGGATCACGATGTCGTCCCGCCAGCACAGCCACCAACCGCTGGCCACCAGGTCGAGCGCGAGGAGCTCCTCCTCGCCGCCGAGCCACAACCGCGCGGAGAACCCACCGGCGGCGCGGAACGCGCGCACCCGGAAGGTCGTGAGCCCGGCCATCACGCTCATCAGCGCCGGACCGGGCAGCCAGTGCGGTGCGGGCACCGGGGACGAGCGCAGCTCCGGGGTGAGCGGGTCCTCGCGCAAGCCCGGCTCGACCAGGCAGCGGCCCATCACCGCGCCCACGTCGTCGTGCTCGTCCAGCACGTCGGCGGCGCGGTGGAGGGAACCGGGTTGCCACGTGGTGTCGTCGTCGCAGAACGCGACGTAGGGCGTCGAGACGTGCTCGACCGCCCAGTTGCGGGCCGCCGCGCCGAAGTTCCGCTCGAGCCGCAGCAAGCGCACTCCCGGGAACTCGGCGCGAACGCGCGCGGAGGTGCCGTCGGTCGAGCCGTTGTCCACCACGATGATCGGCGGATCGTCCCGGAGCCGCGTCATGTGCGTCAGCGTCCGAACCACCTCCGGGCACCGGTCGTGCGTCAGCACCACGACGGAAACCCGTTGGTTCTGCCCACTTCCCAGCACGGTCCCCGGTTACCCCGGCGGAAGCGGGGGCAACCGGGCGGTTTGCGGCCCGGGCCCACCGGGTAGCGCCGTAGCGCGAGCCGATGGGGAGGGGTGGTCGTGGTGGGGTGGCACTTCCGCCGGGCCGTGGTGACGGGTGGGGCCGGTTTCCTCGGTTCCCACCTCTGCGAAGAGCTCATCGACCGCGGCACCTCGGTGATCTGCCTGGACAACCTGTGCACCGGCGCCGAGCGGAACCTCGCCGCGCTGCGGTCCCACCCGGGCTTCGAGTTCGTCGCGCACGACATCGCCCGCGACGCCTTCCACACCGACGGCATCGACCTGGTGCTGCACCTGGCCTCACCGGCGTCCCCGGTGGACTACTCCCGGATGCCGCTGGAAACCCTTCGTGCGGGCAGCAGCGGTACGCAGCACGCCCTGGAGCTCGCCGAGCGCAACGGGGCGCGGTTTCTGCTCGCGTCGACGAGCGAGGTCTACGGTGACCCGCACCGCCACCCGCAGGCGGAGGACTACTGGGGCAACGTCAACCCGGTCGGGCCGCGCGCGGTGTACGACGAGGCCAAGCGCTACGCCGAAGCGCTCACCTCGGCCTACGGCGCCCACCGGGAAGTCAGCACCAGGATCGCCCGGGTGTTCAACTCCTTCGGGCCGCGGCTGCGCCCCGGGGACGGCCGGGTGGTGTCCACGTTCGTCCGCCAAGCCCTGCGGGGCGAGGCGATCACCGTCAACGGTGACGGGAACCAGACCCGGTCGCTGTGCTATGTGGACGACACCGTCCGTGGCCTGCTCGCCGTGGCGGCTGGGGACCGGTCGCGCCCGGTCAACATCGGTCGGCCGGGGGAGATTCCGGTGCGCGGGCTGGCCGAGTTGATCCGCAGCCTCGCCGGGTCCAGCTCGCGGATCCAGCACGTCGCCGCCGCGGCGGGCGAGCCGCGCCGCCGCTGCCCGGACATCACCGTGGCGGTCAGCGAGCTCGGTTGGCGCCCGGAGGTCGGTGTCGTCGAGGGCCTGCGCCGGACCATCGACTGGTTCACCTCCGGTGGGGCGGCCTCGGCAGCGGGGTAGCGCTCGGCTAGCGGAGGTGCGCGATGTCGAGCAGCCTCCGGCGGATGCCGGGCATCGCGCTGGAGGCGGTGGCCAGGTCGGAGTCGACGAAGGCGTGCGAATGTCCTCCGTAGAGGCTCAGCGCGCCGCTCAGCCGTGGGCTGCGGGCGATCGGGACGACGAGGAAGCTGAAGACGCGCGCTTCGCGGGCGGCGCGCGCGAACCTGGGCCAGCACAGCCGGACCTGCGTGATGTCGGCGTGCGTGGCGCGGCGGGTGCGCATGACCTCCACGCACGGTCCGGTGCCCGCCCGGATCTGGTCGGCGTCGATCGCCGCGGCGCGGTGATCCGTGTGCAGTGACAGGCGAACTGGTTCCACGCTGCTGAGGCAGCCCATCATGGCACCGGGCACGGTCTGGACGAGCTCGGACAGCAGCGCACTCAGGACCGGCTCAGCAGCTGCGACGGCCCGATCACGGGCCTGGCGCCCATCCACACCTGTCGCCCCCTCGCTCGTGGTCGTGAGTGCGTAACAGTGTTCGAACACTGTTACGCACTCACGACCACGTCACCTGAGCCAGCAACTCCACCTCTCGGATCACCTCGGTTGGTAGCTTGCGGCGTTGCGCGAACGCCGTTGGCAGGCGTCGCGCGGCCGCGCGCAGGGCGCGACGGCTCACCGCGTCGGTGGCGGACTCGCGGAGCAGCGCGAACGTGCGTTGCAGCGCAGCGCGCGGTGCGTACCGCATCCAGGCGATGAGCAGGTTGTTGCGCGCCTCCAGCTCCTGCCGCACCCGCGCCGGAGCTCGCGCGGTGGACGGGTGGTGGTGGGCCTGCACGGTCGGTTCGTACACCAGGTCCCACCCGGCCGCCGCCAGGTCGCAGGCGAGCAACTTCTCCTCGGCACCGAAGAAGAGCGTGGCGTTGAACCCGCCAGCGACCATGAACGCCTCGCGCCGGACGATCGCGGCGCACGCGGTGAACCCGAGGATCCGGGGACCGGGCAGTCCGACCGGTGTCGGCAGCGGTGACCGCGCCATCTCGACGTTGACCGGGTCCAGGTGCTCGTCCGAGCCGACGAGCGTGCGCGCCGCGATCAACCCGACACCGGGGTGCGCCGCGAACACCTCTTCGGCACGGGCCAGTGCGTCCTCCGCCCACCACGAGTCGTCGTCGCTGAAGGCGACGTAGGTGGTGCCCGCCAGCTCCACCCCGAGGTTCCGCCCTGCGGCACCGAGGTTCCGCGGCGCGCGGACCAGGCGGGCTCGCGGGTGCTGCTCGGTCACCAAGCGCGCGGTCCCGTCCGTCGAGGCGTTGTCCACGACGACGACCTGCGGTGGCTGCCGCAGCCCCGCGAGCTCGTGGAGCGTGCGGTCGAGCTCCGCGCAGCGGTTGCGCGTCGCGATCACGACCGTGGTGTCGAGTGCGCCGGTCATCTGCGCTCCAGGGCTTCGGTGTCCAGGAGTCGGTCAATTCCCGTTCGCAGCAGGGGAGAACTCGTCACGCGGCGCTCCTGCGCAGCAGCCCGCGCGGCGCCGGAGCGGCACCACGCCCACCACCGGTCCAGCACTCCACCCGGGTCCTCGTCCAACTCCTCTGCTCGCACCACGGCGGACCAGCGCCAAGCTTCGGCCTGGGCGGACACCTTCCCGCCGCCGCGCACCGGGTCGACCGCCAGTGCGGGCCTGCCGCGCGACAACGCGAACACCAGCCCGTGCAGCCGCGTGGTCACCACGACGTCGACCCGGTCGACCAGCGAGCCGAACTGCTCCGCGGTGTTGCAGCAGCGCCAGTCGTCCAGGGCCAGCCGGGTGTTCAGCTCCAGCCGTGCGCAGTCCAACCGGTTGAGCCACGCCAGCAGCTCGGGGTGCACCGCATCGTGCGCCCGCCTGCTCCCGTACTCGGGTTGGTCCGGGGCGAGCGCGACGCCGACGACCGGGATCCCGCCCGGTGCCGCGACCGGGGCTGCGAGGTCGATCGAGGAGCTGGTGCCCCCATCTCGCGGGACGACCTCGTGGAAGCCCGTCACCGCGGGATCAGCGGGGTCCAGCACCGAAACGCCCAGCGCGACCCGCCGGCAGTCCGGGAACGCACCGTGCAGCTCCCGCACCTGCCAGCCGTGCGCGGGGCCGCAGACGAACGCCAGGTGCGTGTAGGACTCCGGTCGTACGTCCGCCAGGTGCAGGGCGCCGGGCGCGAACCGGGGGCTCCAGGCGGTGTCGTTGCGAATCCCCCGCTCGGCCAGCGCCGTGGCGACGTGCTGCATGCTCAGGACGTCGCCCGCGGTGGCTTCGCCGTGCAGGAAGCTGGCCCACCCGGTGATCAGGACACGCACGCGACCTCCTCGCCCCCGTCGAGTCGTACTGGCCTACCCGGCCGCCGCCGCGCACATGCCACCAGTCAACTCCGGGTGGTGACCGACTGGGCCGAGTCGATCGAGGAAGGGCCTGGTGTGGCAAGGGCTCCGAGCACGATGTGTTTACGAGCCGCTTCGCAGGGTAGCGATGTAGTCGGAGGCGTTGGCAGTTCCGGGTCAGGTTGGGGGGAACCGGTGCGAATCCTCGGGATCAACGCAGTTTTCCACGATCCAGCCGCCGCCCTGGTGGTGGACGGCCGCATCGTGGCCGCTGCGGAGGAGGAGCGGTTCTCCCGGCGCAAGCACGGGAAGAGCCCGGTCCCCTTCTCCGCGTGGGAGCAACCGGAGCAGGCCGCCGCGTGGTGCCTGCGGGCAGCTGGCTTGGCACCGTCGGACCTGGACGCGGTCGCCTACTCCTACGACCCCGGCCTGGTGGACCACGACCTGCCCGGGGTGGACGGCAACTGGGAGCACCTGCGCACCACCTTCGCGCTGCGAGCGCCGCAGTTCCTGCGCACCGCGCTGCCCGGCCTGGACCCGGAGGTCGTGCAGTTCGTGCCGCACCACGTGGCGCACGCGGCATCCGCAGGCCTGGCAGCACCTTTCGGCGACTGCGCGGTGTTGACCGCCGACGGTCGCGGTGAGTCCACCTCCGCGTTGGCGGGCGAGTACGTCGACGGGCAGCTGCGCGTGCACGCGCAGCAGAGCCTCCCGCACTCGTTGGGCCTGATGTACGAGGAGTTGACCGAGCACCTGGGTTTCCGGCGGTCCAGCGACGAGTACAAGGTCATGGCGCTGGCCTCCTACGCGAAGCCGACGTTCCTGCCCGACCTCACCGAGCTCGTCCGCAGCACCGGTGACGGGCACTTCGAGGTGGACCCGGTCGACTGGCACCGGTGGGCGCCCCGCCGAGCACCGGACGCCGAGCTGGACGAGGTGCACGCCCAGTTGGCCGCCAGCGTCCAGGCGCGCTTGGAGGAGGTCCTGCTGGACCTGGCCAGGTGGCTGCGCGGCAGGACGGACCAGGACTGCCTGGCGCTGGCCGGTGGGGTCGCGCTGAACTGCGTGGCGAACACGCGCCTGGCCGCTGCGGGACCGTTCCGCGAGGTGTGGGTGCAGCCCGCTGCCGGGGACGCGGGCACAGCGCTCGGCGCCGCGCTGCACGTCGCCGCGGGGAGTGGGGCGACGATCAGCCCGATGACCGGTGCGGACCTGGGACGCGAGTGGTCCGATGCGGAACTCGAACAACTGCTCCGGGCGGCCGACGTGCGCTACGACCGGCCAGCCGACATCGCCGACGTGGCCGCCGAGGCGCTGGCGCGCGACAGGACCGTCGGCTGGTTCCAGGGGCGCAGCGAGTTCGGGCCGCGAGCGCTGGGCCACCGGTCCTTGCTCGCGCACCCCGGGCACGCCGCGAACGCCGAGCGCCTCAACGACATCAAGGGCCGGGAGCAGTTCCGCCCGGTGGCCCCCATGACGTTGGCCGAACGAGCGGGCGAGCTGTTCTCCCGCGGCCCGCTGCCGAGCCCGCACATGCTCTTCGTGCACGACGTGGCACCGAGCTGGCAGGACCGCATCCCCGCCGTGGTGCACGTGGACGGGACGGCGCGGCCGCAGACCGTCGACCGCGAGCGGGAACCGCTGCTGGCCAGGCTGCTGGACCGCTTCCACGAGCGCACCGGTCTGCCGACGCTGGTCAACACGAGCTTCAACACCGCGGGTCGCCCGATGGTCGACAGCCCGGTCGACGCGCTGGAGTGCTTCGGCTCCTCCCCGATCGACCTGCTGGTGCTCGGGCCCTTCGCGGTCCGGCGGCACGGCGGTGCGCGATGAGCGGGGCGCAGCAGGTCGACTACGCCGTGGTGATCCCCACGACGGGCCGCGACAGCCTCGGAGCCGTGCTGGCCGCCCTCGACTCCGGCAGCGGCCCGGCACCGCGCGAGGTGGTCGTCGCGGACGACCGCCCGCGACCGGGACCACCGTTGGCACTGCCCGCGACCGGGCTCGCCACCAGGACCGTGCGCTCGGGCGGGCGCGGACCGGCGGCGGCGCGCAACGCGGGGTGGCGCCACGCGGAGGCCGAGTGGATCGTGTTCCTCGACGACGACGTGGTACCGGGTCCACAGTGGAGGGAACAGCTCGCGGTGGACCTCGACGTGCCGCTGGAGGTGGCCGGGTGCCAGGCCGCGATCAGCGTCCCGCTGCCGAGCACCCGCCGCCCCACCGACTGGGAACGCGGCACCGCGGGCCTGGCCGACGCGTGGTGGATCACCGCGGACATGGCCTACCGGCGCGAGGTCCTGGCGGCCACCGGGGGCTTCGACGAGGAGTTCCGCCGCGCCTTCCGGGAGGACGCCGACCTGGCGCTGCGGGTGCAGTCGACCGGTCGGCGCCTGGTCACCGGGAGCCGCACCACCGAGCATCCGGTGCGCGCGGCCGGGTTCTGCGCGAGCGTCCGGGCCCAGGCGGGCAACGCGGACAACGCGATCATGCGCCGCAAGCACGGCAACCGGTGGCGCCAGCGCATCGGGGAAGGACCGGGGCGCCTCCAGCAGCACGCCGCGACCACCGCTGCCGGGCTGACCGCGCTGATCGCGGCGTGCACCGGGTGGCGCACGACGGCGAAGGTGAGTGCGGCCGGGTGGCTGGTGCTGACCGCTGAGTTCGCGTTGCGGCGGATCCTCCCCGGCCCGCGCACGCCCGCTGAGCTCGCGCGGATGGCGGTCACGAGCGTCCTGATCCCACCGGCGGCGTGCTGGCACCGCCTGCGCGGCGAGTGGCGGAACGGCCGCAGCAGACCGCGGAAACCGGCCGCGGTGCTCTTCGACCGGGACGACACGCTCATCCACGACGTGCCCTACAACGGCGATCCCAGCCAGGTGCGGCCGAAGCGGGGTGCGCGTGCCGCGCTCGACCGGCTGCGGGTGAACGGCGTTCCCCTCGGGGTCGTCAGCAACCAGTCCGGGGTGGCGCGTGGCCTGCTGGGTGAGGACGACCTCGCCGCGGTCAACGCCGAGGTGCAGCGGCAGCTGGGCCCGTTCGACACCTGGCAGTGCTGCGTGCACGGCGAGGACGACGGCTGCGGCTGCCGGAAACCAGCGCCGGGCCTGGTCAAGCGCGCCGCAGCCGAGCTGGGTGCGCCACCGGAGGAGTGCGTGGTCGTCGGCGACACCGGTGCGGACGTGGCAGCAGCGGTCGCCGCCGGTGCGAGGGCGGTCCTGGTGCCCACCGAGCGGACCAAGCCCGACGAGATCACCGAGGCGCTGGTCGTCGCCGACGTGGCGCCCACGATCGAGGTCGCCGTGGCGCGGTTGCTGGGCAGGTCGCGGTGAGCCGGCGGGTGCTGGTCGCGCGCCTGGACAACATCGGCGACGTGCTCCTGGCGGGCCCGGCGGTGCGGGCGGTCGCCGCGCGCGCCGACTCCGTCTGCATGCTCGCCGGGCCGCGCGGAGCGGCGGGTGCGCGGCTGCTGCCCGGTGTCGACGAGGTCGTGGAGTGGTGCGCGCCGTGGATCGACCCCGAGCCGGGACCGGTCTCCGCCGCCGAGGTGGGTGGTCTCGTCGAGCGCATCCGGGGCTTCGGTCCGGCGGAGGCGTTGGTCTTCACCTCCTACCACCAGTCGCCGCTGCCACTCGCGCTGCTGCTGCGGCTGGCCGGGGTGCCGCGCATCGCCGCGATCAGCGAGGACTACCCGGGTTCGCTGCTCGACGTCCGGCACCGGGTCGACGGCGACCCCCCGGAGCCCGAGCGCGCCCTGTCGCTGGCCGCCGCGGCCGGTTTCCCGCTGCCGCGCGGGGACGACGGCAGGCTGCGGGTGGCGGGCCCACTGCCCGATGTGTCCACAGTGGTCGGTGAGCGGGGGTACGTCGTCGTGCACCCGGGGGCGTCGGTACCGGCCCGGCAGTGGCCGACCTTCCGCTGCTCGGCGGTGGTGCGCGCGCTGGCCGCGGCCGGGCGGCGCGTGGTCGTCACGGGTGCTGCCACCGAGCGGGAGCTGACCGCCCGGGTCGCCGGGACAGCGGGGCTGGACCTGGGCGGCCGGACGGACCTGCCCGAGCTCGCCGCCGTCCTCGCCGGAGCGGACGCGGTCATCGCGCCCAACACCGGCCCGGCCCACCTCGCCGCAGCGGTGGGGACCCCAGTGGTGTCGCTGTTCGCGCCGGTCGTGCGGGCCGCGCGGTGGGCGCCCTACGGGGTGCCTCGCGTCGTCCTCGGGGACCAGCGCGCGCCGTGCGCCGACACCCGGGCGCGGGTCTGCCCGGTGCCCGGCCATCCGTGCCTGACGCGGGTGACGGCCGCCGACGTCGTGGCGGCGGTGGAGCGCGTGCAGGAGGTGGCCGCATGAGGGTCCTCGCCTGGCACGTGCACGGGTCGTGGATGACGTCGTTCGTCCGCGGTCGGCACACCTGCCTGGTGCCGGTGACGCCGAACCGGGACGCCGACGGGCGCGGGCGGGCCCGGACCTTCGACTGGCCGGACCGCGCCGTGGAGGTCGAGCCGGACCAGCTGCGGGAGGAGGACGTCGACGTCGTCGTCCTGCAGCGCCCGCACGAGGTGGAGCTGACCGAGAAGTGGCTGGGCCGCCGCCCGGGCGCCGACGTCCCGGCGGTCTACGTCGAGCACAACACGCCGCGCGGCCCGGCGGCGAGCACCCAGCACCCGCTCGCCGAGCGCCGCGACATCCCGGTGGTGCACGTGACGCACTTCAACGAGGTGTTCTGGGACTGCGGGCGGGCGCCCACCACCGTGATCGAGCACGGCATCGTCGACCCCGGGTACCGCTTCACCGGCGAGCTCCCGCGGGCGGGCGCGGTCATCAACGAGCCGATCCGGCGCGGCAGGCTGGTCGGCACCGACCTGCTGCCCGGGTGCGCGGCCGCCGCGCCGCTGGACCTCTTCGGGATGGGCGTGCGCGACCTGCCGCAGCACCTCGGTTCCGCGCGGATCAGCGCGCACGAGGACCTGCCGCAGCGGGACATGCACACCGCGCTGGCCGCCCGCCGGGTGTACGTGCACCCGTTCCGCTGGACGTCGCTCGGCCTCGCGCTGCTGGAAGCGATGCACCTCGGGATGCCGGTCGTCGCGCTGGCGAGCACCGGAGCGGTCGAAGCCGTCCCGCCGTCAGCCGGGGTGGTCACCACGCGCCCGCTGGAGCTCGCCAGGGCCATCGCGACCTTCGCCGGGGACCTCGACCTCGCTCGGGAAGCCGGTGCCGCGGCCCGCACCGCAGCGCTGCGCCGGTACTCCCTGGAGCGGTTCCTGGCCGACTGGGACGAGCTGTTGGGGGAGGTCTCGAGATGAGGATCGACCTGGTCTCCGAGCACGCGAGTCCGCTCGCGGCCCTCGGCGGGGTCGACGCCGGTGGGCAGAACGTCCACGTGGCTGAGCTGGCCACCGGCCTGGCCCGCCGCGGCCACGACGTCGTCGTGCACACGCGGCGCGACGCCGAGTCGCTGCCGCCGGTGGTGCGCACCGGGGCGGGGTTCGCCGTCGAGCACGTGCCGGCCGGACCGGCGACCGCCATCCCGAAGGACGAGCTGCTGCCGCACATGGAGGAGTTCGGCGAGCGGCTGGCCAAGAGGTGGGCGGAGGACCCACCCGACCTCGTGCACGCGCACTTCTGGATGAGCGGGGTGGCGGCCCAGCGCGGCGCGGCCGGGACGGGCGTGCCGGTGCTGCAGACCTTCCACGCGCTGGGCCGGGTGAAGCGGCGGCACCAGGGCGACAAGGACACCAGCCCGCCGCAGCGGATCGAGCTCGAAGCCGAGGTCGCCCGGGGCGCCGACCGCGTGATCGCGACCTGCTCCGACGAGGTCGGGGAGCTCACCGCGATGGGGCTGCCGCGCGAGCGGGCCGCCGTCGTGCCCTGCGGCATCGACCTGGCCAGGTTCCGGCCGGACCCGCGCGGGGTGAAGGTGCGCGCCCGCCCCCGGATCCTGTGCATCGGTCGGCTCGTCGAGCGCAAGGGCGTGGACATCGCCATCCGCGCGCTCGCCGACATCCCGGGCGCGGAGCTGCTGGTCGCCGGGGGACCACCGGCGAGCGAGTGGGACGACGACCCGGAGGTCGCCCGCCTGGCAGCCGTCGCCAGGCAGGCGGGCGTGGCTGACCGGACCCGGTTCCTGGGCCAGGTCGAGCACGACCGGGCACCGCACCTCTACCGGTCGGTCGACGTCGTCGTCAGCGCACCGTGGTACGAGCCGTTCGGCACCGTGCCGCTGGAGGCGATGGCCTGCGGCGTGCCGCCGGTGGTGAGCGCGGTGGGCGGCCACCTGGACACCGTCGTCGACGGCGGCACCGGGCTGCGCGTGCCACCGCACGACCCGGCCGCGGTGGCCGAAGCGGTGCGGTCGCTACTCGCGCGCCCGGAGTGGCGGGCGGAGCTGAGCGCAGCCGGGGTCGAGCGGGTCCGCGCGCGCTACGACTGGTCGGAGCTCGTCCAGCAGACCGAAGCCGTCTACCGGCAGGTGGCGGCATTCGTACCGGGAGGGGGAGCACCGTGATCGAGGAGCACTTCACCGCGCTGAGCGAAACCGCGCACCGCACCCGCGGCGCAGCGCCGAAGGTCCGCGCCTGGGCCCACCAGCTCGTCACCGTGCTGGAAGGCGGTGGCCGGGTGCTCGCGTGCGGCAACGGTGGCAGCGCCGCCGAGGCCCAGCACCTGACCGGGGAGCTGGCCGGGCGGTTCCTGCGCGACCGCAAGCCTTACGCGGCGATCCCGCTGCACGCCGACACCTCGGCGTTCACCGCGATCCTCAACGACTACGGGGAGCAGGAAGTCTTCGCCCGGGGGGTGCGCGCCCACGGCCGCCCCGGGGACGTGCTGATCGCGCTGTCCACCAGCGGCCGCAGCCACAACGTCATCGCCGCGGCCAAGACCGCCCGCGAGATCGGGCTGCGGGCCTGGGCGCTGACCGGACCCGCGCCGAACAGCCTCGCCGCGACCTGCGACGACGCGATCTCGGTGGAGGCCGCCGGGGTCGCCACCATCCAGGAGGTCCATTTGGCGCTGGTGCACGCGCTGTGCGCCGAGTTCGACGCGCTGACCGCCGAAACCGCGGAGGCGCAGCCGTGAAGCTCGTCGTCGTCGGAGACGCGCTGCTGGACGTGGACCTGACCGGTGGCGCGGAGCGGTTGTGCCCGGATGCCCCGGTCCCGGTGGTCGACGTGTCCGCCCGCCGGAACCGGCCGGGCGGTGCCGCGCTGGCCGCGGTCCTGGGGGACGCCCACGGCGCCGACGTCACGCTGGTCACCGGGCGCAGCGACGACGCCGCCGGTCGCGAGCTGGGCCGGATGCTGGCGGCCCGGTGCGTGCTGCTGGACGCGCCGTTCACCGGCGGCACGCCGAGCAAGACCCGGGTGCGCGCGGACGGGCAGTCGCTCGTGCGGCTCGACACCGGGGACGGGACCGTCCCGGACCTGCCACTGGAGGGCGGCCCCCTGGAGGCGCTGCGTGGTGCGGACGCCGTCCTGGTCGCCGACTACGGGCGCGGCATCACGGCGAACTCCTGGCTGCGCCGCGAGTTGGCGCGCCTGCCCTCGGACGTCCCGTTGGTGTGGGACCCGCACCCGCGCGGGAGCGAACCGCTGCCGCGCGCCGACCTGGTGGTGCCCAACCACGCGGAGGCACTGCTGCTGGGGGCCGGGGCGGCGACGGCGGGCGGGGCCAGCGCGCTGCGGCTGCGGTGGAGGTGCGGCGCGGTGGCGATCACGCTGGGCGCCGCGGGCGCGGTGCTGGACCCACCGGGCGAACTGCTGCCCGCACCCGAGCTCGCGGCCGCCAACCCCGACACCTGCGGGGCGGGGGACAGCTTCGCCGTCGCCACGACCCTGGCCCTGGGCCGCGGTGCCTCGCTGCGCGAGGCGGTGCACTACGGCGTGGACAGCGCCAGCCACTTCGTGGCGGAGGGCGGCGCCGGGACGTGGGCGTTCGACGGGACCGAGCCGCCACCGCCGCGGCGCACCGGCTCGTCGTTCGACCGCGTGGACCGGATCCGCTCCTGGGGCGGCCGGGTGGTCGCCGCGGGTGGTTGCTTCGACCTGCTGCACCCGGGGCACGTGGACCTGCTCAACCGGGCTCGGACGTTTGGCGACGTGCTGGTGGTGTGCATGAATTCCGACGAGTCGGTGCGCCGCCTCAAGGGGCCACCGCGCCCGGTGGTGCGCGCCGACGACCGCCGGTGCCTGCTGGAGGCGCTCGAGTGTGTGGACGCGGTGGAGGTGTTCGACGAGCTCTCCCCGTGCTCGCTGCTGGAGCGGCTGCGCCCGGACGTCTGGGTCAAGGGCGGCGACTACGAGCCCGCGCAGCTGCCCGAGGCGCGCGTGGTGGAGCGCCACGGCGGGCGGACCGTGCTCGTCCCGCTGGTGGACGGCTACTCGACGAGCCGGATGCTGCGCGACCTGCGGCTACCGGCCTGAACGGAGGTATCGATGAGGCAGCTGGGCAACGTGCTGGTCACCGGCGGCGCTTCCGGGTTGGGCGCGGCCGCCGTCGAGGCCGTGCTGGCGGAGGGCGGGACCCCGCTGGTGCTCGACCGGGAGGTGCCCTCGGCGCCGGTCAAGCACGCCTGCGTCGACCTGGCCGACCGCCGCGCGGCCGAACATGCCGTGCAGGAGCTGGCCGAGGGCGCGGGCGGACTAGACGCGGTGTTCACCGCAGCCGGGATCGACAGCTGCGGGCAGCTGGGTTCGGTGCCCCCGGCGGACTGGGAACGCGTCATCGAGGTCAACCTCCTCGGCACCGC
Organism: Saccharopolyspora sp. NPDC000359; assembly: GCF_040300525.1. Taxonomy (NCBI): domain Bacteria; kingdom Bacillati; phylum Actinomycetota; class Actinomycetes; order Pseudonocardiales; family Pseudonocardiaceae; genus Saccharopolyspora; species Saccharopolyspora sp. NPDC000359. The sequence continues at coordinate 60,335 of NZ_JBEPDU010000040.1, read as the reverse complement.
CGCCGTGGTGCGTGCAGCGCTGCCGCACCTGGAGCGGGCGCGGGGCACCGTGGTGACCTGCGCGTCGACCCTCGGGGTGAGCGCCGTCAGCGACGCGACGGCCTACTGCGCCTCGAAGTTCGGCATCGTCGGCTTCACCCGCGCGCTGGCCGCCGAGACCCGCGGCCGCATCGGGGTCACGCTGCTCGTGCCGGGCGGCATGCGCACCGCGTTCTTCGACGGCCGCGACGAGCAGTACAAGCCGCCGCCGGGAGCGAAGCTGAACAAGCCCGAGGACGTCGCGGCGGCGGTCGTGTTCGCCCTGCGCCAGCCGCCCGGCTGCGAGGTGCGCGAGATGGTGGTGTGCCACTCGGAGGAGCCGTCGTGGCCGTGACACCGGTGCTGCTCGTCCTCCGGGCGCTGGGCCTGGGGGACCTGCTCACCGCCGTCCCCGCGTTGCGCGGCTTGCGGCGGCACTTCCCGCAGCACCGGTTGGTGCTCGCCGCACCGCACCCGCTGGGGCACCTCCTCCCGCTGCTGCCGGAGGTCGACGAGCTGCACCACACCCCTTCGTTGCGGGAGTTCTCGTGGCCGGGGCGGGCCCCGGACGTGGCGGTCAACCTGCACGGGACGGGTCCGCAGTCGGTGGCGGCGCTGTGCGGCACGCGGGCACGGCGGGTCCTGACCCACCAGCACCCGGCCTTCCCGGCCCTGGCGGGGCCGGCGTGGCGGTGCGACCAGCACGAGGTGCAGCGCTGGTGCCGAATGCTGGAGCACCACGGCATCGCCGCCGACCCGGCGGACCTGGCGCTCCCCCGACCACCCGAGGAGCTCGAACCCGGTGCTGTGGTCGTGCACCCCGGTGCCAGCCACGGGGCGCGCCGCTGGCCGGTGGAGCGCTTCGCCGCCGTGGCCCGGCGCCTGGCGGCGGACGGGAACCGGGTGGTGGTCACGGGCTCGGCGGCGGAGGAGCCGCTCGCCCAGCGGGTGGCCGAGCTCGGTGGGCTGGCCCCGGACGCGGTGCTGGCCGGGGCGACCGGGCTGCGGCAGCTCGCCGGCCTGGTCGCCGGGGCGAAGCTGGTCGTCTGCGGGGACACCGGCGTCGCGCACCTGGCCACCGCCTACCGGACGCCTTCGGTGGTGCTCTTCGGACCGGTCGCCCCCGCCCAGTGGGGCCCACCGGCCGACGGGCGCCACATCGCCCTGTGGCACGGCCGCCGCGGCGACACCTTCGCCGCCGAACCGGACGCTGGGCTGCTGGCCCTCTCCGCGGGCCGGGTGATCGAGGCCGCCGAGGAACTCCTGGTCGCAACGGGCTGAAGTGGAGGAGCGGATGTGCGCCAACGACGTCCCACCTGGACCCGTCGCCGTGCGCGGCACGGGCCGCACCGCTGCCGTCGTGGTGGCGGGCCTGGCCCGGTTGGGCCACGAGGTGGTTTGCTCCCCGGAGGTGCTGCACCGGGCTGACCTGTCCGCCGAACCCGGTCTCGGCAGCGCCCTGCTGGACCCGCTGCGGTCGGGCCGCCTGCGGTGCTCGGGAGCGCCCCGAGCGCGGACGGTCTTCGTGTGCGGGGACCGGGCCGGGATCGCGAGGCTGTCGGAGCGCCTGCCGGACGGTGGCACCGTGGTGAACACCTGCCTGCCGCCGTGGGAGTGCACTTCGGCGCTCGCCGGGGCCCTCGGGCGGCCGGACCTGCGCTTCGCCAGCCACCCGCTGGTCCTGCGGCCCGGGACCGCGCTGCAGGACTTCCTGGCACCGGACTGCCTGGTCATCGGATCGACCGACCCGGCGGCGGGCAGGGTGGTCGCCGACCTTCACCCCGCGGCATCCGCACCCGTGGTGCACGTGGACCTGCGCACCGCCGACCTCGTCGGCCCGGCGCGCGACGGGCTCTGCGCGATGAAGCAGCAGTTCTTCGACCAGCTGGCGGACTACTGCCAAGCCGTGGGCGCCGACGTCGACAGCGTCGTCGCCTGCCTCCAGGGGGACCGGCGGATCGGGCGACCGCGCACCCGAGCCGCGACCGACCAGCTCGACGTCGACCAGCACCGCGGCGTCGCCCGCCTGCGGGCGCTGGCCGGGGCCGACGCCCCGCCCCCCACCCTCAGCGCGCTCGACGCGCACCCGTGAACCGTTGCGAGGCCGCATGGACCCCAGGACGCACAACCCACCGAACCGCCGGATCGCGGTGGTCGGCACCGGCTACGTCGGCCTGACCACCGGGGCCTGCCTGGCCTCGCTCGGCCACCGCGTGACGTGCTGCGACCTGGACCGGGCCAAGCTGGCGCAGCTGGCCCGGGGCGAGGTCCGCATCCGCGAACCCGGCCTCGGCGACCTCGTGCGCGCCGGGACCGGCTCCGGGCACCTGAGGTTCACGCACTCGTCGGTGGCCGCGGTGCGCGACGCGGAGTTCGTCTTCCTGTGCCTGCCGACGCCGATGGCGGCCGACGGCGGCGCGGACCTGGCGGCAGTGGCGGAGGTGTGCCGGGAGGTGCGCGACCACCTGGTCGGGGGCAGCCTGTTGGTGACCAAGTCAACCGTCCCGGTCGGCACGTCCGCGCGGTTGACCGAGCTGGTGGGGCGCGCCGACGTGGCGGTGGTGAGCAACCCCGAGTTCCTCCGCGAAGGCTTGGCCGTGCACGACTTCCTGCACCCGGACCGGATCGTGGTCGGTGCCGCGGACGAGGCGGCGGCTCAGCAGGTCGCCGACCTCTACGCCCAATTGGACGCACCGGTGGTGCGCACCGACCCGGCCAGCGCCGAGGTGGTCAAGTACGCGGCGAACTCCTTCCTGGCCACCAAGCTCTCCTACGTCAACGACCTCGCCGAGGTCTGCGAACGCGTGGGGGCGGACATCACCGGGATCACCACCTGCGCGGGGCACGACCACCGGATCGCCGACTCCTTCCTGCGGCCGGGGCCCGGCTGGGGTGGCTCGTGCCTGCCCAAGGACACCGCGGCGCTGCTGCACACCGCGGAGCTCGCCGGGGTGGAGCTGCCGCTGGTCCGGGCCGCGGTCGAGAGCAACCACCGGCACCGGCGCCGGGTGGTGCGCAAGATCGTCGCGGCCTGCGGAGGTGCCTTGACCGGGGCGCGGCTGGCACTGCTCGGCCTGGCGTTCAAGGCGGGAACCGACGACCTGCGCGACTCGCCCGCGCTCGCGGTCGCCGAGGCGCTGGCCCGGCGGGGCGCGGACCTGGTCGGCTTCGACCCGGCGCTGCGCGGTGACGAGCCGGGACTGCCCACGGAGATCGCCGTCGTGGACAGCGCTTACCAGGCGGCGAAGGGCGCCCGCGCAGTGGTGGTGCTCACCGACTGGCCGGAGTTTCGGGCCCTCGACTGGTCGCAGCTCCTCGACCTGGCCGAGCACCCGGTGGTCGTCGACACCCGCAACGTGCTGGACGCGGCATCGCTGCGCCGAGCGGGTGCGGTCGTCCACGGGGTGGGGCGGGCGCCGGACAGGTGAGCGCCGCGCGGCATGACTACTCGGCGGGTGGTTCGGATACCCCTGGGCAGGAGCAGACGATGAGGTGCGACCGACCCGCGTCGGGCGCTGCCGCCCGACGCTCCACATCGGACCACTGCGCTGTGGGGGTGCTTCGCTGATGGGGCAAGGGGTTCCGCACCCGATCGAACGGCTCCACGCCGCCCGGGACGAGATCGACAACGCCGCGACGCGCCAGAGCCGCGTCGACCTGGCGAAGGAGGACTGGCCCGCCTACGGCTCAGCCCTCCTCGGCGTGCTCTACTCGCTGGAGCACCTGACCAGCACGCTCGTCGAGCAGATCGACCGGGTGGACCGGGAGGAGCTGTTCGAGCGCGCGCTCCGGGACCACCCGCACGAAGCGCTGGACCGGGCCGTCGGCCACCTGCGGCACATGAACGACGTGCTGGCGTCCGCGGTCTCCGACGCCCGGGGCTACTGGGCGGAGTCCCGGCACGCGCACGAGGACACCGTGCAACGCCACGACGAGCCCGAGTCGTGACGCCCTACTGCAGCTTGGAGTAGTAGAGCTGCAGGAAGTCGGCACCGGCCAGCACGGAGAACGTGGTCGCGACCCAGCGGGTGGTGGCGGGCGCGAAGACCATGCCGATCGCGAACCCGGTGGCCACCCACAGGTCGAGGCAGAACGGGCAGGTAAGCAGCTCGCCGAGCGCGTGCCTGGTCTGGTCGGGCTTGCGGACCTCCTCGTTGACCTCCGAGGGCCCCGACTGCTCGGCGAACCGGGTGAAGGGCGAGCGCAGCGGGCTCGTGACGGAGTCCTTGGTCAGTGTGCGGGAGACCTTGTGCGTGGCGGCCGTGAGCAGCACGACGTCGAACACCCGGAGGCCGCTCGGTGGGGTGCGCCGGGTCGCGGCAGCGGCACCCGCTGCGGCCGCGACCACGGCCGCGAACGCGGCGATGAGCACCAGGTAGCCGCCGAGCGGGCGCTCCGCTCCGGCGCGGTACTCCGCCGCCTGCCGCTGGGCTCCGTCGATGACCCCGCTTCGGTCGTCGGTCATGGTGATCACCTGGGTCCGGTCGTTCCGGCGCGCGGCGCCGCTACTCGTTGTGGGTGTGTCACGGGCGCTGGCCGACGCCCGTGCTGAACTCCTGGCGCCGCCCGCCCGGCAGGCGCGTCCGCAGCGGCGGGGTCCGGCCGCCGCCCGCGTCGCGCACCCCCTGCAGGAACTCGGCCACCGCTGTGGTCGAGCTGTGCTCCGGCGACCACCCGAGCTCGTCGCGGGCCCGGGAGGTGTCCATCACCGGCAGCCGGAGGAAGGCCTCGAAGAGCCCAGGGGAGGCGGGGACGAGGTGCAGGTTCCACGCCGCGGAGAGCGCGGACCGCGCCACCCGCGTCGGCAGGCCGACCGTCGGCCTGCCGACGAGCTCCCCGAGCACCTGCGAATCGACCAGCGGGGCCGCCGCGACGTTGAAGGCGCCAACCCGCGTGCCGAGCGCGGCCAGCCGGTACGCCTCGCCGACGTCGTCGCTGTGCACCGCCTGGAACCGCATCCCGCCGGGGATCGGCAGGGCCGGGAGCAGGTCGGGGCGGACCATCCGGTTGACCACCAGTGGCCCCATGAACAGGCGCCGCTGCTGGGACGCCGACGCGTGCTTGAAGCAGAACGCGGTCCGCATCCTGACCAGCTCGACGTCCGGGTGCCGCAGCTCGAAGGCGTCCAGGTAGCGCTCCAGGTAGGCCTTCTCCCGGCTGTAGGCGGCGCCGGGCCACCCGTGCGTCGGCCAGGTCTCGTCCACGGGCTGGTCCCCGTGCCCTGAGCTGTAGGCGGCGACGGAGGAGGCGTAGACGATGCGCGGCACTCCAGCCGCAGCGGCGGCGTCGAAGACCCTGATGCTGCCGAGAACGTTGTTGCGCCACGTCGTGATCGGGTTGTGGGTGGGCTGGAAGAGCCAGGCCAGGTGGATCACGGCGTCGACCGGGGCGAACCGCGCCACCAGGTCGTCCTCCCGGACGTCGGTGCGCTCCCAGTGGACCTTCCCGCCGGTGACCGGCGGTTCCCGGCGGGACAGGGCGAGGACCTCGCCCACCGTCGGATCGGTTTCGAGCGCGGCGACCGTGCTGGTGCCGATGTTGCCGGTAGCTCCGACCACGGCGATGCGCCGTCGGCCCCCGGGCGCTGCCATGGCGCCACCTCCCGTTCGCGGCGGAGTTGCTCCCCACTCGGCTTCCCCCGTGCCCCACGGGCAAACCGCAGAGCCCGGAGTTGCTGGAGTGGTGATCCGTCTCTGGTCGTGCATGAGGGTTTCGTGGTCTGGTCGATCTGGATGTTGTTGGTGGGGCGTGAGTTGTGGAAGCCAACTCCAGTGGCGCCCGGCGGGAAAATCAATCCACATAGGACTCCACTGGGCAGGTGTCGCCCGCATGATCGGCAACGCGGTGCCCTTCACGGCCGGTGCAGGGGGCGGTCCCGGCGAGTTGCCGGAATCGGGTGTCGGGCCCCCCGGGCGGGGGTATGACCCGGTTAATCAGTCCGCAGGGAGGTCGATCCATGAAAACCGGACCTCAGATCGCGCTCGCGGTGGGTCTTGGCTACGCGCTGGGGCGCACCCGGAAGATGAAGCTGGCCCTCACGGTCGGCGGGATGCTGCTGGGCCGCCGCCTCCCGATGGATCCCAAGGCGCTGCTGGACCAGGGGGCCAAGCTCGTGGAGTCCTCGCCCGCCCTCGGCAAGCTGACCGGTGAGGTGCGGCAGAACCTCGTCGACGCGGCCAAGAGCGCCGCGCTCGCGGCAGCATCCAACAAGATCGACTCGGTCGGCGAGAACCTGAGCCGGCGAGCGGAAGGTCTGCGCGCGGTCCCGTCGCAGCGCTCCGAAGAGGGCTCGCAGGACGAGGACACCGAGGAGGAGCGCACTGAGGAGCGCCCGTCCGCTTCTTCGACGCGGGAACGGGCGAGCAGGGCGAAGGACACCGCTTCCGGGCGCGGCACCCGCCCGCGGGCCGCCTCGAAGTCCAGGCCGCAGTCGAGCGGCGGGCGGCGGACGAGGTCCAGCGGTGGGTCGAGCGGACGGCGAGGTGAGGACGATGGCTGAGCAGGCTGACCGGGGCACGTCGAGCTTGATCTCCGAGCTCCCGCTCGACCCCCTCCGCAAGGGCGCGCAGGACCTGCTCAGCGCCCTGGTGGAGCGGGCGGCGGGCTCGCTCACCGACAAGGTGGAGGGGATGGCCGAGCAACTCGCCAAGTCCGCCGCCAACGGGGGCGACGGTGTGCTGAAGGCCCTCCTGGGCGGCAGCAAGATGGGCCTGATCTCCGCGCCCGTCAAGGCCGCGGTCGGCGGGCTCAAAGACAAGGTCGGCGGAGCACTGGGCGGCGTCCTCGGCGGCGGCGGTGGGGGCGGCGGCCGCGGCGGGGCGGACGAGACCAAGGTCGTCAACATCGTCGAGCAGGCCGACGTGGGCCTACCGGTGCGGGTCGCCTACGACCAGTGGACGCAGTTCGAGGAGTTCCCCCGCTTCACCAAGAAGGTCAACCAGGTCGACCAGTCCGCTGACGAGGAGGTCACCTGGAAGGCCCAGATCTTCCTGTCCCACCGAAGCTGGAAGGCCACCATCATCGACCAGGTGCCGGAGGACCGGATCGTCTGGACCTCGGAGGGGGACAAGGGGACCGTCGACGGGTCGGTGACCTTCCACGCGCTGGCGGCGAACCTGACGAAGATCCTGCTGGTGATCGAGTACCGGCCCAAGGGGTTCTTCGAGCAGACCGCGAACCTGTGGCGGGCGCAGGGGCGTCGGGTGCGCGCGGACTTCAAGCACATCCAGCGGCACATGATGACGCGGACGATCTTGGAGCAGGACGAGATCGAGGGTTGGCGCGGTGAGATCCGCGACGGAGAGGTGGTCAAGACCCACGACGAGGCCATGTCCGAGCAGGAGGGCGACGAGCGCGGCTCGGACCGCGAGGAGGACGAGGAGTCCGACCGGGACGAGCGGGAGGACGACCGCGACGAGTACGAGGACGACGAGGACTCCTACGACGAGGACGAGGACCGCGACGAGGACGAGGACTACCAGGACCAGGACGAGGACGAGTACGACGAGCAGGACGAGGACGAGGAGCCCGACGACGAGCGCACGAGCGGCCGTCGCGAGCGAGCGACCTCCGGACGCAGGAGATGAACCGATGACGATCGCGAACACAGGCGGGGGCGGGTCTTCACAGGTCCAGCGAGCGCCATCGAGCAGCCTGGCCGACGTGGTGGGGCAGATCCTCGACAAGGGACTGGTCATCGACGCGTTCGTCCGCGTCTCCCTGGTCGGGATCGAGCTCGTCACCATCGACGCGCGCGTGGTGGTGGCCGGGGTGGACACCTACCTCCGCTTCGCGGAGGCGACGAACCGGCTCGACCTGCACGAGAAGGGCGGCAAGGACCTGACCGAGCTGACCCAGGGCATGACGCAGAGCGGTGCCGAGGGCAAGACCAAGGGGATGATCGACGCCGCCAAGGACAAGTTCGACGAGTTCCGGGACGAGAAGCGGGAGAAGCAGCCCTCGCGGCGGCGCGACGACGACCGAGGACGTGATCGGTGATGGCGCACGTGCAGCAGGAACAGGACCCCGGCAGCGCGGCGGCGCAGGGCACGGGCGGGGTGTACGTCTACGGCATCATCCGGTCCTCGCACCCCGTCCCGGAGGACCTCGCCTCGGTGGGCGACGACGACGCCCCGGTGCGGGCGGTGTCGCACGGATCGCTGTCCGCGGTGATCAGCGACCTGCAGCTGTCCCGGCCGCTGGGCAAGCGCGACGACCTCCTCGCGCACGAGCAGGTCCTCGACACCCTCGCCGCCGAGACAGCGGTGGTGCCCATGCGCTTCGGTGGTGTGGTGGCCTCCGCGGAGGAGGTGGTCAACGAGCTGCTGGCGCCGCACGAGGAGCACTTCGCGGACCTGCTCGCCCAGCTCGACGGCGTGGTCCAGTTCACGGTGCGCGGGCGTTACTCGGACTCCTCGCACATCCGCGAGATCGTGGCGGAAAACCCCGAGATCGGGCAGCTCCGCGAATCACTGCGCGGTGTTCCGCAGGAGGAGGGTTACGACCAGCGGCTCAAGCTCGGCGAACTGGTCAGCAACGCCGTGGTCGCCAAGCGCGAAACCGACGTCGGCGAGCTGCTCGACGCGCTGTCCCCGCACGTCGTCGCGACGGTGGTCCGCGAGGTCGGCGGCGAGGACGACGCGTTCGACGTCGCCGTGCTGGTGGAGCACGACAGGCGCGACGCCTTCGAGGAGGCGCTGGACGAGCTGGGCGACCGGTGGAGCGGTCGCCTCCAGCTGCGCCTGGTGGGGCCGTTGGCGCCCTACGACTTCGTTCCCGAGGAGTGATCATGGGACTGATCAGCGGTCTGCTCACGCTCCCGCTGGCACCGGTCCGCGGTGTCGTGTGGACGGTCGACCAGGTGAGGCGGCACGCCGAGCAGAACTACTACGACACGGCGATGATCCGGCGGAAGCTGGCGGAGGTCGACGACGCGCACGCGGCGGGGGAGCTGACCGACGAGGAGCGCGACGAGATCGAGGCGGCGTGGCTGGACAGGCTGTTCGAGGCGCAGCGCCGCCACGCGGCGGGGGAGTTGTGATCCGTGGCGACCAACCGCGATGACCGCGACGTCGAGGAACGCCGGCCCCGACGCCGGGAGCAGGGCGGCTCCCGGCAGGACTCCGAACCGGAGGAGCGTGGCCGCACCAGGTCGGCGGAGCCCGAGCGCAGCCGGGAGCGGCGCCCTGCCCTCAAGGCCGCCGACATCGCCCAGCTGGCCCTGCGGCAGGTGCACCAGCTGACCGGGAAGGACCCGGAGGGGGTGACCTCGCTGACCAGCACCGACGACGGGTGGGTGGTGGCGGTGGAGGTGGTCGAGGCCCACCGGGTCCCCAACACCGCGGACATCCTGGCCATCTACGAGGCAGAGCTCGACGAGGAGGGTGACTTGGTCTCCTACCGGCGCATCAACCGCTACTCGCGGGGGCAGGGCGACTAGCGATGACGGGACGCGGCCGCGACGACCAGCAGCCGGACCGGGCGCGCGCCCCGGTCTGGCAGGGGCAGCGCGCCAACGTCGCCCCCCGCCAGGAGTCGGGCGCGAACCTCGCCGACATCCTGGAACGGGTGCTGGACAAGGGGATCGTCATCGCTGGCGACATCCAGGTGAACCTGCTCGACATCGAGCTGCTCACCATCAAGCTGCGGCTCGTCGTCGCCTCGGTGGAGCGGGCCCGCGAGATGGGCATCGACTGGTGGGAGCACGACCCCACGCTGTCCTCCGGCCACCGCGACCTGGAGGTCGAGAACCGCCGCCTGCGCGACCAGGTGCGCGAGCTCGGCGGCGAACCGCCAGCGGTGGAGGGGCGGAAGTCCAGGAACTCCGAGGAGCAGGACCGTGGCTGAGCCGATGACCTACGTCTACGGGATCATGCCCGATCCCGGCACCGACGCGACCCCGGACGTGCTCGGGGTGGGGGGCGCGGCTGTCCGGGTCGTCCGGGAAGCGGGCCTGGCGGCGCTGGTGAGCACGGTCGACGCGGCGGAGTTCGGGGAGGAACCGCTGCGGACGAACCTCGAAGACCTGCAGTGGCTGGAGGCCACCGCCCGCGCGCACAACCAGGTGCTGCTCGTCGCGGCACCCGGTGCGGCGGTCGCGCCGTTCGGGTTGGCGACGGTCTACTTCGACGACGACCGGGTCCGGGCGCTGCTGGCCGAGCGGTCGCCGGACTTCACCGAGGTCCTGCGCACCATCGAGGGCCGGGTGGAGTGGGGTGTCAAGGCGTACGCGGACCTCGACAACCCCGCCCTGCGGCGCGCGGGGACCAGCGCGGTCGAGGAGCCAGCCGGTGGGCCCGGTGCGTCGTACCTGCGCCAGCTTCGGGAGCGCCGGGACAGCCGGGCCGACGCGGAGGGCGTGGCGGTGGAACTGGCCGGGGAGGTCCACGACGAGCTCAGCGCGCTCGCTGCGGCGAGCCGCGTGCACCCGCCGCAGAACCGCGAGCTCGCCGGTTACGCGGGCCTGATGGTGCTCAACTGCTCCTACCTGGTGGACGAGGCGGCAGGGGAGGAGTTCGCCGCGCAGGTGCGCGCGCTGGCCGGTCGCAACGAGGCGCTGGAGGTCCAGCTGACCGGGCCGTGGCCGCCGTACTCCTTCGCCGAGATCCGAACGGGAGGAGAGCAATGACCCGAGCAGACGTCGTCACCCCCCGGCAGCCCGGCGGACCCTCCGACGTCCGCGAGGTCGCCCTGGTCGACCTGCTGGACCGCCTGCTCGCGGGGGGAGTGGTGCTGACCGGGGACGTGACGATCTCGCTGGCCGGGGTCGACCTGGTCCGGGTGTCGCTGCGCGCCATCATCTGCTCGGTCCACGACGCGCTGGAGCCCCGGTATGGCATCGACTCCTAGCTCGGCGGGCGACGGGCGCCGGGGCAGGCTCCCGCACCGGATCGAGACCGATGCGGAGGCGGTGCAGCGCGACCTCGTCCGGTTGGTGCTCACCGTGGTGGAGCTGGTGCGCCAGCTGATGGAGCGGCAGGCCCTGCGGCGGGTGGAGGGCGGTGACCTCGACGAGCAGCAGGAGGAGGAGCTCGGGATGGCGCTGATGAAGCTCTCGGAGGGCATGCAGGAGCTCCGCGACCGGTTCGGCTTCACCGAGGCCGACCTCAACATCGACCTCGGCCCGCTGGGCCCGCTCCTCCCGCGCGACTGATGCCGGTTGCCACCGAAGTCGTCGCGCACCGGTCGACCGGTGCGGCGCCCGCGGCGTCCGAAGTGGACACCCCGGCCGCGGTCCGGTCACGACGAGCGGCTCACCACGAGCAGGGCGATGTCGTCCGCCGGGCGTTCCGCGCCGACGAGCTTGTTCATGACAGCCGTGCACACGCTGGTCGCCGAGGCGGGGACGACGGCCTGGCGCAACCGCTCGAGCCCGGCGTCGATGGGTTCGCCGCGGCGCTCGACCAACCCGTCGGTGTAGAAGCAGACGACACCGTCCTCGGGCACGTCGAGGAGTGCCGTGCGGCGCTCGCAGTTGGACACCCCGAGGCCCACCGGTGGGTCGACCGGGAGGTCGGTGAGCTCCCGGCCGCCGGGCCCGGCGACGACCGGCGGCAGGTGGCCGGCCAGCGAGATCCGGAGCTGGAACGTGGCCGGGTCGTAGGTCGAGTAGCTGACCGTGGCCATGGCGTTGGGTTCGAAGTGCGTCACCTTGCGGTCGAGCTTGTGCAGCACGACGCCGGGGTCATCGCTCTCGATGGCGTAGGCGCGCAGCGCACTGCGGAGCCTGCCCATCACGATGGCGGCCGGGAGCCCGCTGCCCACTACGTCGCCCATCACGATGCCGATGTGGCCGGACGGCAGGTCGAAGACGTCGTACCAGTCGCCGCCGATGCCCGGCTCGTCCCCCGAGACGTAGCGCGCGTCCAATGTGACCCCTGCCACGGACGGCAGGCGGGTGGGCACCAGGCTGCGCTGCAGCGCCTTGGTCGCGGCGCGTTCGGCGCGGGTGGTGCTGGAGCGCATGGCCATCGCGAGGCGGTCCGCGGCGAGCTGGAGCAGGTGCACGTCGTGCCCGGTGAAGTCGCGGAAGGCGTAGGTGCCGACGTACAGCACGCCGACGATCTCCCCGTTCGCCAGCATCGGCGCGCCGACCAGCGTCGAGATGCCGCGCCCGTGGAACGCCGGGTGCAGGATCGACGGGTCCTGCCGACTGTCCAGGATCGACGGTCGGCGACCTGCGGCGATCGCATCGGAGAAGGAGTGCCCCGCGGGGATCCGGACGTTCTGGCGGACTTCGTCCTCGATGCCCACCGCAGCCGCGGCGACCAGCAGCTCCCCGACCGGTTCGTAGCGCATGACCGCAGCGGTGTCGGCGTCCAGGAGGTCGCTGACCCGGTGCAGCATCTCCCGCAGCAAGTCATCGGACTCGAGGTGGGAGAGCGCGGTGTCGATGACTTGCTCGATCTGCCGCAGCCTCTCCTCGGCGCCGCCGGGCGAACTGACCGAGGTCTTCATGGGGCCATCCTATCCCGCCGATGCCGAACCACTTTTGCATTCCGGTCGCGTGGGGGCCACCATGGGGGCATGGTGACGCCTACCGATCCGGACCAACCGCAAGTGCCGCTGAACGTGCTCACCCGGTGGTCGGACCGGACCTTGCTGGTGGAGGTGGCGGGCGAGATCGAGTTGATCAACGCCCCTCGGGTGGAGGAGCTGGTCGACAACGCCCTGGACGAGAAACCGGAGGCGTTGGTCCTGGACCTCACCGGGGTGACTTTCCTGTCCTCAGCCGGACTGGCGATGCTGGTCCGAGCGCGCAACCGCGCGGGCGACGACGTCGAGTTCCGCGTCGTCGTTGGTGGTCCGGCGACCGCGCGACCGGTCCAGCTGACCGGCCTGGACCAGGAGATCGACGTCTTCTCCTCCCTCGAGAAGGCGATGGCCGCGTCCGCTTGATCGCGATGCTCCGCGAACGGCGGAGGGATGGGTTCGAAACCATGGCTGGCGAGCTCGACGGTGGCCCCACACCGCGTGCGGCCCCGTGCGGCGACGCCCAGGCACCGGCGTTGCGCTACCAGCTGGCGGCGGCCACACCTGCTGACATCCGCACCCTGCGCGACGAGCTGGTCGCGTGGAGCCGACGCGCCGGTCTCGGCGCACCAGCCGTGGAGGCACTTGCCCTGGCCTGCTACGAAGCGATGGCGAACGTCGTCGAGCACGCGTACTCCCGCGCTGGCACGATCGACGTGGAAGCGGAGCACCGGGTGGCGGAGCAGCTGATCGAGATCACCATCGTCGACCGCGGCAACTGGGTCCCGCCGGATTCCGACGGCCACCCCAACCGCGGCCAGGGAATACCGCTGATCCACAACCTCGCCGACCGCGCCGTGATCACCCCCACGGCGTCGGGCACCACCGTCGAGCTCAGCTGGCAGATCGGCCCGCGGAGCTGAGCGCTTCACCGCTGCGCCGGTAGCCAGGTCATCTCCGGGGGCAGGGGTTCGGCGGCGTGCTGGGCGCCGGTGATCGTCGCCACGAAGGCCTCCGAGGCTGCCGCGAGGGGGCGGTTCGGGTCGCGGACCACCGCGATCTGGCGGCGGGTTTCCGGGGCGCCCAGCGCTCGGTGCTCGAGGTGGGCGAACTGGACGAGCGGCAGCACCAGTCCGGGCACCACCGCCACGCCCAGTCCCGCCGCGACCAGACCTGCGACGGTGCCGATGTTGCGCGATTCCAGCACCACCTCCGGGCCGACCTGTGCGGTGGCGAAGGCGCGTTCGGCGTGCTGGCGGATGCTGCTGCTGGGTTCGAAGGCGATGTGCGGCTCGCCCGCCAGGTCCGCCCAGGTGAGCTCGCGGCGCTGCGAGAACCGGTGCTGCGGTGGGAAGACGCAGCAGAACTGGTCGGTGGCGATCGGGCGGACGTCCAGGTCCGGCAGCGGTTCGGCGGTCACGGTGACCGCCAGGTCGACCTCGCCGGAGCGGACCTGCTGCAGCACCTCGTCGGACATCCCGTCCACGATGGACAGTTCGACACCGGGGTGCGCCGCGCGGTAGGTGGAGACCACCGGCGGGAGCAGGATCGCCGCCAGCGAGGGCAGGGCCGCGACGCGCACCCGGCCGCGGCTGCCCGCGAGGAAGCCCTCGAAGTGGTTGATGCCCGCGTCGAACGCGTCCACCACCCGCCGGGCCACCCGGCAGAACTCGTCGCCTTCCGGGGTCGTCACCAGGTTCCGGGTGGTGCGGTGGAACAGCGTGGTGCCGAGCTTGCGCTCGACCTCGCGGACCGTGCGGCTCATCGAGGACTGGGCCAGGTGCAGCTCCTCGGCGGCGAGGGTGAAGCTCCCGGCGTCGTGCACCGCGAGCACCAGCCGGAGCTGCTGGTACGTCAGGTCCATGCGCATGGTGCATCAATCTATCAACAACTGTTGCTTGACCTGCATGAGCGGTGCGGATCACAGTACCTCCGTCCGACTTCGGAGGTGGTGCGTGCTCGCCGCGAGTGGATTCCTGACCGTCGGGGTGTTCCTGGCCCTGGTGCTGTCCCGCCGCGTCCCGGTGCTCTTCGCCCTCACCCTGGTGCCGATGGCGGCGGCACTGGCCAGCGGCTTCGGCGGCCAGCTCGGGGCACTGGTCGCCGACGGGCTGGCCACCGTCGCCCCGGTGGCCATCATGATCACCTTCGCGGTGCTCTACTTCAGCCTGATGATCGACGCCGGGCTGTTCGACCCAGCGGTGGCCCGGATCCTGCGCTGGGCCGGGGGAGATCCGCTGAAGATCACCGTCGGCACCGCGCTGCTGACGCTGCTCGTCGCGCTCGACGGTGACGGGGCGTCGACGTTCCTGATCACGGTCTCCGCGCTGCTGCCGATCTACCAGCGGCTGGGCATGCGGCGCATCGTGCTCGCCGGGGTGGTCTGCCTGGCGGCCGGGGTGATGAACATGGTGCCGTGGGGCGGTCCGACAGCCCGCGCGATGGCCGCGCTCGACCTGGACACCGGCCAGCTGTTCGTGCCGGTGCTGCCCGCGATGATGGCCGGGGTCCTGTGGGTGCTGGTCGCGGCCTACCTGATCGGCCGGGTGGAGCGGAAGCGGCTCGGCGTCATCGAGGTCGACGTGGTGGACCGGGCGAGGCTCACCGGCGCGCAGCGGGTGCGGTTCTGGACCAACGCGGTCCTGACGCTGGTGCTGGTGGGGTGCCTGCTGGCGCAGCTGGCGGACCTGGAAGTGCTGTTCCTGCTGGCGTTCCTGGTGGCGCTGCTGGTCAACCGGGCGTCCTGGGCCGGCCAGCAGGAGTTGCTGAGCAAGCACGCCCACAACGTGGTGCTGGTCGTAGTGGTGATCTTCGCTGCCGGGGTCTTCACTGGCGTCCTCACCGGCACCGGGATGACCGGGGCGATGGCCGAGGCCCTGGTGTCGGTCGTGCCCGACTCGGCGTCGGGCTTGCTGCCGGTGGCCACCGCGATCACCAGCATGCCGTTGAGCCTGGTGTTCACCCCGGACGCCTTCTACTACGGCGTGGTGCCGGTGCTGGCCGAGACCACCGCGGCGCTCGGCGGTGACCCGGCGGCGATCGGGCGGGCCGCGGTCCTCGGGCAGATGACCACCGGGTTCCCGCTCAGCCCGCTGACCGCGTCGACGTTCATCCTGCTCGGGATGAGCAAGGTCGACCTCGGCGACCACCAGCGGTTCATCTTCGGGTGGGCCTTCGGCACCACCCTGGTGATGACCGCCGTCGCGCTGGCCACGGGGGTGCTGTGATGCGCATCGGGAGCGGGGCGGGCTTCGCCGGGGACCGGATCGAGCCCGCGGTGGACCTCGCGGCGCGCGGTGGGCTGGACGACCTGGTGCTGGAATGCCTGGCGGAGCGCACCATCGCGCTCGGCCAGCAGCGCAGGCTGCGCGATCCGGCGCTCGGCCACGACCCGCGGCTGCGGGCGCGGTTCGAGCCGCTGCTGCCGGTGGCGCTGGAGCGCGGCGTGCGGGTGGTGACCAACATGGGCGCGGCGAATCCGCTCGCGGCGGGGCGGGAGACCCGAGATCTGCTGGTGGAGCTCGGGTTGACCGGCAGGGTCGCGGTGGTCACCGGGGACGACGTGCTGGACCGGCTGGACCTGCGGCGCCCCGCGCTGGAGAACGGGATCGCGCTCGCCGACCACGGGCCGGTGGTGTCGGCGAACGCCTACCTGGGCGCCGATGCGCTGCTGCCCGCACTCGAGGCCGGGGCGCACGTGGTGCTGACCGGTCGGGTCGCGGACCCGTCGCTGTTCGTCGCGCCGCTGGCCCACCGGCTGGGGTGGGATCTCGACGACTGGCCGCGCATCGCGTCCGGGACGCTCGTCGGGCACGTGCTGGAATGTGCGGGCCAGGTCACCGGCGGTTACTTCGCCGACCCCGGCGTGACGGACGTGCCCGGCCTGGCCGAGCTCGGCTTCCCGTTCGCGGACGTGGCCCCCGACGGCACCGCGACCATCGGCAAGCTCGCGGGCACCGGCGGCGTCGTGTCCACCGCGACCGTGCGCGAGCAGCTGCTCTACGAGGTCACCGACCCGACGGGTTACCGCACACCGGACGTGGTGCTGGACTTCCGCTCCGTGCGGGCGGAGCAGACCGGCGTCGACCGCGTCCGGATCGGTGGCGCCACCGGCCGTCCCCGCCCGGCGGAGCTGAAGGTCAGCGTCGGTTACCGCGCGGGCTACCGGGCGGAGTGCGGCATCAGCTACGCCGGGCCGAACGCCACCCGCCGGGCACGACTGGCGGCGGACGTCGTCACCGCCCGGCTGCGCGGCACCGGGCTGCGGATCAGGGCGGATGTCCTCGGTGCGCTGGGTGGTTCCGGCGAGCCCGGCGACGAGTGCCGACTCCGGGTGGCCGCGATGGCGCCGAACCCGGCGGCGGCCGACGTGGTGTGCCACGAGGTCGAGGCGCTCTACACCAACGGCCCGGCGGGCGGCGGCGGTGTCCGCACCGATGTCCGCGAGGTGGTCGGGATCGTGTCGACCCTGATTCCGCGCGAGGACGTGGAAACCCAGCTGACCGTGTTGGAGGCCGACGGTGCTGCTGCATGACATCGCCCACTGCCGCGCGGGGGACAAGGGCGACACCTCAACCCTGTCGCTGTTCCCGCACCGCGACGAGGACTTCCCGCTCCTGGTCCGGGAAGTGACGCCGGAGCGGGTCCGGCAGCACCTCGCGAACCACATCCGAGGCGAGGTGCTGCGCTGGCAGCTACCGAACCTCTGCGCCCTCCAGTTCACCTGCCACCAAGCCCTCGACGGAGGAGTGACAACCTCCCTGGCCCTCGACACCCACGGCAAAACCCTCAGCTCCCGCCTCCTCACCCTCCCCCTGCACCCCTGAGCCCCAACAGGGGAAGCGATTCGTCGCGGTCAGGGTCCTATGTGGATGTTCGCGGCCCAGACCGTGGGGAAGTTCGGGTACTCGGTGCGGAGGCGGTGGGTCGCTCGGTGGAGGGCGGTGGCCGGGGTAGTCGTTGTCCCGTCGGCGAGTTCGGCGTAGAAGGACTCGACCAGCTTGACCGCCACGCGGTCGCGGGGGCGCCAGAGCGTGGCCACCACGTGGCGGTACCCCGCGGACTGGAAGGCCGAGGCGAGGTGGATGGCTTCGTCCGCGAGGCGGTCACCGGGTTGCGCGGTTTCGCAGGCCGACAGGAACGCCAGCTCGGCCGAGCCGAGGTCCAGCCGGGCGACGTCGGCTGCGGTGACCGGGTGCGCATCGTGGTCGTGCAGCACGAGCAGCCCGGCTGAGGGGTCGGCGAGGTTGCTGGTGCCGTGGCACGCGAAGTGCGCCCAGTCGTGCCTCGGCAGTTCGGCGAACACCCGGCTGCGCGTGGCTTGTTCGCAGAGCAGCGGTTGCGCGGTCGCGCCGAAGCGGGCAGTCAGGGCTTGCAGCTCACCGAACGCTCCGGGCAGCGGCGGCTGCTTGGGGGTCTGCGGCATGGCGACCGCCAAGACCTGCCGTGGTGCTGCCCGGGCCGGTCGGTCGCGCGCGTGGCGGAGGGCGCGGATCGTCGGGGCGTAGGAGGAGATCACGCGGTCCACCAGCGCGTGGTCGCCGTCTTCGGCGGCGTGGATCGGCAGGAACCCGAGGAGCCCGGTTGGCACCCACCAGACGCGGGACGGCCCGCCGGTGCTCGGGAAGTGGTCGAGCACGGGGTGCGCGACCGCCCGCCACAACCAGGCCAGCACGGCTCGCACGTCGTTCTGCGCGTCATGCTGAGCAGCGACGTCGCGTGCTTCCCACGCCTGCTCGGACTTGGTCAGCGCGGTGCGGAGCTTCTCGGCCTGGGTGGCGACAGCGGCCGGGGTCACCTGCGGCAGCTCGGTGGCCACGATCCCGCCCGGGGTGAGGATCAGCGCGCTCGAACCGAACGCGCTGACGTTGAGGACGACCACCGGGCCGTCCGCGGCCTGGGCCTGAAGCTCGCCCGGCTCGGCGGGGAGCAGGAAGCGCTCGAATCCGGGCAGCGCGCGGATTCGCGCCACCACCGCGTCGTGATCAGTGACGATGCGCCGCCGTGCGGCCACCACGTCCGCAGCCTCGGTGGGTTCGGAGTCGAGCTGACGCCGCAGCTGCTCGTACCGCTCGGCGAGCTCCGGGGCTTGCTGGTGCAGCGCCTCGACGTCTTCCCGCCGGTTGAACGCTTCGGCCAGCAGGACCCCGCGTCCCTGTTCGAGCAAGGTCACCGCCTGGTGCGGATTACCAGTGCGCACCGCGCAGGCTGCGGCGTCGCTCGCCAGCCCGGCGACGTCGGCGAGCCAGTACTCGCGGGTTCTCCGGTGCAGGTCAGGGGATGCCAGCTGCGGCAGCAGGGCCACCCCGGCGGAGAGCGCTTCGGTCGCGGGCTGCCAGGCGCCGACCGCTGCTGCGGCGCGGCCCCAGGTGGTGGCGGCGTGCATCCGGTGGGAGGGCGGGGCGGCTTCGACCGCCACCGCCGCTCTGCCGAGCTCGACCGCCTCGGCCAGGTCGGACGAGTCCCCGCTGTGGACCGACCGCCGGGCCAGGGAGGCGCTCAGGTTCACCTGGTTCGCGCTCTGCTTCGGGTGCCCGGCGGGGAGGAGGGACACCGCTTCACGCTGGTGGTTGATCGCTTCGTCCAGGTCAGCGCGCACGCCCTGCCGCTCGAAGCGGACGTGCAACGCGCCACCCAGCGCGGACCGGAAGTTGACCAGGTCGGGGTGCTCGTCAGTGGCGGCTTCCACCGCCTCGCGACCCAACTCGACCGCTTCGTCCAGCGCGGCTGGGTCGTCGGTGTGCTCGTGCCAGTCCAGCAGCGCGATGCTCAGGTTCGACAGCAGCCCGGCCCGCTGACCGTGGTCGTGCCGTCGCGCGGCCACCGCTTCACGGGCGTGCTCGACGGCGGCGCTCAGGTCTTCCACCGAGCCGGTTCGGTGGAACCGGGCTTGCCGCGCCAGGCTCAGGCTGGACAGGACGTCTGAGCGCCGGGACGCGCTGCTCGCCGTCGACGCGGCCTGCGCGTACTGCTCGATCGCGTCATCCAGGTCCGAAAGTTCGCCCGTGCGCTCGAACCGCGTTCGGAGCACCGTCGCGAGCTCGAACCTGGCGGCCGCGGACGCGTGTTCCCCGATCGCTTCGTGTCCCACCGCGATCGCCTCGTCCAGGTCCTGCCGGTCTCCTGAATGGCTGTGCCGGACGCGCAGTGCCAGCACCAAGCTGGACAGGCACTTGTCGCGAGGACCGCGCGGATGCGCCGAGGCCTGGCGCAGCAGGTCGATCGCCTCGTCCAGCGGGTCGATGCGGTCCGGTTGGTAGGCGTGGGAGATCAGCGCGGTCGCCAGCGCGTACTGCGCGTCGGGGCCAGGATTGGACGCCGCGATGCGGCGGAGGTGCCCGACGGCCTCGACCACGTCCTCGGTGGATCCGGTGCTTTGCGCGCGCAGCCGCAGTGCTGTGCTCAGGGTGGTGAGGCAGGCGGCGTGGTCCGGATGTCCTTCGGGGGCCGCCGCCACCGCCCGTCGGCCGGACTCCACCGCGGCCTCCAGGTCAGCGGTGCGCCCGACGTGCTCGAAGCGGCTCCACAGGGCGGTGGTGAGGTTGGCCAGGATCACCGGGAGGCTCGGCACGTCCGACGTCGCCGCACTGCGCAGCAGGTCGATCGCCTCGTCGAGTTCGGCGAGTTCGGTGGAGCGGTGGAAGCGGGTGGCCAGCCCCGACGCCAGTGCGAACTGCGCCTTGGGTGAGGCGGCGATCGTCACCGCTTCGCGCCCGCGGGCGATGGATTCGTCGATGTCCTCGGGGAGCCCGGTGCGGTCGAAGCGGACCTGCAGCGCCAGGCCCAGCCTGCACAGGAAGTCCGCTCGCGCCGCATCCCCGGTGGCCAGGTCGGCTGCTTGGCGGTGCAGGTCGATCGCTTCGTCGAGATCAGCGCGCTCACCGGTGCTCTCGGCGCGGGCCTGAAGCGCGTCACCGAGATCGGCCAGGGCCCGGGCGCGGTCCCTGGAACCGCCGACCAGGTGCCGGAGCACCGCGATCTCCTCATCGACGAGGCTGACGTCGTGGATGCGCTCGCGCCGGGAGCGCAAAGCGGTCCCGACGAGGAACAGCGCGAGGGAGCGGGACGCCGGGTCAGCCGCGGTGCGGACGGCTTCCCGGAACGCGGACAGCGCCCGATCGGAGTCGGCCCTGTCGTGGGTCGCCTCGAACCGCTGCTGGAAGTCGATGCCCGGACCGGCCAGCACACCCGCCAGGGCCGGATCAAACGACTTTGGTTCCGGGCCGGTGACGTGGCGTGCCGCGAGGGCGGCGTCCAGCACTGCCTGCGCCGTCGGGCGGTGGGGGTGCCCGGTGGGGAGGGCGTCGACGAGCTCCCGCATCCGCTCGACTGCTTCGTCCACGTCCTCGGTCCGCTGCGTCGCGCGGAACCGCGTGAGCAGGGTGGTGCCGAGTTGCGCCTCCCACGCCGCTGCCTGGTCCGGGGTTCCGGCGTTGCCGATGGCACGGCGCAGGAGGGAGATGGCTTCGTCGAGATCGGCCGCGTCACCGACGCGTTCCGCCCGGTCGGCCAGCGTGATCGCCAACGCGGCCTGGAACCGGCCCAGGCGCGGGTCCCCTCCGGGCAGCGCCCGCAACGCTCGCCTGCTCGCCGCAACCGCTGCCGTCGCGTCGGCGGTGTTCCCGGTGCGTTCGAACCGCTTCCGCAGCGCCGTGCCCAGGCCGCTCCACCAGAGGCTGCGGTCCCCGCCGCCGGAACCGGTGGCCCGGCTCAGCAGACGGATCGATTCGTCGAGGTCGGAGAGCCGGTTCCCGTTGTCGTAACGAGAGGTCAGGGCCATACCCAGCGCGGCCACCGCATCGGCGGCGCCGGGATCGCCCGGCGCGGCCGAATCCACTGCGCGGCGCAGCGCGCTGATCGCCTCGCCCATCGCGTCGGTGTCGCTCGTTCGCTCGTGCCGGGCCATCAGCAGCGAACCGAGCACCGCCGCCGGGAAAGCGGCCGTGGGATCTTCCGCCACCCACTGCCGAGCGGCGTCGACGAGCCGCTCTTCCATCGCGGGATCACCCGTTCGCCGGTAGCGGTCGCGCAGCGAGAAGACATCGTCCTCGGCGGTCACAGCTGAACCTCCGATCGCCCCCTGGATCGACGAGTTCCCACCATAATCCCGGGTTCGCGCGATACGGTGAGCTCTGCCACAACCGAAGTAGCGGCCGGAGGCGTGATGGGCCCGGTTCCCTCGACGTTGCTGCAGGTCACGCTGATCGTCCTCGTCGTGCTGCCCGGCGTGACGTACCAGTTCCTCCGGGAGCGCTGGCGTGGTCCGATCCCCGCTGAGCGCGACTTCGGCCAGCGGGTCCTGCGCGCCATCACCGCATCGCTGGTGCTGGACGCGGTGTACGTCATCGTCGCTGGTCCGCAGCTGCTGCACCTGGTGCGCGGAACCAGCCGGGCCGGCTGGGACGGGCTCACCCAGAACCCCAGGCTGGTCGGCCTCTCCGCGCTGCTGCTGCTCGTGCTGGTCCCCGCCGCCGCGGCCGGGATCGTGTCGTGGTGGCAGCGGCGTCGGCTGCGCGCAACGTTCCGCAGCACCCCGACGGCCTGGGACCACGCGTTCCGGGACCGCGGCCCGTGCTTCGTCCGGGCCCGCCTGAAGAACGGCTCCTGGATCGGGGGTTGGTACGGCACCCGCTCCTACGCCACGTCGTTCCCGAACGCGGGCGAGCTGTTCCTACAGGCGGCGTGGCGGATGAACCAGGACGGCAGCTTCGACGCCCGCGTCGAGGGCACCGCGGGGCTCCTCTTCCGCCTCGAGGACGTCGAGGTCCTCGAACTGCTCGAACCGCCACCGCGAACCGCGAACCAGGAGGTCGACGATGCGCGAACGTCAGCTCACCCCTGAGGAGCAGGCCCTCCTCGACGACCCGGGCCACCACCGCGGCTACGTCCCGGACGGGGTCGACGACGAACCCCGCCAGGCACCAGCTGATCCCGGTGCGGCATCACCACCGGCCGAACCCGCCGAGTGACCGGGGTCCATACCGCTGTGGCGACGTCGCCGCGGACGGCATGGGATTGGTGCACCAGCACGAAGTTCCGCTGCAGCGGTGGGGGGATCTGCGACTTCCATGGGAATGGGACACCTGATTCCCATCGAGATCGCACAGCTGGTTCCGGTGGGGGGCGACGGGAGGGGCAGTGATGGGCCTGATCGGTTTGGTGCTCTTAGGCGCGGTGGGGTACGCGCTCGGTGGCTGGACGGTCGCAGCGCTCGGCGCGTACTGCGGTGCGGTGGTCGGGATGCTGATCGGGGAAGCCGTGCGCGGGCACCGCACGGCGCAGCTCCTGGCCCGGTCGCACGTCCACGGCCCCGACCTGCCACTGGGGATGCCCCACCTGGGGAGCCCGCCCAAGCGCGCGTTCCTCCGGGCGACGGCGCGGGGAACGATCGGGCTCGTCGTCCAAGCCGTGGGCACCGTCGGCGGGGCGGTCGTCGGTTACGCGATCGCGAACACGGTGCCTGGCGTGGTGGTGGGGGTCTTCCTGGGCATGGCGATCGGGTCGCTGCTGGGCTGCGTCGTCGGTCCAGTGAGCGCACTGCGCGCCGGGGGTGCCTGCCTGCGGCACCTCGCCGTGGGCGGGGTCGGCTGGCTGACCCACCAGGCGTGGGACAATGAGTTCTCCGTGGCCGTGGGGATCGGCTGCGCGGTGCTCACCTGGGCGCTCAGCTTCGGTGCTCCCGCGATGCTGGAAACCGGGTTGGGGAACCGTTCGCTGCGGAGGTGAACTCCGCCGACGGCGGCGATGCGGTTCGGGATCGCGCGATGGGTTCCGCAGAGGCATCGTGGGCGGTTCGGCGTTCGGCACCGTCGAGGAGGCCACCGGCAGCACCACCCTCACCATGGACAGCTTGGCGCTGCTCTTCCGACCCTCGTGCTGGGACGCCCGGACGTCACCGCTCCGCCGTGGTTCCCGTGGAGGGGGTGCCTTTATCCACATTGGATTGTCCAAATAGTACTTAGTTGGTGCAGGGCTGGCCGAGTGGGTGCCGCCCCGGCGGTGAGCCGGTGGACAAGCCTCCGCTCGGCTCGGTGACCATCGCCTCTGTTGTGGTGGCCGCCGACTGCCGACACTCGGTTGTGGCGGGAGGTGGCTCCATGCGGCGGTCCAATGTCGTGGGCGTGGACGGATCGGCTTCGGCGTTGGCCGCGGTCCGGTGGGCGGCGGTGGACGCCGCGCTGCACCGGGTGCCGCTTCGGGTGGTCCACGTCGAGCCCACTTCGGGCGGACCGGGGCCTGCCGGGCGGGACGACCCGCTGGCTGCGGCGTGCCAGGCCGCTGGTGGCACCGAGGTCGAGGTCTTCCCGGAGCTGCACCAGGGTCTTCCGCACGAGGTGCTGGTCGAGGAGTCGGCGCGGGCTCGGCGGGTGGTGGTGGGGACCCGGGGCGTGGGCGAGCGCATCGGGGTGGCCGTCGGCTCCACCGCCGAGGCGGTGGCCATGCGCGCGGAGTGCCCGGTGGTCGTGGTGCGTGGGCAGGAGCCCGAGCCGGACCGCCCGGTCCTGCTGGGGGTCGACGGGTCCGCGGTGGGGGAGGCGGCGGTGGGCGTGGCCTTCGAGGAGGCCGCGGTCCGCCGGGTCCCGCTGGTCGCGGTCCACGTGTGGATCGACGTGGAGCTCGACCCGTGGGTGCCGACCGACGACCGGGAGTGGGCGGAGATCGAGGAGTCCGAGCGCGAGGTCCTCGCCGAACGCCTGGCCGGGTGGCGGGAGCAGCACCCCGACGTGCCGGTGCGGCGGGTGGTGGAGCGCGACCGGCCGGTGCGCTACCTGGTCGAGCACGCCAAGGAGGCGCAGCTGGTCGTGGTGGGCAGCCGGGGCCGGGGCGGGATGACCGGGATGCTGCTCGGGTCGACCAGCCGCGCGCTGCTGCACGTGGCGCCGTGCCCGGTGCTCGTCGCCCGCAACCGCGCGGCCTGAAGTGCCCGCTGCGACGAGCGTGACGAACTTCCCTGGTCGGGACCCGGTCGGTTGCGGGAGTGTCGAGGTGGTCGGCGGCTCGTCGCGGTGACCCGGCGAGCCACGAGCAGTCCAGGCGGAGGGGATGCCGATGAGCACCGTTGCAGGTGAGACCGGGAGTGGCTGCGGTGCGGCCGAGTGGACGGCGGCGGAGTCGGTGGTCATCAGCCGCGCGGTCCGCAACGCGCCGTCGGTGCACAACACGCGGCCGTGGTCGCTCGCGCTGCGCGGGCAGACCGCTGAACTGCGGGAACGCCCGACCGTGCTGGCGCAGCACGATCCCGACAACCGGGATCGCCGGCTGTCCTGCGGGGCGGCGCTGGCGAACCTGGTGCTGGCGATCCGCGGCCTCGGCCGGACCACGGAGGTGGCGTTGGGCACCAGCGCTGGCCTGGTGACCGCCACGGTCACCGCGACCGGCCACGCCGAGCCGAGCGTGGCGGAGCGCCGTCGCTCCGAGGCGGTGCTCGACCGCAGGAGCTGCCGACAGGCGTTCGACGGCACCGGGCTCCCGGAGAGCACCTGCGGCGCGCTGCTGGACGCTGCCACGGCTCCCGGCATCACCGGCCGGTGGATCTCCGGTGCGGAGGAGACCCTGGGCGTGGCCAGGCTGCTCACCTACGCGGCGCGGGTCTTCCAGGGCAACGCCGACTACCAGCGGGAGCTGGCCGCGTGGACGACGACGACCGGGGAGGGCCTGCGCCGCGACGGGTTCGGCGAGCGGGGCCTGGCGGCGGTGGGGCTGGCCACCGAGCGCACCCGGCTGCCCGACGAGTACGCGCTGGCGACCCGCATGCGGCGCGAGGCGGTGCTCGTCGTGGCTGCCCGGCCGGACGGGCCGGTCGACCAGGTCCGGGCGGGTGCGGCGGTGGAGCAGGCGTGGCTGGAAGCGACCAGCCGCGGCTTGGCCGCTTCGGTGATCACGCAACCCCTGCACCTGACGGAAGTCCGCTCCGGCCTGACGGCCGGTCTCGGCCTGGCCGGTGCCCCGCAGGTGCTGATGCGCTTCGGAGTCCCGCTCGGCCGCTGACCGGCCCGGCGCGGGCCGGTCCCGGAACCCGGCGTCGGTCGAGTCGGCGACGGCCACACCCCCGCGTTGCCACGCGATCCACTGAGGTGACCTCGGTGGATCGCCCCGACGTACCACCGGCGTGTCGGGCACCCGGCACGCCGGAATCCCGCAGTTTCAATGGAAACTGCGCCCGTCCCCCACGCCCTTTCGAGGTTCCAATGGAAACTGCGGGACTCGACGTCACCCCCACCTACAGTTTCAACTGAAACTGTGACCTCCTCACCCCTGGTTACAGTTTCAACCGAAATTGTGATCCCGTCACCCCCGGTTACAGTTTCAGTTGAAACTGTGGCCCCTCGTCTCCGGTTGCAGTTTCAACTGAAACTGTGTGTCACCTCTGATTACAGTTTCAACTGAAACTGTAGTTCCGGGGCTTCCGGGGCGTTCGGGGGTGGGCTGGGTTGTTGTGCCTTGGGTGAGGCGGGGGTGGGACGGATGGGCTTTGGACGTGGGGGTTCCCTTGGAATCTCGGCGGGGCGGGGTGGCCGGTCGGTGGTGCTAGCGGCCGGTGTGCGGTTCGACTACTCCGTCGAAGACCATGTCGTCCGGTTCTCGGCGGGGTGCGACCGCGGTGGTGGTGCCGTGGCCGATCCGCAGCATCGCCTGCGGGGTGGCGTGCCCGCCCAGCAGGTCCATGACCTCCTCGCGGGTCTCCCGGACCTCCAGGACCTGGGAGATCATCGACGCCACCAACCCCTGCGCGGTCGCCGTCAGCCACAACCGCTGCAAGGCCTGACCGGCCTGCAGCTCGGCCGCCGGGTCGCTGGTCCGGGTGCACAGCAGCACCAGCAGCGGGTGCGATTCGAACTTCGTCCCCGGGTCCCGCTCGGTCTGGCCCGCCGTGAAGTCGCGGTGGACCCACTGGTCGGCGGGGTCGGGTTTGGGCCCGGCCGCGGCCAGCGGCACCCCTTCGGTGCTGCCCGCACCCCGGCCGACCCACGCCGCCAGTTCGGCCCGGAAGCGGTTGTCGGCCATCTGGACGCGGTTCGCCCGGTGCACCAGCCCTTCGAGGGCCCCCTGCTGCCCGGGCTGCACCACGTGGAACCAGGTGCCCTCCTCCTGCGCGGCACGCGCGAGCAGGTGCCGGTCCGCGGTGGCGACCGGCACGTCCCGGAAGGGCTGCCGGTGGCTGTGCCGCTCGGGGATCGCCGCGTGCAGCCGGACCTCCTCCGGGCGCGGCTGCCCCTGCCCGCCGCTGCGCACCTCGGCCAGCGCGGTGCTGGCCCCCAGCGGCGGCAGCAGGGACACCACCGGGCGGATCCCCTCGTGCGCCAAGGCCAGGCGGAGGTTGAGCAGAGCCGCACCGCACGCCAGCCAGAGCTCCCGGTCCTCCGGGTCGGCGGCCCGCAGCCGCCGCCCCGGATCGGCGTGCAGCTCGATCAGGTGCGGCGTGATCCGGAAGCGCCAGGGCTGGCTGTTGTGCAGCGAGGGCGCCATCCCGGCGAGCCGGATGACCTGCCGGACCTGGCTCGGCGTCAGCCCGAAAGCGGTGGGGAACGTGCGCATCCGAACCTCCCGGTGCACGGGTCTGATGCCGACACCATGCCTGCCGCGCACGCGCGCGGGCGAGGGCCGAACGGCCTTGAGCTGCGGCTCACCCGGCCGTGTTGCGGATGATGGCCACCGGGCACCGGGCGTGGTTGAGCACGCCAGCCGCCACCGAGCCGAGGAACAGGCCGTCGAACCCGCCGCCACCGCGGTGGCCGACGACGAGCAGGCGGGCGTCACGGGCGGCGTCGGTGAGGGCAGCCACCGGGTGGCCGCGCTGGGCGACCTCGTGGACCACGACCTCCGGGTGCGCCGCGCGCAGGTCCGCGGTCTGCCGGCTCAGCATGCGGCGGACCGTGTCGTCCACCTCCTCGCGGAAGTTCGGGGCCAGCGGCGTGTAGAGCAGGTTCTCCTCATGCCAGCTCTGGAGCACCACCAGGTCCGCGCCGTACCCGGCCGCGGCGGAGAACGCGAACTCCAGCGCGCGGCGGGCGCCCGGTGAGCCGTCCACCCCGACCACCACCGGCCCCGTGCCCGTCGGCGTGCCCCGGCGCACCACGACCACCGGGCAGGACGCGCGGGAGGCGACGCTGAGGCTGACCCCGCCCAGCAGGGCCCTGGCGAACCCGCCCAGCCCGCGGGCGCCCAGGACCAGCAGGTCCGCCGCCGCGCTCTGGTCCAGCAGCACCTCGACCGGTCGGCCGGTCGCGACC
Organism: Saccharopolyspora sp. NPDC000359; assembly: GCF_040300525.1. Lineage (NCBI taxonomy): Bacteria > Bacillati > Actinomycetota > Actinomycetes > Pseudonocardiales > Pseudonocardiaceae > Saccharopolyspora > Saccharopolyspora sp. NPDC000359. The sequence goes on along the minus strand of NZ_JBEPDU010000040.1, from coordinate 32,616 downwards.
TCAGCGGTCACGTCCAGGCCCGGGTGGTCGGCGCGGCACTTCGCCGCCATCCGGCTCACGGCGTCCTCGGCGTGCTCGGTGCGCATCGGATCGTCGTTGGCGAGGACGACGTGCAGCGGGGCATGCCGACGATCCGCTTCGGCCGCAGCCCAGTCGGCCGCCTGCGCGGAGCTGTCCGAACCGTCGACCCCCACCACGACAGCAGCAACCATGGTGTCCTCCTCAGTCCCTCACGTCCCGCACCACGGCCACCGGGCACTGCGCGTGGTGCAGCACCCCCACCGCCACCGAACCCAGCAGGAGCCCGGTGAAGCCACCGCGACCGCGGTGCCCGACGACCAGCAGCCGCGCACCCTCCGCTGCCGCGGCGAGCCCGGACACGGGGTGGCCGCGCTGGGCGACCCGGTGGACCGGCACGTCCGGGTAGGACTCGGCGCACCCCGCCAGCTGCTCGGCCAAGCCCCGCAGCGCTTCGTCGCGCATCGCCGCCAGCTCGTGCTCCAGCGGCGGCACGATGGGCGCCAACTCCAGGTCCTGCCACGCCTGCACGGCCACCAGCTCGCACCCGTACCGGGCCGCGGCGTCGAACGCGTAGCGCAGCGCGGCCAGGCTGCGCGGGGAGTTGTCCACCCCGACCACCACGGGCCCGCTGCGGCGGTGCTCCCGCGCCACCACGACCGGGCACCGCGCGTGCGCGGCGAGCTTGGCGCTGACCGATCCCAGTAGCGTCGCGGCCAGCGCACCGCGGCCCCGCGTGCCGACCGCGACCAGTTCCGCGCCGTCGGAGCGCTGGACCAGCACGTCCGCCGGGTTGCCGTGTACGACCTCCGCGGCCACCTCCGACCGGTGGGCGGCGAAGCGGTCCGCGAGCGGGCGCACGGTCGCCCAGGCCGCGTCGTCGCCCGACGGGTCCCGGGTCACCGCCACGAACTCCAGCTGCTCGGCGTGCCGGAGCTCGGCCTCGTCGGCAGCCCACTCGGCCGCTGCCAACGACGCCGCGGAACCGTCGACCCCGACGACCACTCGTGCGCGCATACCGCCCCCCGTCGCGGATGTGCTGGGCGCTCCCTGGGGTACCCGGCCCGGTGGCCGAATCACGGCGGTTCCTCCTGCCACGCCTGTTGTTCGAGGGAGAACCGCGCGGTCTCGCCGGGACTGAGCCGCGCGGTCATCGAGCCGCAGGCGCAGGTGACGGGCGCCCGGGCGGGACCGGGCGCGGTGCGCACGGTCGCGGTGCGGCCGGTGACGGTGACGGTGAGCGGCTGCCCCCGGTAGCGCAGGGCCAGCTCCAGGTCGCCGAGCTCGGTCGGCCACAGCGGGTCGAGGTGCAGCGCGCCGTTGCGGACCTCGACGCCCGCGAAGCATCGCTGCAGCAGGTCGATGCTGCCCGCCATGGCCGCCAGGTGGATGCCCTCGCTGGTGGTGCCGCGCTGGGTGTCGTGGATGTCGGCGGCCAGCACGTGGTCGAAGAACCGCAGCGCCTGGTGCCGGCGGCTGCGGGCGAGCACCCAGGCGTGCACCACCGCGCTGAGCGTCGAGCCGTGGCTGGTGCGCTGGAGGTAGTACCGGATGTTGCGCGGGATCGCGTCGTCCGCGACCGGGTACCCGAGGTCGCCCAGGACCTCGGTGAGCTCGTCGGCCGGGAGCAGGTAGAACAGCATCAGCACGTCGGCCTGCTTGGAGGCCTGGTAGCGGTTCGGGTCGTCGCCCTCGGCCTCGAGGATGCGGTCCAGCCGCTGGATGTCGCCGTAGCGGTGCCGGTAGCCGTCCCAGTCGAGCTCGTCGAGCTGGTCGTAGCCCTCGAACTGGCTGATGATGCCGTCGCCGTGGAAGGGCACGAACATCCGCTGCGCGATCCGCCGCCACCGGTCGACCTCGGTGTCGCGCAGGTCGAGCAACTCGACGAGCTCGTGGCGCTGCGCCGCGGGCAGCTCGTGCAGGACCCGCGCGGCGGTGCGGCACAGCCAGACCGTCATGACGTTGGTGTAGGCGTTGTTGTCGATGCCCGGGTCGGCCCGCCCCGGGTAAGCGGTGTGGTACTCGTCCGGGCCGACCACGCCGCGGATCACGTAGCGGTCCCGGCTGCGGTCGTAGTCGCACAGCGCGGCGAAGAACCGGGTGATCTCCAGCAGCAGCTCCGCGCCGAACTCGGTGAAGAACTCGTCGTCGCCGGTGGCCCGGTGGTAGTGGTGGACGTTGTGCGCGATGGCGATGCCGACGTGGCGCTGCAGGTGCGTGTGGTCGGGCAGCCAGCGCCCGGAGAGCGGGTTCAGGTGCAGCCGCTGGCTCTCCTCCCGGCCGTTGCTGCCGCTCTGCCACGGGAACATCGCGCCGGGCAACCCGGCTTCCGCGGCCGCCCGGCGCGCCCGGCCGAGGCGGCGGTACCGGTGCATCAGCAGCGAGCGGGCCAGCTGCGGGCGGCGCAGGGTGAGGGTGGGCAGCACGAACACCTCGTCCCAGAACACGTGCCCGCGGTAGGCCTCGCCGTGCAGCCCGCGGGCGGGCACCCCCACGTCGAGGTCGCTGCTGATGGGCGAGACCGTCTGCAGCAGGTGGAAGAGGTGCAGCCGCACCGCGCGCTGCGCGCCCGCGCTCATCGACAGCCCGCAGTGGAACTCGCGGTGCAGCCGGGCCCACGCCAGGACGTGCGACCGGAGCAGGTCGTCGAAGCCGGGCGCGCAGCGCGCCCCGTCCACGGCCTCGGCCACCGGTTCGGTCGAGGCGGAGTCGCGGGAGGTGTGCACCGAGGCGATCTTCTCGATCCGGACCTCCACGTCCTGCTCCACCCCAACAGTGATGTCGTGGGTGATCAGGTTGTCCTGCTGGACCAGCGTGCGCGCGGCGTCGACCGGGTGGCCGCCGACGAACACCCGTGCGCGCGCGGCTTCGGCGATGCGGATGCGGGACTGCGACGTCCGGGCGTGCAGCACCACGGTGTCCGGTGTGGATTCGAACGCGCGGTGGCCGGTCAGGTGCTGGCCGTTGAGGTCGCGGTAGCGGGCGACGCCGCTGTTGGTGACGCGCCCGTCGATGCCGCAGCGGAACGTGATCAGCCCGGACCAGTCCTCGGCGACCAGCGCGGTGTCCAGCCCGGCGAGGTGCGGGGCGGACATGTGCACGAACCGGCGCTGGACGACCCGGGTGGTGCGCCCCCGGTGGTCCCGGAAGCGCAGGCGGCGCACCAGGGTGCCGCGTTCGAGGTCGAGTTCCTGGTCGTGGTCGAGCAGTTCTACCTGCCGGAGGTCGAACCACGGACCGTCGTCCACCCGGAAGGTCAGCAGCAGCCAGTTCGGCGCGTTGACCATCGACTCGTCCTCCACCTCGCGGCCGGCGAGCCGCGTGGTCAGCCGGTTGTAGCAGCCCGCGAGGTAGGTGCCGGGGTAGTGCACGCCGTCCGCCGTGGACTCCGGGGCGGCGCCGCGGGTGGCGAAGTAGCCGTTGCCCAGCGTGCACAGGGCTTCGCGCCGCCCCTCGTCGTCGGGGTCGAAGCCCTGGAAGCCGAACTGCCAGGTGCTCACCGCTCGGTCCCGGTGGCGGCGATGCGGGCCAGCAGCTCCAGCAGCGGACGGGTCCCGTCGGCGCTGCAGTGCGCCCAGGTCAGGCGGTCGCCGTGCTCGGCGCTGAGGACGACGATGCCCAGCCCGTCGTCGTGGACCTCGCGCAGCGCGTACTCGTCGGTGTGGTCGTCGCCGGCGAAGACCGGGACGTGCTCGGCACCGGCCAGGCCGGTGCGCTCGAGCAGCCACCGCAGCGCGCGGCCCTTGTGCCAGTCGATGTCGGGCAGCAGTTCGACCACCTTGCGCCCGGGCGCCACCCGCAGCCCGGGCAGCTCCGCGCCGACCCGCCGCACCGCCGAGACCACCCGGTCCACCTCCTCGGGCCGGACGTTGCGGTAGTGCGCGGCCAGCGCGAAGCGCTTGCGGTCGACCAGCGCACCGGCCACCGGTCCCAGTTCGGCGGTGAGGCGCTGCTCGGCCGCGTCGAGCTCGGGCAGCGCGGCCTCGCCCGCTTCCAGCGCGACCGGCCCGTCGCCGGGCCCGGCCAGCTCGAACCCGTGGCTGCCCGCGCACCACACGCCGTCGACCCGCACCCGGCTGCGGACGTCGCTGAGGTCGCGCCCGCTGATGACCGCGACCGGGCAGCGCCGCACGAGCTCCTGCAGCGCCGACCGGGTCGGCACCGACAGCGCGACCTTCGCCGGGTCCGCCTGGATCGGGGCGAGGGTGCCGTCGAAGTCCAGCATCAGCACCGGGCGGCGGCCGCGCACCCGCTCCGCGAGGTCGGTCCAGCGCTCGAGCCCGTCGGGGACCTCGGACAGCCGCCGTTGCCCGGGACTGGCCAGCACGACTTCGTCCAGGCTGGACACCACCGCGTTCGCTCCGGACGCCAACAGCCGGTCGGGTGGGCCCGCGCGGGCGAGGCCCAGGACCAGCGCGAAGCCGCCGGCGCGGGCGGCGGCCACCCCCGCCTCGGCGTCCTCCACCACCACCGAGCGCGACGCCGGGACGCCCAGCCGCTGGGTGGCTTGCAGCAGGAGAGCGGGGTTGGGTTTGCCGGGCAGGCCCAACCGGTCCGCGACCACGCCGTCCACTCGGACGCCGAACAGGTGCGCGATCCCGGCCAGTTCGAGCACGCGGGCGCAGTTGCGGCTCGCGGAGATCGCGGCGAGCGAGACACCGCGGCGGCGCAGCGACTCGGCCAGCGCGACGGCGTCGGGGAACACCTCGACGCCGTGCTCGTCGAGCGCGGCCAGGAAGTGCTCGTCCTTGAGCTCGCCCAACCCGTGGGCGGTCTCCTGCCCGGCCTCGTCGTCGACCTCGCCCAGGGGCAACCGGATCCCCCGGGAGCGCAGGAAGTCCAGCACGCCGTCGATCCGGGACTTGCCGTCGACGTGGTGTTGGTAGTCGTCGTCGGTGAACGGCCGGTGGTCCTCCGCCGGGTTCGCCGGACGTTCGGCCAGGTACCGGTCGAACAGGCGCTTCCACGCCGCGGCGTGCAGCCGCGCGGTGTCGGTCAGCACCCCGTCCACGTCGAACAGCACCGCGCGGTGGCGGATCGGATCGATGCTGGTTGCGACCATGGCGGCTCCACACCCGATGCGGCGTGCTCGCGGGGTACCCACTTCGGGGCCCGCTGCCACCGGCGGTCACCGCTGCTGGCCGGGGAACCACCAGTCGGGCGGTGGCGGTCTGGTGTCCGGCTCCCAGCTGAGGTCGGCACCGGCGGGCAGGGCCGTGCTGAGGCGGTGGTCGGCCAACACGGGGGCGACGTCGGAGGGCGAGATGATGCCGCGCAGTTCACCCCCCGCGCAGACCAGCACGCGGCCGCGCCCCGCCTCGGACATCTGCGGCAGCACCAGTGCGAGCGGTTCGCCGGGCTCGACCACCGGAACGTCCGCCAGGGGCCGGGCGACCTGGTGCAGGGTGGTGCCGAGGCGGGCCTGCACCGGCACCTGGCGGAGGTCGTGGAGCGCCACCAGCCCGCTCGGACGTCCGTGCCCGTCGAGCACCGCGAGGGTGGAGTGCCGGTGCGACACGGCCGCGTCGCGGAAGAACTGCTCCACGGTCTGCTCGGCGGGCGCGGTGTCGACCGGGCTGGACATCACGTCACCGGCGGTGATCCCGGCCAGGGCGGCGCCGGTGCGGGCCTGCCGCTCCTCGGCGGAGGCCAGGTTGACGACGAACAGGCCGAGCAGCACCCACCAGAGCCCGGCGGTGCTGCGCGCGAGCGCTTCGGCGATCCCGGCCACGATCAGCAGGAACCCGAAACCGCGCCCGGCCCACGCCGACCACACCGCGGCCCGGAACCGGTCGCCGCGCCAGGCCCACAGCGCGGCCCGCAGGACCCGGCCGCCGTCCAGCGGGGCGGCGGGGACCAGGTTGAACACCGCCAGCACGGCGTTGAGCACCGCCAGGTACCCCAGCACGGCCGGGACCAGCTCGTCGGCCCCCAGCTGCGCGGTCGCGGCGGCTCCGGCGCCGAACACCAGCGCGAGCGCCAAGCTGGCGGCCGGTCCGACGACGGCGATCCGGAAGTCGGCCCCGGCCGTGCGCGCTTCGCCCCGCAGCCGCGCCACCCCACCCAGCAACCACAGCGTGATGCCCTCCACGGCAACGTCGTTGCGCCGGGCGACGACAGCGTGCGCGAGCTCGTGCACCAGCACGGAGCTGACCAGCAGCAGAGCCGCGGTGATCCCGCCGACCGCGTACGCGACGGGCGCGCGCCCGGGAAAGTCCGCGGGCAGCACGTAGCCGCCGAGCCCGGCAGCCACCAGCACGACGATGCCGAGCACGCTCCAGTGCAACCCGACCCGGACCCCGGCGAACCGCCCCACCGGCACCGAATCCCTCATCAGCTCCTCCCGCGAACACCTCCACCATCGGTCCGGCGGGCGCGGTTGGCCAGGGCCATCGGCCACTCCCCGCGTGGGGTCACGTGCTGAGCTCGGCCCTCGCCTGCTGGTAGAGGACCTTCACCGCCGCGGTCACCGGGAGGGCGAGCATGGCGCCGAGGACCCCGGCGAGCGCCCCGCCGACGAGGATGGCGACGAACGCGCCGAGCGGCGTCAGCTCGACGGTCCGGGCGAAGACCCGCGGCGCGAGCAGGTAGTTTTCCACCGCCTGGTAGACGATGAAGAACAGCAGGGTGACCACGGCCAGGGTGAGGCTCTGGCTCAGCGCCACCAGGGTGCCGACCGCGGACGCCAGCGTGGCCCCGATCTGCGGGATGGTGTCCAGCAGCGCGACGACGAGCGCGAGCAGCGCTGGGTAGGGCACCCCGGCGATGAGGAAGAACAGGTACGACGCGACCCCGGCGCACAGCGACACGACCGCCTGGCCGGTGATGTAGCCGCCGACCCGTCCCATCGCGGCCCGCAGCGCTTCGGCGCGGCCCGGCTTCGACTGGGCTCCGGCGGCGGCGTGGATGCGCGGCATGGCCAGCGAGAAGTACACCGTGAGCGCGCCGACGGTGCAGGCGGCGAACAGGCCACCGAAGATGCTGCCCAGCGCGGCGAAGCCAGCGGTCAGGGCGTCCCGGATGACGGTCGAGACCTTGCTCGCGGCCTGCTTGAGGGTGTCCTGCAGGGCCGGGTCGTGCAGGTGGGATTCCAGGTCGCCCGGGTTGCCGAGGTTCGCGCCGAGCCGCGTCAGCAGCGCGGGCAGCTGCCCGATGAGGTGGCCGACCTGGCCAGCGGCCGGGACGACGGCCAGCAGCACCACCGCACCGACGAAGAGCAGGACGACGAGCAGGACGAAGGCGATCGCCAGGCCGCGCCGCCAGCGGTGCCGCTGCAGCCAGGCGATCGCGGGTTCGACGCCGAGCGCGAAGAAGAACCCCAGGAACACCAGCACGAGCATGCTGCGCACCGTGTAGGCGAGCGCGGCGAGCACGCCCACGGCCAGGTACACGCAGGCGATCTGCGCGTGGCGGATCAGCCGGAGCTCGGATCCCGACCCGCCGGGAGGATTGGTCGCCACACCGGTCTCCGTTCGCGACGAAAGGGCTTGCGCCGAGCGTAGGGACTTCCGGGCAGCTCGCACCCGGTGCGCGGCGCGGCACCGGACAGCCAAACGCGCCCCACCCCGTCTTCACCCCGTCGTGGGCAACGCGTCACGGGTCCAGCGTGCGGAAGACCAGGCCGGGGTGCGGCTTAGGCCCGAACCAGGTGGACTTCGGGGGCAGCCGGACACCGGCCTTGGCGGCCGTCCGGAGGTCGGCCCGGGTCGGCGGCGTGGTCAGCACCGCCAGACCCCCGCGCGTGCGGACCTGGTGGACCGCCCCGCGCGCGCTGGCCGTGCAGCAGACCTGCTCCGGGTGGACCCGCCACAGCTCGTTGATCAGCACGGTGTCCAGGACCGCCGAGTGCACGGTGCGCAGGGCCGGTGGGCAGCGCTGGAGGCTGGCCGCCAGCACCTGTGTGTCCGGCGTGCTGGCCAGGAAGGCACCGGTCGGTGTCACCAGGACGAACGCGGGCCCGGTCCGCGCCTGCTGCTTGAGGACCACCGACCACTCCGGGAGCTCGCCGCGCAGCGCCTGGACCTGGAACGTGCCCGATGCCGCCGCCAGCGCGGCCTGCGGGTCCGCGTGGGGGAGCACCCGGTGGACGGGTGCCATCCGCATCGGGGTGCGCGTGACGTCGACCAGCAGGCCGAGGACGTGGTCCCACGGCCCGGGGCCGCTGCCGGTCGCGTAGTACTCCCGCCGGAGCTGCCGCGCCGCGGCGCGCCGGTGGTGGCCGTCCGCGATGAACGCCGCCCGCGAGGCCAGCTCCGCGGCGATGTCGGCCTGCGCGTCGGGGTCGGGAATGCGCCACACGCGGTGCAGCCCACCGTCGTCGGCGAGCACTTCGGACACCGGCGGCTGGGCCGCCGCGCGCTGGAGGTGCTCGCTGGTCCGGCCGTCGCCGGAGAAGCCCAGCAGGACCGGGTCCAGGTTCGTGCCCGCTTCGTGCATCAGGTCGGTGATGCTGTTGATCTGCGCGGGCACGGCGTCCTCGTGCACGAGCAGCCTACTGTCCAGGTGCACTGCGGCGAGGACACCGCGCAGCGTGCCGCGGGGTCCGATCTGCTCGTAGGCGTAGAACGCGGGTTCCTGGTCGCGGACGAGCGTGCCGCTGTGCTGCCAGGCGCGCAACGTGCGGGCGGCTTCCGCCGCCGGGGCCTGGCCGTGGCGGTCCCACGGCGTGGCGTAGCGGGTGGCCAGCCGTCCGAGCTGGTGGGGCGCGATGTGCCAGCCGAGGAACGGGACGGCGGTGACCCCGTTCCGCGCTGGCTCGCCGGCGGGAGGTGGCATGGTGACGTCGACTCCGGGGGTGTGTTGGACGAAATGCTCCTCCACCGCCGCGCCGTCGTTGCGAGCACCCCTCCCCACCCGCGCCGGGCTGGCCGTGGTGGGAGTGGACCGGGGGCGTCCGAGCTGTCCGTTACCGGTGTCCGCGTGCCGGTCGATTTCGCGAATGGGCGCTCATGGTCCGATCGCCGCCACCGTGCTGGCGGCCAACCGGACCTCGCACGCGCTCGACAACGGGGGGAGGGACCTCGGATGAGCGGGACCAAGGAGGTGCACCGGCCGCTGCTGGACATCCGCGACCTCGCGGTGCACTACCGCGGCACCGGTGGTGTGGTGGCGGCCGTGCGCGGGGTGAACGTGGCGGTCGGCGCTGGCGAGACCGTGGCGCTCGTCGGCGGATCGGGGTCCGGCAAGACCACCACGGCGCACGCGGTGGTCGGCCTGCGGTTGCTGGTGGACCGGGGCTACGAGATCCCGGTCTTCGAGCTGACCTCGATCAACGCGGTGTCCACCGAGGTGGCCGGGATCGAGTTCGGGGCCGACTCCAGGCTGCAGCAGCTCAACGCCGCCTGGGTGGCTGCCCCGCTCAGCGGTTCGGTTGGCCCACCCGCTCGGCCAGCAGCAGCGCACCGTCCAATGAGGACGTGCCGCCGAGCGCCGCCGGGAGCACCGGCGGGGCTGGATGCCCGGGGTGGCCCAACGATTCGGCGACTGTTCGGCGAGCAGCTCCGCCCAGTTCAGGCCGATCCAGTGCGGCCGGTTGGTCCTGCTGGTCACCTCCCCGGACGCGTCCACGGTGGCGGCCAGCGCGCTGCCGCCACCGGCGGGGGCACCGGCGGCCCGGCGCGCGTCGTCGACCGCCGCGCGCAGGATCGCCAGGTCCGCGCCCAACCGCCCGTCGGCGGACCACCGGACGACGTTGTCGTACCGGTCCGGTCCGCCGACGGTGCGTAGCGCCACCTTCGTGCCGCCGATGTCGATCCCGAGCAGGGGCACCGGTTCAGTCAAGGCTGCTGGGCGCGGTCGCACGCGCGGGCCGCAGCGCGCGCACGTGCTGGACCGCGACGACCACGGCGAACACCAGCAGCACCACCGGGAGCGCGCCGCTGGGCACCAGGTCGCCGTTCATCACGTGGAACCCGACCGCGCCGACCATCAGCAACGACGAACCGATGGCCGCGGCCGCGCCCAGCAGGCGGACGCGGAGCCCGATGAGCAGGCCAGCCGCCCCGGCCAGCTCGAGCAGCCCGAGCAGCACCACCACCGGGGACGGCAGGCCGAGCTGGGCGACGAACAGCGGGGTGTTGACGAGCTTCATCACTCCAACACCGAAGAACACCAACGAGGTGACCGCCGAGAACACGGCGAACAGGATGCGCATCGCAAAACTCCTGGAACTTCTCTGGTTTTCCGGAAAGGGGGATCAGACCGCGGGGATGTTCGGCTGGGCCGCGCCCTCGTCGGCCGCGGGCTGCGCGGGTGCCTGCGGCTTGAGCACCAGCACCGCCACGAGGAAGGCGACCGCGGTGAAGGCCGCGGCCAGGAAGAAGCCGACGTGGTAACCGCCGAGCAGGGCCTGCTGCTCAGGCACGCCGGAACCGGCGAGGGCGCTGGTGCGGGCGCCGACGAACGCGCTCAGCACGGTCAGCCCGATCGCACCACCGATCTGCTGGTTGGTGTTGAACAGGCCGGAGGCGATCCCGGCGTCGGCCGGGGCCACCGCGGACATGCCCAGCCCCATCACCGCCGGGATGGCCAGGCCCACGCCGATGCCCATCAGCAGCGTCGCGGGCAGGAAGTCGACGAGGAAGGTCCCGTCCGCCCGGGCCAGGCCCAGCAGCACGAACGCGGCGAAGATCAGCACCAGGCCGCTGAGCAGCATCGACCGCTGGCCGAACCGCGTGATCAGGCGCGCGGACAGGCCCACCGAGATCGCCGCGATGACCACCGCGATCGGGATGACCGCCAGCCCGGCCTCCAGCGAGGTGTAGGCCAGCACCTTCTGCACGTAGAGGGTGCCGTAGAACAGCAGGCCGAACATCCCGGCGATCAGCAGGAACTGCACCACGTTGGCGCCCGCCAGGTTGGGGGTCCTGAAGATCCGCAGCGGCAGCAGCGGGGAGTTCGCGGTGGCCTCCCGGACGACGAAACCGGCCAGCAGCGCGATCGACAGCACGGCCAGCACCAGCGTCTGCAGCGAGGCCCACCCGGCCTGCTCGGCGCCGACGATGGTGTACACGGTGAGCATCAGGCCAGCGGTGACCAGCAGCGCGCCCAGGTAGTCGGCGCCGGTCTGCAGCCCCAGGCCCTCGTCCTTGCGCACCAGCCGGAGGGCGCCGAAGACCACCAGCGCACCGATCGGGGCGTTGATGAAGAAGATCCAGTTCCAGCTGACCAAGTCGGTGAGCAGGCCACCGAGCAGCGGCCCGATCGCGCCGCCACCAGCGGAGGCGAAGCTGTAGGCGCCGATGGCCTGGGCCTGCTGCTTCGGTTCGCTGAACATGGTGGCCACCATGCCCAGGATGCACGCGGAGGCCACCGCGCCACCGATGCCCTGGACGAACCGGAAGGCGATCAGCATCCCCTCGGTGGTGGCGAACCCGCACAGCAGGGAGGCCGCGCTGAACAGCGTGATGCCGGTGACGAAGACGGCGCGGCGACCGACCAGGTCACCGAGCCGACCGGCGAGCAGCAGCAGGCCGCCGAACGGGATCACGTAGGCGTTGACCACCCACACCAGGTTGGCCGAGGAGAAGCCCAGGCTCTGCTGGACGGTGGGCAGCGCGACGTTCACGATGTTCTGGTCGATGACGATCATCGTCTGACCGACGCACAGCACGATCAGCGAGAGCCAGAGCGTTCTGTTGTTCTGCTGGGCAGGCAGGCCCATGTGGATTCGATCTCCTCTGCACCGATGACGTGTTTCGCCCGTCATGTTCGGCCCGTCCCCGGGCGAGCGGAAGAAGGCACTTTCTTGTTCCACAGGAACACCGGTGTGACAGCTGACCGGCCGGTGACCGGAAAGCCCCCGGTGGCGCGCCCGGTGCCGATCGCTGCTGCTCGTCGTTGAGCTGAGGATCACATCGCGATGTCCCGGCGCGCCACGGTGATTGAACATGCGCGGCCCCCTAGCGGTGTCCCTGAGGTTCCCCAGAATCGTTCCGGTTGGTGAATGGGAATTCCGCTGGTCCGTTTTTCCTCGGGTAGCGCCGGCAGCGCGGGAGCGCGAATTCTCCCCGCTTCCCAGGAATGCCGTGCACCTGCCGGAGGACGACAACTCCGCACGGGGACCAAACCGGAGGGAAACCGGGCACGACCGCCTTGGACGCCACCGACGCGTGGATCCGCCGCTTCCACCCGAAGCCGGGCAGCGAGGAGCTGCTGGTAGCTTCCCGCACGCCGGTGGGTCGGCCAGCTACTACTTCCCGCTGTCGGCCGGGCTGCCCGGCCACGTCGACATGCTGGCGGTGCAGTACCCGGGGCGGCAGGAGCGGCGCGCCGAACCGCTGGTCGAATCCGTCGCGGAGCTGTCCGGGCTGGTGCCGCTACTGCAACGCCGGGGGAGCTTCAAGACCGCCTGCGGTGCCCTGCTGCGGCAGCGGATGCGGGGTTGACGCTGGAACCGCCGGGGGTTCAGGCGTTCTCCGCGGCCTTGGCGTCGTAGGCGCTGCGCGCGGCGTAGATCGTCGACCGGTGCCGCACCGCCCAGTCGGTCAGCGACAGCAGCGACTCGCGCAGCTCCCGGGCGATGTCGGTGAGCTCGTACTCGACCTTCGGCGGGACGGTGGGGTGCACCGTGCGGGTCAGCAGCCCGTCCCGCTCCAGGTTGCGCAGGGTCAGCGTCAGCATCCGGCGGCTGATCCCGGCGATCGACCGCTCCAGCTCGGTGAACCGCACCGGGCCGTGCGCGGCGGCGATGATCACCAGGATGCTCCACTTCCCGGCGACGCGGTCGAGCACCTCCCGCACCGGGCAAGCGAGGTCGACGATGTCGCTGGCCTGCGGAACCTGCGTCCTGGACATGTGCGAAGCCCTTCTGCTCATCGCTCAGCGGTGGCGGACCAGTGCCCTCTGTTACAAAGCATAACCAAGGGAGGCGGCGGCGATGCCGAGCTGGACGGCATCGGGGAGTCCCCCGCCGATCGCGGCTGGGACCTCGCGGACCTGTACGACGCGGACCCGGAGCGGCTGTGCTGGTGGTTGAGCGGCTCTCGGACGCCCAGCGGCTGGGGCACCGGGTGCTGGCGGTGGTGCGGGGTTCGGCGGTGAACCAGGACGGCGCATCGAACGGCCTGACCGCGCCGAATGGCCTGTCGCAGCAGCGCGTCATCCGGAAGGCGCTGTCGGTGTCCGGGCTCCGTACGTCCGATGTGGACGTTGGAGAGGTGGGTGTGCGATCCCATGCACGGCAACACCCATGTGTCCAGCTCCGGGTACAAGACGCGGGACTGCACCGACGTGGCGCGCGAGGTGGCGGCGTTCTTCGAGGTCCACCGCGCGCTCGGCACCCACCCCGGCGGGGTGCCCTGGTGGACCAGCTGCGCGGCTCGGTGGAGTCGCTGCGGCACCGCCACGACGACTGCCTGCCGGTGCGCAGGCTGCGCAACGCGGTGGAGCGCCTGGAGCTCGACCTGGCCGTGGAGTGCCCGTCGGGGTGCGGGCAGCGGCGGGCCGGGGAGGTCGTGGTGGTGCCGGACACGCCCTACGACCCCGACCTGTGGCGCGATGCCGACGACGAGGGGATCGGCGGCTTCCGCCACCCCGCTGGGGGCTGAAGTGCGGTGTGGGCGAAGTCCGACGAGGTCAGCGAACCCCGAACCGCGATCCCCGTTGACATTGGACATCGGGTTCCGGTGGAGGATGGCGGATCGGCGGCGTGATGGGTTCGGGTACGTCGGGTTCGGCGTCTGCGGGTGATCCCTCGTTCGAGGGAATCTTGCGGGGGTGGGCCGGGTCGTTGCTGGCCCCTCCTCCTCGCGCGGGGTAGGGGTAGGGCCGCGATCGGTGGTCACCGGTCTGCGGATGTACCGAAGGGAACACGACATGGCCCTGACCAAGGACCAGTTGGTCACTGAGATCGCCGAGGCCGTGGACGTCTCCAAGACGTCGGCCCGGGCAGCTCTGGACGCTCTCACCGAGATCGTCGCCGACCAGCTCACGAGCGGTGGCGAGGTGACGCTGCCCGGTTTCGGGAAGTTCAAGGTCGCGGACCGCCCCGCGCGCACCGGGCGAAACCCCGCCACCGGGGAGTCCATCGAGATCGCGGCGAAGCGGGTCGTCAAGTTCGTCCCGGCCAAGGCGCTCGAGGACTCGCTGAACAAGACTTCCTGAACGGCCGGGACTCGCACGACGGGCCTCGTGGTGACCGCAAACCCCCGAGCGGTGCGGTCACCACGAGGCCCGCGTCATGGGTGCAGCTCCGCCGCCCGCCCCGCAGCGCGGTGGGCGAGAGCGCGAGCGGAGCAGGATCAGTCCTCGACGGTGATGGCGGCGGCCGGGCACATCTCGGCCGCGTGCCGGACGTCGTCGGCCAGCTTTGCCGGCGGGGTGGCGTTGAGCAGCACGACGAGGCCGTCCTCGTCCCGCTGGTCGAACACCGACTCGGCGGTGAGCACGCACTGGCCGGAGCCGACGCACTTCTCCTGGTCCACGGTCACCTTCATGTGTCCTCCTGAGTGGTGGGATGGCCCCCGCATGCTACGCGAGCCCTCCCGGGCGAATCCTCGTCCCCGCCAACCGTTTCGCCTCCCGGACGTCGGCGTCGGGGCGAGCGCCAACCGCCCGGCTCCTGCGCCGCGCTCACCACGAGACCGGGCGACCTCTCGCCGAACATGCCGGGCAAGCGGTCCGGAAGGCGTCCACCCCTGCTGCGCGAACGGGAGCCGACCGGCGGCGTGAGGTGGTGCGCCGCGGGGTCAGGAGGGGGTGGGTTCGTCCAGGGCTCGGCGGATGTGGAAGGCGAGGACCTTCGAGTACGTGCGGCACATCTGGAAGTTGCCCGCGGTGAACCAGAGGCCTGGTTGGGCGGTGGGGCGCCACATGTTGCGGACTTCGCCCTCGTCGTCGTAGCCCCAGATCGGCCCCACCCGGTCGGCGACCTCGTCGCCCATCAGCCGGCGGAGGCCCTCCTGCGGGGTGTGGTAGCCCGTGGCCAGGACGACCAGGTCGGCGCCGATCAGGGAGCCGTCGCGCAAGCGCAGGCCGTCGGGCACGAAGCGGTCGGTGTCGCTGTGCTGGACCACGGAGATCTCACCCGCGGCGATCAGCTCCGAGCAGCCGACGTTGAGGTGGTACCCGCCGCCCCGGCGCATGTACTTCATCTGGTGGCCGGTCTCGTCCTCGCCGTAGTCGGTGCGGAACCCCACCGCGTTCAGCGCGGTGACGAGGTCCGTGTCGAGCTCCTTGATCCGCGCGGTCAGGGCCACCGAATCGACCAGCAGGTCCGGGTAGGGCGTGGAGAGGCCGATGAGGTCGCTGTCCTCGAGGGTGGGTGCGGTGAGGTAGGCGGCGTCGCCGAGCGCCGCGCTGGGGTCGATGCTGATCACCGTGGTCGGTCGGCGCTGGACCATGGTGACCTCGGCGTGGTGGGCGTGCAGGTCCTGCGCGATGTCGTGCGCGCTGTTGCCGGTGCCGATGATGACCGCGCGCCCGCCGACGTGCGACGCGCCTTCCTGGTAGGCGCTGGCGTGCGTGACCTCGCCGGCGAAGTCGGCCAGGCCGGGCAGGTCCGGGATGTTCGGGGCCCCGTTGAGCCCGGTCGCCAGGACGACGTGCCGGGGCCGGAGGACGCGCGGTTCGCCGTCGCGACGGATACGGGCTTCCCAGCGCCGGGTACGGTCGTCGAAGGCGCCGCCCTCGAAGGTCGCGCCACCCCAGTAGTTGATCTCCATGGCGTCCACGTAGGACTCGAACCAGTTCGCGAGCTTGTCCTTGGGGACGAACACCGGCCAGGTCGACGGGAACGGCAGGCACGGCATGTCGTTGAGCCACACGGCGTTGTGCAGCGTCAGCGCGTGGTAGCGCTTGCGCCAGTTGTCACCGGTGCTCGCCCTGCTGGCCGCGCCGAGCATCCGGGAGCTGGCCGCGCGAATCGAATCGGACCGCAGCGGTGCCCGGGCCGCCTACGACCTGATCGTGCCGTTGCAGACCAGCGGCAGCGGAACCCCGCTGTTCTGCATCCACCCGGGCGGGGGCGAGGTCCTCGTCTTCGTCAACCTGGCCAAGTACTTCGTGCACGAGCGACCGTTCTACGCGGTGCGCGCCCGCGGGTTCGACCCCGGCGAGCAGCCGTTCCAGAGCTGGGCGGAGCTGGCCAGCTGCTACGCGGACGCGATCCGCCAGCGGCAGCCGCACGGCCCGTACGCGCTCGCCGGTTACTCCTTCGGCGCGGCAGCGGCGTTCGAGGTTGCCAAGGTGCTGGAGGCCGCCGGTGAGTGAGTGGACTTCCTGGGCAGCATCGACCTGGCGCCGCACATCGGCGGCATGGACCGCTTCGACTTCGTGGAGACCGCGGTCAACCTGGCGATGTTCCTCGGGCTGATCTCGCTGTCCCAGATGGACGGTCTGGCCGACCGGATCCGCCCGCTGGACAGGGCGCGGCAGGTCGAGCACCTGCTGTCGGTCTCCACCCCGGACCGGGTCGCCGAGCTCGACCTCGACCTGCCCCGGTTCACGCACGCGCTGGAACTGGTGCACAGCCTCACCGAGCTGGCGCGCGTCTACCAGCCCTCCGGTGACGTCGCGTCGGTGACCGCGCTGTACGCGACCCCGCTGCACGGCAGCAAGGAGGACTGGCTGGAGAAGCACATCAAGCAGTGGGACCAGTTCTCCCGCGGCCCCAACACCTACGTCGAGGTGCCGGGGGCGCACCACACGCTGCTGGACCCCGAGCACATCGGCACCTTCCAGCGCATCCTGCGCGCCGAGTTGGACCGGGCGCTGGGCGGTCGCTGAGCGCTGCTCCGCGGAAGGCCAACGCGCAGAAGGGAATTCGAGGTGGGAACCGAATCGACCCCGCACCGGGGTTGGGACATCGTGTCCGGAGTGGGCAGGACCGCGCTCGCCGTGGCGGCCGCCCGCGCCGCCGAGACCGGACGTTCACCACGCTGGACGACCCGGTGCACGGCGAGCAGCGCCGCCGCTTCACCAAGGACTTCACCGTCCGGCGGGTGCGCGCGCTGCGGCCCGGGATCGAGAAGCTGATCACCCAGCTGCTCGACGAGGTGGAGCGCGCCGGTCCACCAGCCGACCTGGTCAGCGCGTTCGCGCTGCCGGACCAGCGCGGGCTGCTGTCCCGGTTCGGGCGGGTCGAGACGCACCGGCGTGGTCACTTCGGCGGCCTGCCAGTGGACTTCGGTGTGCTGCCGGGGGCGCTGGAGGCCACCAAGACCATCCCGCAGGCCCGCACCGAGCAGGTGCTGGAGGAGTGGTGCGAGCAGCTGGGCGCCCTCGTGCGGCGCGGCCACGAGCTGCTGTCGTTCACCGACGACGGCGATGCCGTGCGGGCCGAGGTGCGCACCCCGGGCGGGGGCGCCCAGTTCTCGGCCCGCTACCTGGTCGGCTGCGACGGCGGCCGCAGCCGGGTCCGAGAGGTGGGCGGGTTCGCGTTCCCGGGCACCCCGGCGACCACCGAGATGTTCCTCGCCGACGTCGAGGGGCTCGACCTGCCGCCGCGCCCGCTCGGCGAGATCCTCCCGCAGGGCATGGTGATGGTCAGCCCGCTGCCCGGTGGGCGCACCCGGCTCATCTTGGGCGAGCGGCTCGCACCGCCGCGCCGACGCACCGGGCCACCGGCGTTCGCGGAGGTCGTGGCGGGTTGGCGGCGGGTGACCGGGCAGGACATCGCGCACGCCGAACCGGTGTGGGTGAGCTCGTTCGGTGATGCCGCCCGCCTGGTGTCGGAGTACCGGCGCGGCCGCGTCCTGCTCGCCGGGGACGCGTGCCACGTGCACCTGCCCGCGGGCGGGCAGGGCATGAACACCAGCATCCAGGACGCGGTGAACCTCGGCTGGAAGCTCGCCGCGGTCGTCCAGGGCCGGGCGCCGGAGGCGCTGCTGGACACCTACCACGACGAGCGGTACCCGGTCGGGCAGCGGTTGATCACGAGCACCCGCGCCCAGGGCCTGCTGGGCGAGCAGGCCCAGCCGCTGCGCGACGTGCTGTCCGAGCTGATCGGCTACGAGGAGGTCAGCCGCCACCTCGCCGCGATGGTCAGTGGCCTGGAGATCCGCTACGACACCGGCGGTGGCGACCACCCGCTGCTGGGGTACCGGATGCCCAACGTGGAGCTGCTGGTGCCCGGGCCAGCAGCTCCCCACCGCAGGTCGACCGCGGAGCTGCTGCGCAGCGGTCGCGGCGTGCTTCTCGACCTGGCCGACGACCCGGCACTGCGCTCCAGCGCGGCGGCCTGGGGTGACCGGGTCGACGTCGTCACCGCTGCGCCGCGCGACGGGGACGTGCTCGCCGGGACCGCGGCGCTGCTGATCCGCCCCGACGGCCACGTCGCCTGGGCGGACCCCGGAAGTCGCGACGACCTGCCCACCACCCTGCGGAAGTGGTTCGGCCCCTGCGCCCGGCAACCGGCGCGGGGGCGCTCCTGACTGGGGTCGCCGCCGCCTTGAAAGCCGAAAGGCCCGCCGGTGGCGGGCCTTTCGCGGGGGAGGAGCCGTCAGGCGGTGTAGCCCTTGGGCTCGATCAGGGAGGCGAGGTGGTCGAGGTCGAGCCAGTAGTCCTCGATGCCGCTGAAGTGGGCCGGGTCGGAGATGTGCACCGTCTTGTTGGCCTCGTCGTAGCCGGCGATCGCCACGTAGTGGTAGATCGTCTGGTTCGACGGGTAGCCGGGCGGCTGGTTGCCGGGCTTGGCCACGATGTTGGCCACCATCGCCTTGCCGTCGTTGACATTGCGGACGATGTCGGACCACAGCTGGTCCTTCAGCTCCGGGGTGAGCTGCTTGTCGCTCCAGTCGCGGGCCTCGTAGTGCGCGGCACCGCCCAGCTGCTTGTTCATGCCGTCGACGACCTGCTGGATGGTGTCCGTGCCGTTCTCGGTGGTGCCGAGCGCGGCGGCCAGCGCGGCCTGGTCGGGCAGGTCGTCGGTCTTGCTGGACAGCGCGATGCGGGTCGCGGTCGGACCGCACCAGTAGCTGGTCCGCTGCGCCTGGTAGTCGAGGTCCAGGGACTTCGAGACCGGCTTCGGCGGTTCCTGCGGGGCGGGCTGCTGCTCGGGGGCCGGGGCCGGAGCAGCGGCGGGGGCCTGCGGGGCGGGCGCCGGGGCGGCGGGGGCAGCCGGGGCGGCCGCGAGGGCCGGGACCTGGTGGTCGACGGTCTGGACCTGGGCGGACGTCGGCTCCGGGTCCGCGCCGCCGGTGACCATGGGCTGGCCGACCATGACGAGCGCGCCACCGGCGACGACCACCGGGAGGACCTTGGCGGAAACCCGGCGGACGCGGGAGCCGCCGGCGCCCAGGCCGAGCTTGTCAACGAGGGTGCGGGTCGGGGCCTTCGGGGTGTGGCCGCCCGCGTTGTCCTGCTTCTGCACGTGAGCCTCTCCACGTCGGGGACATCCGATCGCCACCGCCGGGGGTGCGGTGGTGGCCCGGGGGGAGCCGTCGTGACCGGATCGTGATTTCAGAGCCACCAGCAACGTAACTGGGAGTTATCGGCTCTTCAACGTTTAACCTGATCGGGTTGGTCATCTGACTATGTTGACTCCGCTGTGTAGTCGCCGGTGGTGATCGGTGGCGACCGCCGCGACGATCTCCGGTTGGCGCGGGGTGCGCCGCCGCTGACCACGGCATCAGTGCTGGTGAGGGGACCAGGAGCGGGTGTGCCGCGGTGATCGGCGGGACGCGCGGGTCGAGATCGGCTCCGCGCGCGGTCGGTCTCGCGGAGATCGCCCAGAACGCCGTCGTGAGCCTGAGCACAAGGAGTAGGGGCGATCTCCCGGGCGGGTGGGCGCCGCCACTCCGCGGGAGAGGTGGCTGTCGCTCCCGGAGGGCCTCGGAGGCAGGTGCGGCCGATAGACTGGGCCTGAGTATTGATCTCTGAGGCGGGCGGTGACCGGTGGCCATTGATGCGTCGGACGTCGCCGCGCTCTTCCACGAGAGCCGCCGCGAGTCCGCGCCCGCCTACCGTCGCCTCAAGGACGTGCTCATCGAGCAGATCGGCACCGGACGGTGGCCGGAGGGCGAGCTGCTGCCCTCGGAGAGCCAGCTGGTCCACGCCCTGGGGCTGTCGCGGATGACCATCAACCGGGCCCTGCGCGAGCTGAGCGCGGAAGGCCTGGTCGTCCGGCTGGCCGGGGTGGGCACCTTCGTCGCCGAGCGCAAGAGCAGTTCCGCGCTGTACGAGGTGCGCAACATCGCCGACGAGGTCCAGCGGCGGGGGCACCGGCACCGCACCGACGTCGTGCTGCTCCGGGAGGAGCCCGCCGGTTCCCGGGTGCACCGCCTGTTCGGCATCGACGAGGGGCAGCCGGTGTTCCACTCCGTGGTGGTGCACTTCGAGGACGGCATCGCGATCCAGCTCGAGGACCGCCACGTCAACCCCGAGCTCGCGCCGGACTACCTTGAGCAGGACTTCGCGGTGCAGACGCCGAACAGCTACCTGTCGCGGATCGCGCCGCTGGGCAAGGGCGAGCACGTCGTGGAGGCGGTCCTGGGTACCGCCGAGGACTGCGCGCTGCTGGGCATCGACCCGTCCGAGCCGTGCCTGCTGATCCACCGGCGCACCTGGTCGGAGGGCCGCCTCGTGAGCACCGCGCGGCTGTTGCATCCTGGATCGCGGTTCCGCCTCGAAGGCACCTTCGACGCGACCTGATCGATCGAAACCCGTCTGCTGTCCGGATTGTTCGTGTTCGTCACCGGGTGGGCGCTGTGCGCCAGCTGATTTCGAACCGGGCTCTTGACGAGCTGTATATACAGCACTATACATATCGCACCGCCTGCGGTTGTGCGCGCGAGCACAGTGCGGCGGCCTCGAACCGGGCGGTTCACCAGCCCGGTCGCGACACGGGGAACGACGTGGTTCCCGCAGGGAGGATCTAGGTGGGAAAAGGCGCGGCGGCGCTGAGTCGAGGACTCTCAGCACGGCACATCCGCTTCATCGCACTCGGCTCGGCCATCGGGACCGGCCTGTTCTACGGATCGTCGGAGGCGATCAGCCAGGCGGGCCCCTCGGTGCTGTTCGCCTACCTGATCGGCGGCGCCGTGGTCTTCCTGGTGCTCCGGGCACTCGGGGAGATGGCGGTCGCCGACCCGGTGCCCGGTTCCTTCGGTGAGTACGCCAGCCGGCACCTCGGCCGCCTGCCGGGCTTCCTCACCGGCTGGACCTACACCTTCGAGATGATCATCGTCTGCATCGCCGACGTCACCGCGCTGGCCGTCTACATGGGATTCTGGTTCCCCGACGTGCCGCGGTGGACCTGGGTGCTGGCCACGCTGTTCGTCATCGCCGCGGTCAACCTGCTCAGCGTCAGGGTGTTCGGTGAGCTGGAGTTCTGGTTCTCGGTGATCAAGGTCGTCGCGATCGTCGCGATGATCGTCGGCGGCATCGCCGTGCTGGTCTTCGGCTTCACCGCCGGGGGTGGCCACGCCGAACCCGCGGTGAGCAACATCTGGTCCAACGGCGGGATGTTCCCGCACGGCTTCGAGGGCTTCCTGCTGTCCTTCGCGGTGGTGATGTTCGCCTTCGGCGGCACCGAGATCATCGGCGTCACCGCCGGGGAGGCGGAGAACCCGGAGCAGACCATCCCGCGCGCCGTCAACACCGTGCCGGTGCGGGTCCTGCTGTTCTACGTGCTGACCCTCGGCGTGATCATGTCCATCACCCCGTGGCAGGACATCAGCGGCGAGGGCAGCCCCTTCGTGGAGATCTTCCAGGGCCTGGGCCTGACCTCCGCGGCGGCGGTGCTCAACGTCGTGGTCATCACCGCCGCGCTGTCGGCGATCAACAGCGACATCTTCGGCGCCGGGCGGATGCTGTTCGGCATGGCCGAGCGTGGCCAGGCCCCGGCGGTCATGGGGCGGGTCTCGCGCAACGGCGTGCCGTGGATGACCGTGGTCATCATGACCGTCGCGCTGCTGGTCGGCGTGGTGCTCAACTACGTCGTGCCGGAGGACGTCTTCACCATCATCGCCTCCATCGCCACCTTCGCCACGGTCTGGGTGTGGCTGATGATCATGCTCTCGCACCACCGGGCCCGGAAGGCGATGAGCCCCGAGGAGGTCGCGGCGCTGAAGTTCCCGGTGCCGCTGTGGCCCTACGCGCAGATCGCCGCGACCGCCTTCCTGGTCTTCATCTTCGTCCTGCTGGCCTTCTCCGCGGAGACCCGGGTGGCGCTCGTCGTCGGCGCCGCGTGGCTGGTGCTGCTCTCGCTCGGCTACTGGCTGGGCATCGGCCGCCGCGGCGGCAGCCGGGACCCCGACGAGCGCGCCGTCTCCGAGGCGGGGACCAGCTGACCCCACCCCCCAGTGCCCCAGCGGCGGCCGTCGACCCGGCCGCCGCTGATTCCCAGTTCCCGCGCCGACCCCCGACCGGGCCCCGCCCGGCAGGCGCGAAACCACTCACGAAGGAAGAAGTTCGAACATGAGCCGTACCGAAGCCGCCGTGGACACCACCGTCGTCGTGGGCGTCGGCGCCGTCAGCCCGGCCGACGTCGTCCGCGTCGCGCGCGGCGGCGCGCGCGTGGAGCTGTCCGAGGAGTCCAGGACGGAGATCGCGGCCACCCGCGGCCGGATCGAGAGCCTGGCCGAGGAGCCCAAGCCGGTCTACGGCATCTCCACCGGCTTCGGTGCGCTGGCCACCCGGCACATCCCGCTGGAGCTGCGCAAGCAGCTGCAGAAGAGCCTGGTCCGCTCGCACGCCGCGGGCACCGGTCCGGAGGTGGAGCGCGAGGTCGTCCGCGCGCTGATGCTGCTGCGCCTGTCGACGCTGGCCACTGGCCGCACGGGCGTGCGCCTGGAGGTCGCCGAGACCTACGCCGCGGTGCTGTCGGCCGGGATCACCCCGGTCGTCCACGAGTACGGCAGCCTGGGCTGCTCCGGTGACCTCGCGCCGCTCGCACACATCGCGCTGGCGATGATGGGCGAGGGCACCGTCCGCGACGCCGACGGCACCGAGATGCCCGCCGCGCAGGCCCTGGCCGCCGCCGGGATCACCCCGGTCGAGCTCGCCGAGAAGGAGGGGCTCGCGCTGATCAACGGCACCGACGGCATGCTCGGCCAGCTGGTGCTGGCCTGCCACGACCTGCGCGCGCTGGTGAAGCTGGCCGACGTCACCGCCGCCATGAGTGTGGAGGCCCAGCTGGGCACCGACCGCGTCTTCGCCGCCGACCTGCAGGCCCTGCGCCCGCACCCGGGCCAGGCCGCCGCCGCGGCCAACATGTCGCGGCTGCTCGCCGGTTCGGGCATCGTGGCCAGCCACGCCGGACCGGACTGCACCCGCGTCCAGGACGCCTACTCGCTGCGCTGCTCGCCGCAGGTCGCCGGGGGCGTCCGCGACACCATCGCGCACGCCGAGTCGGTGGCCTCGGTCGAGCTGGCCAGCGCCGTGGACAACCCGGTGGTCACCCCCGACGGCCGGGTGGAGTCCAACGGCAACTTCCACGGCGCCCCGGTGGCCTACGTGCTGGACTTCCTGGCCATCGTCACCGCGGACCTGGCCAGCATCAGCGAGCGCCGCACCGACCGGTTCCTGGACCCGGCCCGCAACCACGGCCTGACCCCGTTCCTCGCCGACGACCCGGGAGTGGACAGCGGGCACATGATCGCCCAGTACACCCAGGCGGCCATCGTCTCCGAGCTCAAGCGCCTGGCCGTCCCGGCCAGCGCCGACTCGATCCCGTCCTCGGCGATGCAGGAGGACCACGTCTCGATGGGCTGGTCCGCGGCCCGCAAGCTGCGTCGCGCGGTCGACGGCCTCACCCGCGTCCTGGCGATCGAGGCGCTCACCGCGGCGCGCGCCCTGGACATGCGGGAGCCGCTGACGCCGTCGCCCGCCACCGGCGCCGTGCGCGACCGGATCCGCCGCGAGGTCGCCGGGCCGGGCTCCGACCGGCACCTGGCGCCGGAGATCGAGGCGGCCGTCGAGCTGTGCCGGAGCGGTCAGCTGGTCGCCGCCGCCGAGGACGTCGTCGGCGCGCTGGACTGACCGTCCACGGAGGCCCGGGGTGGCGGAGCACGGCCACCCCGGGCCTTCGTGCTCCCGGCCTGGCGAGGCGTCCTGATCGATCCACTGTGGAGCTGTCTGGACCGCTCTCCCGCCGGTGTCTGTGATCCTGGACAGCTGATCCGGAGCGGGCATTGTCCCGGGCGGGCTCGTGGCGACTAATGGAACGAACTGAACGGGGCATCGCGAGGAGGACGCATGGCAGGGTCGTTGCAGGTCGAGCGCAGATCGATCGAACCGGTCCCGGAGGGTGAGCGGCACGGGAGCCCGCGCAGCCTGTTCACCCTGTGGTTCGCCAGCAACATGCAGATCACCTCGGCCGTCACGGGTGCGCTGACCGTCCTGGTCGGACTGCACCCGGTGTGGGCCCTGGTGGCGGTGGCGCTGGGCAACGCGATCGGTGGCGTGCCGATGGCGCTGCACGCGGCGCAGGGGCCGAAGCTCGGCATCCCGCAGATGATCCAGAGCCGCGCGCAGTTCGGCGTCTACGGCGCGGTGCTGCCGCTGGTGCTCGTGGTGTTGATGTACCTCGGCTACTTCGCCAGCGGCAACGTGCTGGGCGGTCAGGCGCTCTCGGCGATCACGGACCTGCCGGTGGACGTCAGCATCCTGATCTACGCGGCGCTGTCGGCGCTGATCGCGATCGTCGGGTACAAGCTGATCCACCGCTTCGGCTGGCTGGCCTCGCTGGTGTCGGTCGTGGTGTTCGTGTACCTGACGTTCCGGCTGGTCTCCACGCACGACCTCGCGCCGGTGCTGTCCAACGTCGAGCTGGACGTGCCCGCGTTCCTGCTCGCCCTGTCGCTGACGGCGTCGTGGCAGCTGACCTTCGGCCCGTACGTCGCGGACACCTCCCGCTACCTGCCGGCCAGCACCTCGATCCGGGCCACCTTCTGGTGGACCTACGGCGGCACGGTGCTCGGCGCGACCTGGGCGATGTCCTTCGGAGCCCTGGCGTACTCGGTCGCGGGCAACGAGTTCAAGGGCCGCGAGGTCGCCTACGTGGTCGGGCTCGGCGGCGAGGCGCTGGTGCTGCCGCTGCTGCTGGCCATCGCGCTGGGCAAGTTCACCATCAACGTGCTCAACATCTACGGCGGCTACATGACGGTGGCCACCACTATGTCGGCGTTCACCCGCCGGGTCGCGCTGTCCCCGGCGACCCGGATCGGCTACATCGCGCTCGTCGGGGTCCTCGGCGGGGTGCTCGCGGTGCTGGGGCGCGGGGACTTCCTGTCGAACTTCGTGCTGTTCCTGCACTTCCTGCTGTACTTCCTGACGCCGTGGAGCGCGATCAACCTGGTCGACTTCTACTTCCTGCGCAAGGAGAAGTACGACATGGAGGCGATGTACGACCCGAACGGCCGCTACGGGCGCTGGTGCGTGCCGGCCCTGGTGGCCTACGTCCTCGGCATCGCCGTGCAGATCCCGTTCTCCCACGTGGACGGGGTCTACACCGGGTTCGTGGTGCCGCTGCTCGGTGGCGCGGACATCGCCTGGCTGCTCGGCCTCGTGGTGCCGGGGGTCCTCTACTGGGCGTGGATGCGGAACAAGGTCCGGGCAGCCGAGCCGGTCGAGGCCTGATGGTGGGGCGCTCCGCGCCGCCCGCGCGGTGCGGAGCGCGCAACCCGCGCGCACCGACGTCGTCGAGCTGGGGGAACACTGTGGTGGTGCCGGTGAGCGTGCCCGAACTCCTGGCGGAGCGATCGCTGCGGCTGGTCCCGCGGACCAGCCACTGCGCGACCTCGGTCCGCCCCATCAGCTGGGTGTCCACCACCGAGCTGCCCGACCCGGTCCCGTTCCTGCGCGGTGCCGAGCTGGTGCTGACCACCGGCATGCAGGAGCGCTCGGACGAGCAGTGGTGGGACCTGGTCGACCGGCTGGCCCGGTTGCCGGTCGCGGCGCTGTGCTTCGGCACCGGGCTGGTGCACCGCGCCGTCCCGGACGTCGTCGTCCGGGCCGCCGAGGAGTGCGGCCTGGCCCTGGTGGAATCACCCTGCGAGGTGCCGTTCATCCAGATCAGCCACTGGGTGGCGGACCAAATCTTCGCGGCGCAGTACGACGCGGTGCGCGCCAACGTCGCGGTGCAGGACGAGCTGGTGCGCGCGCTGCTCGACGGCAACGGCCTGACCGGCCTGCTCAGCAGGCTCCACGTGCACCTCGGGCGGGCACCGGTCGCGGTGCTGGGCGTGGACGGCGCGGTGCTGGCGAAGTTCCCCCAGCACGCGGCACCGCCGGACCCGGGGGCGCGCCGACCGGTCGAGATCGACCGGGTCCCGGTGGCCCAGGTGTGCGCCGACATCCCGGCGAAGCTCGAAAGCGTGCTGTCGTTCGCCGCGAACATCCTCGGCCTGGAGATCGCCCGGCACCAGGCGGTGCTGACCGGGCGGCGGGAACTGCTCGGCCAGGTCGTCGAGGACGTGCTCGAGCACGTGATCTCCGACCGCGAGGCCCGGGCCCGCCTGCTCCGCGCCCGGGTGCCGATCGACGAGCCGAACCACGTCGTGCTGGCGGTGGTCGACGGGCCCGCCGACCGGCTCCGCCGCCTGCCGTGGGCGGTGGGGCAGCTGGTGGAGCGCCGCGACGACCACCAGCCCACCGCGGTCATCGACGGCACCGCTCTGCTGATCGTGCCCGCCGCGGCCGACGCCGCCGGTGTCGCCGCCGAGCTCCGCGACCGGTTGGCGGTGCTGGACCCGCAGGTCGGCGTGGGGGTCAGCACCGCGCGGACCGGC
Source organism: Saccharopolyspora sp. NPDC000359 (assembly GCF_040300525.1). Lineage (NCBI taxonomy): Bacteria > Bacillati > Actinomycetota > Actinomycetes > Pseudonocardiales > Pseudonocardiaceae > Saccharopolyspora > Saccharopolyspora sp. NPDC000359. Next base: position 5,929 of record NZ_JBEPDU010000040.1, on the reverse strand, counting down.
GTGCGCGGGCTGCGCATCGGGCACGCCGAAGCCCGCCAGGCCAGCGCTCAGGGGCCCGGGGTGCACCCGGCCGGGCCCCTGAGCGTGACCGGTCTGCTGGCCGGCAGCGTCGACCTGCCCCTGCGGGACCTCGCCGAGACCACGCTGGCCCGGCTGCTGCGCTACGACGCCGAGCACGACGGCGAACTGCTCCGGACCCTGCGCGCCTACCTCGACCACGACTGCTCGCCCTCCGCGACCGCGCAGGCGCTCACCGTGCACCGCAACAGCCTCCGCTACCGGCTCGGGCTGATCGAGCAGCTCACCGGCCGCGACCTGGCTCGCCTGACCGACCGGATCGAGCTGTGGTTCGCCGTGCGCGCGCTCAGCCCAGGAGCTGGCGGGCCATGACCACCCGCTGGATCTCGTTGGTGCCCTCGTAGATCTGGGTGATCTTGGCATCGCGCATCAGCCGCTCGACCGGGAAGTCGCGGGTGTAGCCGTAGCCGCCGAACAACTGCACCGCCTCGGTGGTCACGCGCATCGCGGTGTCGGAGGCGAAGCACTTCGCGGCGGCACCGAAGAACGTCAGGTCGGGCTCGCCGCCTGCCCGTGCTGCGGCCGCGTGAACCAGCTGGCGGGCGGCGGTGACCTGCATGCCCATGTCGGCGATCTTGAACTGCACGCCCTGGAAGTCCCCGATGCGGCGGCCGAACTGCTCGCGCTGCTTGACGTAACCCACCGCCGCGTCCAGCGCGGCTTGCGCGATCCCCACCGCCTGCGCACCGATCGACACCCGCGTCCGGTCCAATGTGGCCAACGCGACCCGCATGCCCCTGCCCGGGGCGCCGAGCAACCGGTCGGCCGGGATCCAGCACTCCTCGAAGAACACCTCGCGGGTGACCGAACCGCGCAGGCCCATCTTCCGCTCCGGCGGGCCGTAGCTGATGCCGGGGTCGTCGACGTGCACCACGAAGGCCGAGATCCCGCGCGACCCGGCCTCCGGGTCGGTCACCGCGAACACCACGAGCAGCCGCGCGATGCCCGCCGAGGTGATCCACGTCTTCACCCCGTCCAACCGGTACCCGTCCCCGTCGCGGACGGCCCGGCACCGCATCGCCCCGACATCGCTGCCCGCTTCGCGCTCGCTGATCGCGTAGGCCATCAGGGCCTCCCCGGAGGCGACCGCGGGGAGGTAGCGCTGCTTCTGCTCCTCGGTGCCGAACAGCAGCAGCGGCGTCACCCCGAGCTTGTTCGACGTCAGGATCGTCGACGACGAGGCGCACGCCCGCGCCACCTCCTCCACGGCGATGGCCGAGGCGGTGGCGTCCGCGCCGTCGCCCCCGTACTGCTCGGGGATGCCGACCGCGTGCAGCCCGGCCGCCACCAGCTCGTCGTGGACGTCGTGCGGGAACTCGCCGCGCTCGTCGACCTCCGCGGCTCGCGGGGCGATCCTGTCCTGGGCCATCGCGCGGACGCTCGCCCGGAAGTCCTCGTACTCGGCGGGCAGCAGGTAAGGCGTCATGGAACCTCCTCGAACGGTCTTCCGCGCCATTACCGAACGCGCGCGGCGGGTGGGCCAATGGGCGGCTGCACCGAGAACCGCTGATCCTTCGTGCGCCTGCACGTCGTCCGCCGGTGCGCGTGGTTCGTAGCGTGATCGGCGAACACCGCTCGTGGGTGCAACTTCTCTGGTGGGGGCGTGATGGGACTTCTCGACGGGGTGCGCGTGCTGGACCTGAGCCGGGTGCTGGCCGGGCCCTACTGCACGGCGATGCTGGCCGACCTCGGGGCCGACGTGGTGAAGGTGGAACCGGTGGGCGGGGACGACGCCCGGCACCTCGGGCCCTTCGTCGACGGTGAGAGCGTCTACTTCGCCCAGCTCAACCGGGGCAAGCGCAGCATCGCCCTGGACCTCAAGGACGCCGACGACCACGCGTTCTTCCGCTCCCTGGCGCGGCGCGCGGACGTGGTCGTGGAGAACTTCCGGCCGGGCGTGGCCGCCAAGCTCGGCGTCGACCACGCCACCCTGTCCGCCGAGGCGCCGCGCCTGGTCTACGCCAGCATCTCCGGCTTCGGCCAGGACGGACCGCTGTCCCACCTGCCCGCCTACGACCTGGTGGTGCAGGCGATGTCCGGGCTGATGGCCGCCACCGGCCAGCCCGCCGGGCCGCCGACCAGGACCGGGGAGTCGCTGGGCGACCTGTGCGCCGGGATGTTCGCCGCGTGGGGGGTCTGCGCCGCGCTGTTCGACCGCGAGCGCACCGGGCGTGGTCGGCACCTCGACGTGGCGATGCTCGACTCGCTGGTGTCGCTGCAGGTGACCGCGATGAGCCTGCTCACCGCCACCGGCAGGCTGCCCGGGCGGACCGGCAACCGGCACCCCGTCTCCACGCCCTTCGACACCTTCCAGGCCGCGGACGGGCTGGTCGCGATCGCGGTCGCCAACGACGCGGTGTTCGCCAGGCTCGCCGAGATGCTGGGCAAGCCAGCGCTGGCGACCCACCAGCGCTTCGCCGCCGACACCGCCCGGACCGAGAACCGGGAGCTGCTGCGCGGCATCATCGAGTCGTGGACGCAGCGCCGCACCGTCGCCGAGGTGGTGGCCGCCGCCGAACGGGCCGGGGTGCCCGCTGGCCCCATCCAGGACCTCGCCGAGGTCGTCGGCAGCGACCAGGTGCGGGGCCGGGGGCTCGTCGCCGAGCTGGAGCACCCCGAGCTCGGCGCGCTGCACTACCTCAAGCAACCGGTGCGGTTCGGCGACGAGGACGAGTGGTCCCGCCCGCGCACCCCGCGGCTCGGTGAGCACGCAGCGCAGGTGCGCCGCGACTGGTTGGCGTGAGGCCCCGGCCGCAGCAGGTGCTGTGCGGCGCACCAGCGGCATCCGCGACAATCGTGCTCGTCGTCGCGGCGGGGAGGTGGGGCAGTGGCCGAGTCGAGCGCATCACCGGCGGTCGGGCGGGCGCTGGACATCCTGGTCCGCCTCGCCGAAGGACCGGGCCCGGTGCGCGCGGCAACGCTGGCCCGCGACCTCGGCGTCCCGCGCTCGTCGCTGTACCACATCCTGTCGGTGCTGGTGGACAAGGGATTCGTGGTCTACCTGGCGGGGGAGCAGGCCTACGGCCTGGGCGTGGTGTCCTTCGAGATCGGCTCCGCCTACCTGCGCCACGAGCCCCTGGAGCGGCGAGCCGCCCCCATCCTGCGCGGCCTGGCCCGCACCCTCGGCCAGACCGTGCACCTGGGCATCCTGCACGGCGCGGAGACGGTGTACCTGCTGAAGGAGCAGCCGACCTCGGGTGCGGACGTCTCCCTGATCACCGACGTCGGCGTGCGCCTGCCCGCCCACCTGACGGCCAACGGCCGAGCGATCCTGGCGGGCAGCGGCGAGGCCCAGCTGCGCGCCCTGTTCCCGCGCCGCAGCGCCTTCATCACCCGGACCGGCAAGGGCCCGCGAACACTCGCGGAACTCCGCGAATCCCTGGCCGCGGACCGGGAACGCGGCTGGTCGGAGGAAGTGGAGCTGGTCGCGCCCGGTCTGCGCTCGGTCGGCGCCGCGGTCCACGACCACAATGGACGGCCGGTGGCGGCCCTGAGCACCACGTGGAGCCGCTTCCACGAACGCCACGACCCGGCAGCGGTCGGTGAAGCCATGCGCTCCGGAGCGGCGAAGCTCACCACGGCCATCTCCGGCCGCACCCCGCAGTCCGCCTGAAGTCCCTGTTGCTGCCCCGCGGGCTGCCTCGCCAGTTCCGCCGAACAAGCTGCACCTGACCGCCTCCGCCACATGCGCTCCGACCGAGCGGTCGCGTCTCGGATCCGAGAAACACCCGGCGCAGTGCTGTTGCCGGGGCGGGGTGCGGGGTCTGATGGGGACAACGAGAACCTGTCGGATCTGGAGCAGCGCATGAGCAACGAGCACGTCCGCACCATTCGCGCGCCGCGCGGCGCGGAGCTGAACTGCCGCGGTTGGCAGCAGGAAGGCGCACTGCGGATGCTGATGAACAACCTCGACGCCGAGGTCGCCGAGCGGCCCGAGGACCTGGTGGTCTACGGCGGGACCGGCAAGGCCGCCCGGAGCTGGGCCGCCTTCGACGCGATCACCGAGGCGCTCAAGACCCTCGAGCAGGACGAGACGCTGCTGGTGCAGTCCGGCAAGCCGGTCGGCGTGCTGCGCACCCACGAGTGGGCGCCGCGGGTGCTCATCGCCAACTCCAACCTGGTCGGCGACTGGGCGAACTGGGAGGAGTTCCGCCGCCTCGACTCGCTGGGCCTGACCATGTACGGGCAGATGACCGCCGGTTCGTGGATCTACATCGGCAGCCAGGGCATCCTGCAGGGCACCTACGAGACCTTCGGTGCGGTCGCCCGCAAGCGCTTCGGCGGCAGCCTCGCCGGCACCATCACGCTGACCGCCGGGCTCGGCGGCATGGGCGGCGCGCAGCCGCTGGCGGTGACCATGAACGAGGGCGTGGCGATCTGCGTGGAGGTCGACCCGGCACGCATCGAGCGCCGCATCGCCCACCGCTACCTCGACGTCCGCGCCGACGACGTCGACGAGGCGATCCGGCTCGCCAAGGAGGCCCGCGACCAGCGCAAACCGCTGTCGATCGGGCTGGTGGGCAACGCCGCCGAGGTGTTCCCCCAGCTGCTGGCGACGGACGCGCCGATCGACATCGTCACCGACCAGACCTCCGCGCACGACCCGCTGTCCTACCTGCCCTCGGGCGTGTCCGTCGAGGAGTGGGCGGCGCTGGCCGAGCAGGACCCGGCGGCCTTCACCGAGCGGTCCCGCAAGTCGATGGCCGCCCAGGTCGAGGCGATGGTCGGCTTCCTGGACAAGGGCATCGAGGTCTTCGACTACGGCAACTCCATCCGGGACGAGGCCCGCAAGGCCGGGTACGACCGGGCGTTCGACTTCCCGGGCTTCGTGCCCGCGCACATCCGGCCGCTGTTCGAGGAGGGCCTCGGGCCGTTCCGCTGGGCGGCGCTGTCCGGTGACCCCGCGGACATCGCGGCCACCGACAAGGCGATCATGGAGCTGTTCCCGGAGAACCAGCACCTGCACCGCTGGCTGACGATGGCCGGTGAGCGGGTCGCCTTCGAGGGCCTGCCCGCCCGGATCTGCTGGCTTGGCTACGGCGAGCGCCACCTCGCCGGGCTGAAGTTCAACGAGATGGTGGCCTCCGGCGAGCTGTCCGCGCCGATCGCCATCGGCCGCGACCACCTCGACTCCGGCTCGGTGGCCTCCCCGTACCGGGAGACCGAGTCGATGCTGGACGGCTCCGACGCCATCGCCGACTGGCCGCTGCTCAACGCGCTGGTCAACACGGCCTCGGGCGCGTCGTGGGTGTCGATCCACCACGGCGGCGGGGTCGGCATGGGCCGGTCCATCCACGCCGGTCAGGTCTGCATCGCCGACGGCACCGAGCTGGCCGCGGAGAAGCTGGCGCGGGTGCTCACCAACGACCCGGGCATGGGCGTGCTGCGCCACGTCGACGCCGGTTACGAGCACGCGGCCGAGGTCGCGGAGGAGCGCGGCGTCCGCATCCCGATGCGCGGGCGCTGATCAGCGGAGCCCGGAGGCGCCGCGCGGCGCCTCCGGGCGGGACATCATGGTGGACTTCGAGGAGTGGCAGTGATGGGTGAATCGGTGGACCGCGCCCCGCAGCGGTGGAGCGGTCGGGACGACGGGCCGGGGTTCGAGCACCTCCGGTGGCACCACGTCGTCGGCAGCGACGAGTCGGCGGACCTCGCGTTCCTCGGGTTCCGCAGCGACGAGGGGGTGCGCCGCAACAAGGGGCGGCCGGGCGCGGCGGACGGGCCGCGCGCGCTGCGCCAGGCGCTGGCCTCGATGGCACGATGATCCTGCGGGGCCGACCGGTGTTGGCCGGGGTCATCGAGAACGTCGTGGAGTGCCGCCGCTGGGACCAGTGGCGGCACTTCCGGCGCC
>NZ_JBEPDU010000039.1:0-76138 GCF_040300525.1 Saccharopolyspora sp. NPDC000359 | reverse complement strand
GGTCGACCCGGCCAGCAGCATGACGATGCCGACCACGACCAGCGCCGCACCGGCCAGCACCCGGATCAGGGCCGACCGGCCACCGCCACCGTGCAGCGCGCCGACCACGTTGGTGCGCGCGCCCTGCCGCCAGCGGCGGCGCTGCGACTCGTCGGCCTCCCGCCACACCACGGCGGCCCCGACCAGCACCACCACCAGCGGCGCGCTCAGCCAGGCGGGCATCGAGACCAGACCGCCGACGGCGACCATCGCACCGACACCCAGCAGGATCACGCCGAAGCCCTGCTGCCGCTCCTTGGTCGACACCGGCGCCTCGGTGCCGGTGGACTGCGGCACGAACACCCACAGCAGCGAGTAGGCCAGGACACCCGCCCCACCGCACACCGCCAGCACCGCGAACCCGATGCGCACGTAGAGCACCGGCACCCCGAGGTGCTCGGCCACCCCACTGGCGACCCCGGCGACCAGTCTGCCGCCGCGGCGCCGCCGCAGCTGGGCCACGCTCTGCGGGCGTCGCTGCGCCATCGGCTTGGTGGGTGCTCCCGGCCCGCTGTCGCGCTGCTGGTTGAGCTGGTCTCTCACGACAACGATGGTCACACGCTCGCGCACGCGGGGACATCAGGGACTGTCCCTGAGATGCTCTCCGCGAAGTCGGCAGGCAGGGAAGCGCTCAGGTCCCGATGCGTCACCCCAGGCGAGGCGACCCCCCATGGGATCCGGCACTCCGGGCCAGATCAGGGGCGTCCCTGATGCCCGGGAGGTGGTCCGGCACGGATAGTGGTTGGCATGAGCACCACGAAGCGCGCCGGGGTAGCGGCGTTCGAGGACACCCTGCGGGACTTCTGGGCGACCCGCCCGGTCCGGCCGCGGTTCGGTGGCAAGGTGGGTGGTGTCTCCGCCGCGATCGGCCTCCGGTACGGCATAGACCCCATCCTGGTCCGGGTCGCCTTCGTCCTCGCCGCCGTCTACGGCGGTGCGGGCGTGGTGCTGTACCTGCTGGGGTGGCTGCTGTTCCCGAAGGAGGGGGAACCGGTCCCCGGCATGCCGAAGCCGAAACCGGAGCCGACCTCCAGCACGCTCGCCATCATCCTGGTGCTGCTGCTGATCCCCAGCGTGTTCTGGTTGACCAGCTCGCTGGCGAGCTTCGGGCTCGCGCTGGGCCTGACCGCGCTCTACCTGGTGCACCGCTCCTACGGCGACCGCAACGTCACGCCGACGACCGCCGCCCCGGACACCACCAGCTTCAGCACGCCACCGGTGCCTGACGCGGCGCCCGCGGGTGAGAACACCTGGGTCTACCCCGGTGCCGAGTCGACCGCGCGGATCGAGCGGCAGACCCCGCCCGCGTGGGACCCGCTCGGCGCCGCGCCGTTCGCCTGGGACCTGCCCGAACCCAGCGAGCCCGAACCGCCGGAACCGAAGCAGCCGCCGCGGCGCTGGATCACCTGGGTGACGCTGGGGCTGGCCGCGTTCGCCTGCGCCCTCACCAGCGCGCTCGGCGCACCAACGCACGTCGCGCTGGCGTTCGCGCTCGGCACGCTGGGGTTGGGGATGGTCGTCGGCTCGTTCCTGCGCGGCGGCCGGGGCCTGATCCTCGCGGCGGTCCCGCTGGGAGCCGTGGCGATGCTGGCCGGGGCGATGCCGGGGAACACCTTCGGCGGCGCCATGGGCGACCACCACTACCGCCCCACTGACATCGTCGACGTGCGCCCCGACTACCAGTTGTCCGCCGGGACGCTCACGTTGGACCTGCGGGACCTGCGGATCGCCGACGGCGAGTCGACCACCAGCGCGGTGGGCGTCGGGGTCGGGGAAGTCGTGGTGCGGCTGCCCGAGAACGTCGACGTCGACCTGCGGTGCAGGTCCGAGCTGGGTGACGTGCAGTGCCTGAACCAGGTGTCCAGCGGCAGCGCCGCGGAGCAGACCAAGACCGACCTCGGCCTGGACGGGCGCGGTGGCGGTCAGCTGGCCCTCGACCTGGAGGTCGGGGTCGGGAACGTGGAGGTGACCCGTGGCTGACGAGCAGACCCCCCAACGCCGGGAGCGCGGTGGACCGGACCTGGTCACCCTGGTGGCCGGGGTGATCACGGTGACCGTCGCGGGCACCCTGATGTTCGGCCTCGGCGGCGAGCTGCAGTGGCTGCTGGCGCTGACCGCGGTGGCCATCGGCGTGGTCATGCTGGTCGCCTCGCTGCGCACCCGCAGCTGAAGCCCCGTCCAGAACTCGCCAACCGCTCCCACCGCCGCGACCGCACCGCGATACTCAACCGCTCAAGAAGCGGTCCCCGGTGGGGAGGAGCGGTGATGGTTCGGAAGAAGTTGCTCGCGAGCGCCGCAGCGCTCGCGGTGTTGACCGCGGTGCCGCTGGTGGAGGCCAGCGCCGCGCCCCGCGCGGAGGTGTTCTTCGACGACTTCTCCGGCACCGAGCTGGACCGCTCGAAGTGGACGGTCGAGGTCACCGGGGAGAACTTCGGCACCGTCAACCAGGAGCAGCAGGCCTACGTCGACTCGCCGGAGACCATTTACGTCGAGCACGACCCGGCCACCGGCGCGGAGAACGGCGCGCTCGCGCTGCACCCCCGCTACAAGCCGGGCACGCAGGCCCCGGACGGGCAGACCTACGACTTCATCTCCGGCCGGGTCAAGACCCAGGACAAGGTTGAGTTCACCTACGGCAGCTACTCGGCGCGGCTGAAGCTCCCGGAGGGCGCCACCGGCAGCGGCCTGTGGCCCGCGTGGTGGTCGCTGGGCGCGAACATCGACGACGGCAAGCCGTGGCCGGACTGCGGGGAGATCGACGTGATGGAGCACGTCGGCGAGCCGTGGACGAGCTCGGCGATCCACGGCCCCGAGTACCACGGCGACACCCCGTTCACCCAGCGCCAGGAGTTCGCGGGCGGCGACCCCGCCGACTGGCACGTCTACCGCGCGGACTGGGCGCCGGACGGCATCGCCTTCTTCGTCGACGACGTCGAGACCTACCGGATCAGCAGGCAGGAGATCGAGTCCCGGGGCTGGACCTGGGCCTACGACGACCCGCAGTTCCTGATCCTGAACTTCGCGCTGGGCGGCGGCTACCCGAACGGCGTCAACGGCGTCACCGAGCCCTACTTCGGCCTCCCGCAGTCCACAGTGGACCGGGTGGCCACCGGTGAGGTCCGCTACCTCGTCGACTGGGTCCGCGTCGAGCAGTGACCCCGCGCACGACGGAGGGCCCCTCCCGCCGGTGGCGGTGAAGGGCCCTCCTCAGCTCTGCGGGATCACTCCCACTCGATGGTGCCCGGGGGCTTGGACGTCACGTCCAGCGTCACCCGGTTGACCTCCGACACCTCGTTGGTGATCCGGGTGGAGATGCGCTCCAGGACGTCGTAGGGCAGGCGGGTCCAGTCCGCCGTCATCGCGTCCTCGCTGGAGACCGGGCGCAGCACCACCGGGTGGCCGTAGGTGCGGCCGTCGCCCTGGACACCGACCGAGCGGACGTCGGCCAGCAGCACCACCGGGCACTGCCAGATGTCGCGGTCCAGACCGGCGGCGGTCAGCTCCTCGCGGGCGATCGCGTCCGCCGCGCGCAGCGTCTCCAACCGGTCCGCGGTGACCTCGCCGATGATCCGGATGCCCAGGCCCGGGCCCGGGAACGGCTGCCGGTGCACGATCGTCTCCGGCAGGCCCAGCTCCAGGCCGACTCGGCGCACCTCGTCCTTGAACAGCGCGCGCAGCGGCTCGACCAGCTCGAACTGCAGGTCCTCGGGCAGGCCGCCGACGTTGTGGTGGCTCTTGATGTTGGCCGCGCCGGAGCCGCCGCCGGACTCCACCACGTCCGGGTACAGGGTGCCCTGCACCAGGAAGTCGATGTGCTCGCCGGACTCACCCGCCTCGGCCTGCAGGTCGCGGGCGGCCTGCTCGAAGACGCGGATGAACTCCCGGCCGATGATCTTGCGCTTCTCCTCCGGGTCGGTCACCCCGGCCAGCGCGGCGAGGAACCGGTCCGCCGCGTCGATGGTGACCAGCCGGACCCCGGTGGCCGCCACGAAGTCGCGCTCCACCTGCGCGCGCTCCCCGGCGCGCAGCAGGCCGTGGTCGACGAACACGCAGGTCAGCTGGTCGCCGATGGCGCGGTTCACCAGCGCGGCCGCCACCGCGGAGTCGACCCCGCCGGACAGCCCGCAGATCGCGCGGCGGTCACCGACCTGCTCGCGGATCGCCGCCACCGTGTCGTCCACGATCGACGACGTGGTCCACTGCGGGCGGACCCCGGCGATGTCGTGCAGGAAGCGGCGCAGCACCTCCTGGCCGTGCGGCGAGTGCACCACCTCGGGGTGGTACTGCACGCCCGCCAGCTGCCGCTCGACGCTCTCGAAGGCCGCGACCGGGGTGTCCTTGGTGGCGGCGGTGACCTGGAAGCCCTCCGGGGCCTTGCTCACCGAGTCGCCGTGGCTCATCCACACCGGGTGGTGGCCGGGCATCTCGGCGTGCAGCGTGCCGCCGTCACCGCTGACCTCCAGCTCGGTGCGGCCGTACTCGCGGGTGCCGGTGTGCTCCACCGTGCCGCCGAGGACCGAGGTCATCGCCTGGAAGCCGTAGCAGATGCCGAAGACCGGGACACCGGCGGTGAACAGCGCCGGATCGACCTGGGGAGCACCGTCGGCGTAGACGCTGGACGGGCCACCCGAGAGCACCACGGCGGCGGGGTTGCGCCGCTGGATCTCCTCGACCGGGGTGTCGTGCGGGACGACCTCGGAGTAGACCTGCGCCTCCCGCACCCGACGCGCGATCAGCTGCGCGTACTGGGCGCCGTAGTCGACAACGAGAACAGGCCCCTGGGCGCTGTTGCTTGCGGAACCGGACACGTAGTCGCGACCTCCTAGCTGAGCCGGTGAGCTGCGACCATTCTCCCAGGTAACCAAGCCCACAACGCCATCGACCCCGGTCAGCCGCCGAGGTGCGCCAGCACCGCCAACACCCGGCGGTGCCCGGAGTCGCCGACCGGCAGGTCCAGCTTGGCGAAGATGTTGCCGACGTGCTTGAGTACGGCCCGCTCGGTGACCACCAGGCGCTCGGCGATCTCGCCGTTGGCGTACCCGCTCGCCATCAGCGCGAGCACCTCCCGCTCCCGGGGCGTGAGCGCGGCCAGCGGGTCGTGGCGGCGGGTCATCAGCTGCGAGACGACCTCGGGGTCCATCACGGTGGCCCCGTCGGCGATCCGGCGCAGCGAGTCGACGAACTCGTCCACCCGCGAGACCCGGTCCTTGAGCAGGTAGCCCACGGCGCCACGGCCGTCGGAGAGCAGCTCGCGCGCGTAGGTCTCCTCGACGTACTGCGAGAACAGCAGCACCGGCAGCCCCGGACGCACCTCGCGGGCGCGCAGCGCGGCCCGCACACCCTCGTCGCGGAAGGAGGGCGGCAACCGGACGTCCACCACCGCGATGTCCGGCGGGTCGCTCGACACGGCTTCGAGGAACGACCCGGCGTCGGCGTGCACCCCAGCCACCTCGACCTCGGCCGCGGCCAGCAGCAGCTTCAGGCCCTCGGCCAGGATGACGTTGTCCTCGACGATCAGAACCCGCACGGCAGGACCACCTCGACGCGGGTCGGACCGCCGACCGGGCTGCGCACCTCGGTCCGGCCGTCCAGCGCGGCGACCCGCTGTCGGATGCCGGTCAGCCCGGTACCGCCGGTCTCCACCGCCCCGCCCACGCCGTCGTCGACGACCTCGATCCGCAGTTCCCCACCGTCCCGGCCCACCGCCACCGTGGCGCGCTGCGCGCCGGAGTGCTTGGCGACGTTGGTGAGCGACTCGGCGACCGCGAAGTACGCGGCGGCCTCGACCGCGGCTGGCACCTCGCCGAGCTCACCGGCGAAGACCTGGGTGGGCACCGCGCAGCGCGCCCCGAGCGCGGACACCGCCCCGGCCAGCCCCCGGTCGGCGAGGATTGGCGGGTAGAGCGTCCGCACGACGTCACGCAGCCCGGACATCGCTTCCTCGGCCCCACCGCGCGCCTCGCGCACCAGCCGCAGCGCGGCCTCGGGGTCGGAGGTGGCGGTCTTCTCCGCGATCCCCAACCGCAGCGCGATCGACACCAACTGGGCCTGCGTCCCGTCGTGCAGGTCGCGTTCGATGCGCCGCAGCTCCGCGCCGTGCGCCTCCAACGCCCCGGCCCGGGTCTCGGCGAGCTCGTCGACCCGGTGCGCCAGGCGCTCCGCCTCGGAGGGGGCCAGCAGCCGCAGCGAGACCACGGCCTGCGCCTTCGCCAGAGCAGGCACGGCCCACACCAGCAACGCGCCCACCAGCACGAGCTGCACCGCACCGAGCCCGAGCGCGGTTCCCCAGCCGGACGGGACGACGCCCAGCACCGAGATCCCGGGGACCAGGGGCCAGAGCACCACCGACGCCAACGTCGCGGGCACACCCAAGGTCCCGGCCAGCCCGAGCAAGCCCGTGACCAGACCGAACAACGCGTGCACCACCAGCCACCGCAGGTCCCGCCAGGTCACGGGCGAGCGGAGGACCGCCTTGAAGCCGGACACCGAGCGGATCGGGGTGACCGGAACGCCGAGGTACCGCCCGGCGCGCCGCCGCTCCCACTCGGTCCAGCGATGCAGGAGCCGCATGGCGGCGGGCAGCAGCACAACCCCAGCCACCAGCACGACGAGCAGCCCGCACACCACGAGCAGCGGCAGGGCCACCAAAGCCGCCATCGCCGTCACCAACGCGAGCAGCAGGACGCCCGCTCCCCGCAACGCCGAACGCAAGTACATCGTCATCCCCTCTGAGACCACCAACGTCCCCGATCTTGCCGAAACGCAGCCCCCAGCGCGGTGGAGTCAACGACACCTTTCCCAACTGCCCCGCCCGCAACACCCGGGAACCCAGATGCACCACTGCCCAACGCCACCCCAGCCCTGTCCCCGTCCCATCGCCACCCCAGTCCCCACCCCCGTGCGGTCCCGCACGAACACCCCGCAGCCTCAATCGAGACTGGGCTCCCTGGCGATCGCCCAACGGCCCCGCACCACCGACCACGGCTGCCGGCGCCCTACCGCAACTTCCGTCGAAACCGCAGTTTCAATTGAAACTGCGACTCCGCTGAGGGCCACATCGCAGTTTCAATTGAAACTGCGCTTCACCGAGGAGGTGCCCCTCCGCCGCACGCGCGACGATCAGCCGGAATTAGGCGACCGGCCAGAGCCGGGCGATCTGCGCACGACCACCTCGGCGGGGACATCGGCTGGTGCAGTTCCGATGGGAACCGCAGTTCCGCCGGGGATGCCTTCGCCTCGGGCCAGTTCCGTCGAGTGATCTCACCGGTGCCGGACAGGCGAGTCGCCGGATGATTCACAGTTTCAACTGAAACTGTAACCCCAGGTGAGTGCCGAAACCGCTTCCACCAACACCCAGCGCCGATCGCGGGCGTTGATGAAGGATGCCTTCGCCGACCGAGTCGGTGAGAGGCGCCCTTCACTCCGGGCGCGCAAGAGTGGTGACGCGCCGTCGGAGGGGTTGGGAACGGTTACAGTTTCAACCTAAACTGTAACCACCGGCGTGTCGGGCGCCCGACACACCGGTGATGTGTCGGGTCGCCTTCACTGAACTCAGCTTCTTGGAATCAGATGTGCGATTCCGATGGAACTCGCGCAGGGGTCACGCGAGGGGGAGGTGGAGGGCTGCTGGGGCGGTGGCGGGGACCGCCGGGGACTTGGGCTCGACCGGGGTAACCCGGCGGTAGCCCTCGGACTGGTCCGGTCGGGTGTCCGCCTCGCCCTTGTTCGGCCACATCGCGAAGGCTCGTTCCGCCTGGGCCGTGATGGTCAGGGACGGGTTCACGCCGAGGTTCGCGCTCACCGCCGAACCGTCCACGATGGACAGAGTCGGGTAGCCGAAGGCCCGGTGGTACGGGTCGATCACGCCGTGCTCGGCGTCGGCGCCGATCGGGCAGCCGCCCAGGAAGTGCGCGGTCATCGGGATGTCGAACAGCTCGCCCCAGGTACCGCCCGCGATGCCGCCGATCTCCTCGGCGACCAGCTCGTTGGCCTGCTCCCCCGCCCGGATGTAGGTCGGGTTGGGTGCGCCGTGCCCCTGCTCGGAGGTCAGCTGCGAACGCCCGAACCGCTTGCGCAGCCTGGTGGTCAGCGAGTTGTCGAGGCTCTGCATGACCAGCAGGATCACCGTGCGCTCGCTCCAGTCCTTCACCGACAGCAGGCGAAGTGCGTGCATCGGGTGCTTGCGCAGGTAGCGGAACCACTGCCGCAGCCGCGGTTCCGGCGTGCCACCCTTCGTCGGCAGGGTCTGCAGCAGCCCCATCGCGTTGGCGCCCTTGGTGTAGCGCACCGGCTCGATGTGGGTGTCCTCGTCGGGGTGGAACGACGAGGTGATCGCCACGCCGCTGGAGAAGTCCCGCTCGGGGTCGACCTCCGGCATCTGGGCGCCGATGATCGCCTCGGAGTTGGTGCGGGTCAGGCGCCCCAGCCGACCGGACAGCCGCGGCAGGTCACCGCAGTCCTTGCTGCGGTGCAACAGGTTCTGCGTGCCCCAGGTCCCGGCGGCCACCACGACCTGGTCGGCGCGGAAGACGCGCGGGTGGCGGTTCCACTTCGCGCCGGTGCGCACCGTCCCGATGCGCCACCGGCCGTCCGCACCCTGCGCCAGCCGGTTCACCGTGGTCAGCGGGAACACTTGCGCGCCGCCCGCCTCGGCCAGGTGCAGGTAGTTCTTCACCAGCGTGTTCTTCGCCCCGACGCGGCAGCCCGTCATGCAGGCGCCGCACTCGGTGCAACCGGTGCGGGCGGGACCGGCGCCGCCGAAGAACGGGTCGGGCTCGGTCTTGCCCGCGGTGCCGAAGTAGACGCCGACCGGCGTGGTGTGGAAGGTGTCCGCGACGCCCATCTGCCCGGCGACCTTCCGCATCACCACGTCCGACGGCGTGGTGGTCGGGTTGTCCACCACGCCGAGCATCCGGGTCGCCTGGTCGTAGTAGGGCGCGAGCTCGGCCTCCCAGTCGGTGATGTGCGCCCACTGCGGGTCCTCGTAGAACGGCCTGAGCGGCCGGTAGAGCGTGTTGGCGTAGTTCAGCGAACCGCCACCGACGCCCGCCCCGGCCAGGATCAGGACGTTGCGCAGCAGGTGGATGCGCTGGATGCCGTAGCAGCCGAGCTGCGGCGCCCACAGGAACTTCCGCAGGTCCCAGGAGGTCTTCGGCAGCTCGTCGTCGGTGAACCGCCGCCCGGCCTCGAGCACGGCCACCCGGTAGCCCTTCTCGGTCAGCCGCAGCGCGGCCACGCTGCCCCCGAACCCGGAGCCGATCACGACGACGTCGAAGTCGGTGCTACCCCGGTGCGCCCCGTCACGTCCAGCCATGCGCGACAGACTAGACGTAACTACTCACCAGTAGCTAGCCCTCAAAACGCAGAACCCGCCACCAGAACAACCGCCACAGCCGCGTCCGGTGGTGAACAGCCACCGCGAACGAGGCATCACCGCCACCTCACCGAACAAGCGGCTCAACCCGCTTCCAGCAGGCAACAGCTACTGCGAAAGGCAACCGGCACCGACCGCCACCCACCGAACAAGTGGCACAAGCCCCTCCCGGCACCGCGAACGGTGACCGGCACCGCTGGTCAGGGATCGCATGCACCGCCGGTGCATGACCCACCCCCGCAACCAGCACCACCGCTGGTTCTCAGGCGTTGCCTGGCGAGGACAGCCCGTTCGTCGCGCGGACATGCATGAGAACGGGATTCCGGAGCCAGGCGGCGCCTGATCCGCCACCCGCCCCGCTGCGCAGGACGAGCCGGAACAACCGAGGAGGCCTCAGCCCCGAAGAGTCAGGCCGACCTTCTGGAACTCCTTGAGGTCCCGGTAGCCGGTCTTGGCCATCGCGCGGCGGAGACCGCCGAAGAGGTTCAGCGTGCCGTACGGGTCGCTGCTCGGGCCGAACAGCAGCTTCTCCAGGTCCGCGTCCGAACCGGCGAACCCGACGATCTCGCTGCGCGGCAGGCTCGGGTGCGCCGCCGCCGACGTCCAGTAGTAGCCCTGCGCCGGGGACTCGGCCGCCTCGGTCAGCGCCTCGCCGAGCATCACCGCGTCCGCACCGCAGGCGATCGCCTTGGCGATGTCGCCGGAGTAGGCCAGCGCGCCGTCGGCGATCACGTGCACGTACCGGCCGCCGGTCTCGTCCAGGTAGTCGCGGCGGGCCGCGGCGGCGTCGGCGATCGCCGTCGCCATCGGCACCCCGATGCCCAGGACCTGGGTGGTCGTCGACGAGCGGGACTGGCCGAAGCCCACGATCACCCCGGCTGCACCGGTGCGCATCAGGTGCATCGCGGTGCGGTAGTCGCCCACGCCCCCGGCCACCACCGGCACGTCGAGGTCGGCGATGAAGCGCTTGAGGTTCAGCGGCTCGCCGTCCCGCGCCACGTGCTCGGCGGAGATGATGGTGCCCTGCACGACCAGCACCTCGACACCGGCCGCGAGCAGGTCCGGGGTCAGCTCCTCGGCGCGCTGCGGGCTGACCCGCGCGGCCACCGTGACACCGGAGTCCTTGATCTGCTTCAGCGACGCGGCGAGCAGGTCGTGCCGGATCGGCGCGGCGTGCAGCTCCTGCAGCAGGCGGATGGCCGCCTCCGGGTCGCTGTCCTCCTCCGCTGCGCGCACCACGTCGAACAGCTTCTGCTCGACGTTCTCGTGCCGCGCCCACAGCCCCTCGGCGTTGAGCACGCCGAGTCCACCGAGTTCGCCGATGCGCACTGCGGTGGCGGGCGAGACGACCGCGTCCGTCGGGTGCGTGACCAGCGGGATGTCGAAGCGGTACGCGTCCATCTGCCACGCCAGCGACACGTCCTTCGAGGAGCGGGTGCGCCGGGACGGCACGATCGCCACGTCGTCCAAGTCGTAGCCGCGCATCGCCGTGCGGCCCATGCCGATCTCAACCTGATCGCGCACCGTCAGTCCCTTCTCGGAGCACCGCTGTCCAACACGACATTCTCTCTGCGGCATCCGAGTGACGTGCAACGGGGGGCCTTAGCCCTGGGTGACCGGCCGACCACGGCGTCCAGGGTGCGACGCGGCCGCCGCGCCCGAGGACGCGGCGGCCGGGTCGGTGCGGTCAGCGACCGGCGTAGTTCGGCGCCTCGACCGTCATCGTGATGTCGTGCGGGTGGCTCTCCTTGAGACCAGCCGCGGTGATCCGGACCAGCTTCGCGTCCTGCAGCTCCGGGATGGTGTTCGAACCGGTGTAGCCCATGCCCGAGCGCAGGCCGCCGACCAGCTGCGCGACGACCTGGGACAGCGGGCCGCGGAACGGCACCCGGCCCTCGATGCCCTCCGGCACCAGCTTGTCCTCGGAGAGCACGTCGTCCTGGAAGTAGCGGTCCTTCGAGTAGGACTTGCCCTGGCCGCGCGACTGCATCGCGCCCAGCGACCCCATGCCCCGGTAGACCTTGAACTGCTTGCCGTTGACCAGCACCAGCTCGCCCGGTGCCTCGGCGGTGCCCGCCAGCAGACTGCCCAACATCACCGAGCTGGCCCCGGCGGCGATCGCCTTGCCGATGTCCCCGGAGTACTGGATGCCGCCGTCGCCGATGATCGGCACGCCCGCCGGGCGGCAGGCCATGCTCGCCTCGTAGATCGCGCTGATCTGCGGCACGCCGACGCCCGCGACCACGCGGGTGGTGCAGATCGAGCCCGGCCCGACGCCGACCTTGACCGCGTCCGCCCCGGCGTCGATCAGCGCCTGCGCGCCCGCGCGGGTCGCGACGTTGCCGCCGATCACGTCGACGGAGTTGCCGAGCTCCTTCTTCAGCGTGGCGACGGTCTCCAGCACCGAGCGGGAGTGCCCGTGCGCGGTGTCCACGATCAGCACGTCGACGCCTGCGTCCACCAGCGCCATGGCGCGCTCGTGCGAGTCCGCGCCGACGCCGACCGCGGCGCCGCACAGCAGCCGGCCGTCCGGGTCCTTGGTGGCGTCGGGGTACTGCTCGGTCTTGACGAAGTCCTTGACCGTGATCAGGCCGCGCAGCTTGCCCGCGCCGTCCACGATCGGCAGCTTCTCGATCTTGTTCCGGCGCAGCAGCCCGAGCGCGGCCTCGGCGGTGACGCCGACCTGCGCGGTGATCAGCGGCGCGGCGGTCATCACCTCACGCACCCGCCGCGTGTAGTCGGCCTCGAAGCGCATGTCGCGGTTGGTGATGATGCCGACCAGGGTGCCGTCCGGGTCGGTCACCGGGACGCCGGAGATGCGGAAGCGGGCGCACAGCGCGTCCACCTCGGCGAGGGTGTCCTCCGGGGAGCAGGTGACCGGGTCGGTGACCATGCCCGCCTCGGAGCGCTTGACCACCTCGACCTGGGAGGCCTGCTCCTCGACCGAGAGGTTGCGCTGCAGGATCCCGACGCCGCCCTGGCGGGCCATCGCGATCGCCATCCGAGCCTCGGTCACGGTGTCCATCGCGGCCGACAGCAGCGGGACGCGCAGCCGGACGTTGCGGGAGAGCTGCGTCGACGTGTCGACGCCGCTCGGGATGACGTCGGACTCGTCTGGCAGCAGGAGCACGTCATCGAAGGTCAGCCCCAGGGTCGCGAACTTCGAGGGGAGGCCAGGTGCGGTGAGTTCGCTGGTCATGGCGAGGGATGTGCCTTCCTTCACGCTACGGTCCACAACCGGAGGATGCGGCTGGGTCAGTCCTCGGCGATCACGTCGTCGACGGTTACGTCTGGCAACGCGGCATCGGCTTCGGGGATTCCCCCAATGATAGAGACCACAGGTCAGCAGCCGGTTGGGGCATCCGGGCTGTCGTGCGCCAGGCCACCCCGGCGTGCGCGGAACACCGGTCAACACCGCCCCGACAGCCCCACGCGGTGGACGCAGCCGGTACCGTGCGGGCCGTGCCGCACGATCCGATGCCCCCAGACCCGTTCGCGGGCGACCCGGAAGATCCGAGCATGGCACTCGGTGATCACGACGCCGACGACGGGCCGCCGCTCGGTGACGAGGAACGCGCCGAACTGCTCGCCGACCTGACCGACCTCGCGGTCTACCAGGCCCTGCTGGAGCCCCGCGGCATCCGCGGCATCGTGGTGGACTGCGCCGACTGCGGTGAGTGCCACTACCACGACTGGGAGCTCCTGCGGGCCAGCCTGGAGCAGCTGCTGCACGACGGCCGCATGCGCCCGCACGAACCGGCCTTCGACCCGAACCCCAGCGAGTACGTGACCTGGGAGTACTGCCGGGGCTACGCGGACGGCGTCACGGAGAGCGAAACCACGCGCTGACGTCTCGCTGCGCACGAGAAGAGGGCTCCCGCCGCGGCAGGAGCCCTCTTCTCGTTCTGGTCCGCTACCCGGTCACGGGTGGCTGGTGCTGTCCTGCGGGAACAGGCCGCCCCAGCTGCTCGACGGGTTCTCCGAGCTGCCGCTGGTCTCGCTGGGCGAGGTGGTGGTCTCCGTCGGGGTGGACGAGGTCGGCGGGATCGACGAGCTGTCCGTCGGTTCCGGCGGCTCCGTCGGCTGCGACGGCGAGGGCGTCGAGGTCGGCGGGGTGGTCTGCGGGGTCGACTCGTTGCTGGTCGGCTGCTCGCCCTGGTCGATCCGCTTGGTCAGCGAAGCGTGCGCCGCCTGCAGGTCGGACAGGCCGTGCTCGTCGTCGATCACGCGCATCTGCTGTTGCGCGGCCTCCAACGCGGCCTGGGCCGCCGTGCGGTTGCCCCGCTCTATCGCGCTCTCCGCGGTGTTGAGGTCCTCGCGCGCCGAGCTCGCCGCCTGCACCGCGCGGGTGTGGTCGGAGTAGAGCACCTGCGCGACGCCCCACAGCATGTCGCCGGGCTGCGCGTCGCGGGCCGCCACTCCGACACCGGTGAAGCCGATCATCAGCACCGCGGCCGCGGTCGCGACCGGCACCAGGTGCCGCCGCTTGATCCAGCGGCGCGGGCGCGTGCCTGAGGCGATCGCGGTGGCCGCGGTCTCCACGTCGACGAGCTCGCCGATCGGCGAGGAGTCGACGTCCTGCCGCCAGGCCACCAGCAGCGCTTCCAGGCTCGGGCGTTCACCAGCCGCCGGAACCGCCACGTCGGGGTTGGTCCCGCCGAGCGCGTCCAGCAGCGCGTCGTCGTCCTGCAGCGCGGCCAGGTCGATCGGCTCGTCCAGGTCGTCGTGGTCGACCAGTTCGCCGGAATCGGCTGCGTCGTCCCGATCTTCCGGCCGCTGCCGGAAGGCGAGCACCGCGGCGCCGTCCGCATCGGCGTCGCTTCGGGTGGTTTCGGACTCGGCCGAGTCGGAATCCCGATGGTTTTCGCTCAGTTCCGTTCCCTCGTCTGCGGGCTCCCCGGCGGGAGCCACGTCCCGCTCGTCCGCCCGGGTCGAACGGTCTTCGTGCTGGTCGGACTCGACCGGGTCGCGTCCTGCCTGCTCCCCCTCGGGCCCCTTCCGCTCAGCCATTCAGACCACCTCCTCCGCGGACAGCGTCTTTCGCAGCCGGGCCAACGCGCGGTGTTGAGCCACGCGTACCGCGCCCGGCGTCGAACCGACCGCTTC
This sequence comes from Saccharopolyspora sp. NPDC000359, assembly GCF_040300525.1. Lineage (NCBI taxonomy): Bacteria > Bacillati > Actinomycetota > Actinomycetes > Pseudonocardiales > Pseudonocardiaceae > Saccharopolyspora > Saccharopolyspora sp. NPDC000359. The sequence goes on along the minus strand of NZ_JBEPDU010000039.1, from coordinate 61,620 downwards.
GGCGGTTTCCTCCGCCGACAACCCGACGACCACCCGGAGCAGCAGGATTTCCCGCTGCTTTGCCGGGAGGACGCGAAGCAGTTGCGCCATCCTGCCCGAGAGCTCACCTTGCATCGCCCGCTGCTCCGGACCGGCTTCGGATTCCGGGGTGTCCGGAACGTCCGCCACGGGTTCGGAGCGGTTGCGGGCCAACGCTCGGTGCGCATCAGCCACCTTGTGCGCGGCGATGCCGTACACGAACGCCAGGAACGGACGACCCTGGTCCTTGTAGGAGGGCAACGCGGTCAGCACCGCGAGGCACACCTCTTGGGCCACGTCGTCCGCCGAAGCGAACGACCTCTCGTTTCGTCCGACTCTGGCGCGGCAGTACCGCACCACCAAAGGACGGATTTCGGCCAGCAAGCGCTCGATCGACTGACGATCGCCGTCGACGGCGGCGCTTACAAGAGCGTCCAGCCCGTCCCCCACGTTGGTCATCGCAGACAGCAGCCCTGGTGTTACGCGTTCAAGCGACTCGGATTTGCCCGGCGGACTTCGCGTGCACCGCACGCCACGCCGAGCTCACCGTACCGGCCGTTGAGCGCTCGTTGAACAGGGACTCGGGATCAGGGGCGGACGTGGTCACGCATCCACATCTACCAGACGCCGCACGGGATGGCGTTTCGCCTGGTCATCGAGATCATGCTCGGAACACGGGAGTGGAGTCCGGAGCGATCCCGAGAGGGGCCGGGACGGCATTTCGGGGCTTGTCGCCGCTTTGCCACCTATGCCGCTTCGGCCCGTTACCTCCCGACTTCCGGCAGGGTTGTGGCTCGCGTCACGCTGGCCGACCGGGAACACTCCCGGACCTTCCAGCGGTGACGCGAGCCACAACCACTCCCGTAACGTCAGCTCGCGCAGGGCCAACGTCCTCGTCGAGCACCGGCGACCGCGCGGACCACCCGCCGGCGCGCTCCGCTCGCACGGTTCAAGCGACGAGGCCGCGGCGGAACCCGTGCGCCACCGCTTGGGCGCGGTCGCGGACGCCGAGCTTGCGGAACAGCCGGCGCGCGTGGGTCTTGACCGTGTCCTCCGAGAGGTAGAGCTCCCGGCCGATCTGGCCGTTGCTCTTCCCCTGGCTCATGCCGCGCAGCACCTGGAGCTCGCGCTCCGTGAGCTGCACGCCGGGGTCGGACGGTTGTCGGGGCGCGGGCACCGAGGTGCTCGCCAGGGTGTGCGCCAGCGCCGCGACCAGTTCCGGCCGCGAAGCGTCCCAGCGGAGGTAACCGCGGGCACCACCGGCGATGGCGGCAGCGATGCTGGCCGCGTCGTCGGGAGCGCCGAAGACGATCACGTTGGCTTGCGGGTGCGCCGAGACGAGCCGCCGGGTGGCTTCCACCCCGTTGGGGACCGCGCGTTGCGTGCCGACCAGCACGACGTCCACGGCCTGCCGCGAGAAGCGGGCCAACAGCTCGTCGCCGTGCGCGACGCAATCGATTCGACTCACTCCGGGGACAGCTGACATCACACGAGTGAGCCCTTCCCGGACGCTACGTCGGTCATCGCAGATCAGGACCGTCGTCACGGGAACTCCTTCCTGCAGGCGAGTGACGTTCCACCTCCCCTATCGGACGCAGGGGCCCAAACCTTGACACGATCTGGTGCTTAATCCGTCAAGAATTTCCGCGGCCCCCCGCCCGGCCCCGGTTCACCGGAACGGAGCAAGGAGGTGGGCAACTACCCCGCGCAGTCGCCCATCACCCGTCATACCTGCAGTATTCACCCGATTGCAGCTCGTTGTGACCGCGATTTCGCCCGTCCAGTGGAACCCGACAACTCGTCCTGACACGATCGATGTGATTTAGGACACAGCGAGCTTAACTCATCCCAGGACGGTTTCCGAAACACGCGCCACAGCGGCCTCCAACGACCCGAGCCGTTCCACGTGCGGCGGCAGCGCCTCCGGCGACCACCCGGCACCCGCCGCGAACGCCCGCGCCCGCTGCCGGGTGATCGGGATGTCCTCCAACACCCGGGGCGAGGCGTAGTGCGCCTGGTCCGCCCACAGGACGACGGCGGCGGGCGCGGAGCGCCGGACCGCGGCCGCCAACCCCTCCCGGGGCAGCGACGCGCCGAACAAGCGGTGGCCGACGCGGTTGGCGGCCAGGGCGGCGGCGAGCGCCACGAGTTCGAGCTCCTGCGCCTCGCCGGGCACCGGGGCGAGCACCACCGGACGCGGGTTGAGCGGCGCCGGAGCGGTCGCGATCACCGAGCGCAGCGCCGTGGAGGCGCAGTCGACCAGCAGCTGGAGGACCTCGATGCCGGAACCCGAGCGCTGGCGGCGTTCGCTGACCGCGCGCAGCACCGGCTGCAGCATGCCCTGCCAGGTCGCCACGACACCGTCGGAGCCCATCGCCTCGATCAGCAGCCGCTGCACCGACCAGGAGTCCAGCGCGAGCGCCGCCCGGCCCAGGCCGCGGGCCTGGGGACCGGCGCCGGTGAGCTTGAGGCCGCGCCCCCCGGTGTTGGAGCCGCCGACCAGCTTGATGTCGTCGCCGTCCAGCACGCCGGACAGCAGCACCGGCCCTTCGCCGCCCTCCTCCGGCTTCTCGGCGACCTCGGGCGACGGCTGCGGCGGCGCGGCCACGGCGCGCGCGTAGCGAGCGGCCTCCATCGGCGAGGCACCGCGGAGCAGAGCGCGCTGCATCTGCTCCAGGCGCGCGATGTCGGCAGGGCCGTAGCGGCGGTGGCGACCACTGGTGTGATCACTGGGCCCCAGGCCGTACCGGCGGTCCCAGGTGCGCAGGGTCGCTGGCGCGACACCGAGACGACGGGCCACCGCCGCGACGCTGAGCCGCGGCTCGGCGTCCTCGCCCGGCTCGGCGCCTTCCGAGGTGGCCGGTCGCCCCGCCTGGTCGATCGGGGTGGGGGTGTCCTCCCCCGGTGCAGGTTCCGGCCGCGTCGTCACGCGGGACATATTCCGGTTCTGGCCCGCGCAGGGCAAGCCAGTTCCGAGAACGATCACCTCCCCCGAAAAGATCACTCCAATGATGAACAAGTTTTGGCGCGATAAGGGTTGAACAAGTTTTGGCGCGGTTCTACGGTCGGATCATGCGAGGCTGCGGCGGGCCCGCCGCAGCAGGGAGGGGATCCACCGGTAGGAGGTGGTTGTCGCAATGGCAGACACTCGACGTCTTCCAGGACCGAACGCCGATATCTGGGATTGGCAGATACGGGGCTCCTGTCGAGGTATGGACAGCGCGTACTTCTTTCATCCGGACGGCGAGCGGGGCCCGGCGCGAGCTCGGCGCGAGGCGAAGGCAAAAGAGGTGTGCCAGCACTGCCCGGTGATCGCCCAGTGCCGTGCCCACGCGTTGGCGGTGCAGGAGCCGTACGGCATCTGGGGCGGGCTGTCGGAGTCGGAGCGGGAAGTGATCATCAAAGCGCGCAAGCGGCAGCAGCTGGCGGTCGCGGCCAGCTGACCGGCTTGCGCTGATCGAGGCGCACGCCTCGGTGCCGGAGCCGAATGACCACGAGGGGCGTCATTCGGCTCCGGGCAGGACAACGAGGATCGGGGCGGCACCCGCGCTGGGTACCGCCCCGATCCTCGTGCTGTTCAGCTGTCCCGGCCTGCTGGCCGGTGGTCCACCTCGGTCAGTGGCCGTGCCCGTGGCCGTGGCCGTGACCGTGACCGTGACCGGCGTCGGCCTCTTCCTCCGGCTTCTCCACGACCGCGCTCTCGGTGGTGATGACCATGCGGGCGATGGAGGCCGCGTTGGCGACCGCGGAGCGGGTCACCTTCAGCGGGTCCACGATGCCCGCCTGCACCAGGTCGCCGAACTGCTCGGTGGCCGCGTTGTAGCCCGAGCCCCAGTCAAGGTCGCGGACCTTGGACACCACGACGGCGCCCTCCTGGCCCGCGTTGCTTGCGATCCAGTACAGCGGGGCCTCCAGCGCGCGGCGCACCAGCTGCACGCCGGTGGCCTCGTCACCGGTGAGCCCGAGGTCGTCGGACAGCGCCTTGGCCGCGTGGACCAGGCTGGAGCCGCCGCCGGGCACGCTGCCCTCCTCAGCCGCCGCCTTGGCCGCGGCGACCGCGTCCTCGATGCGGGACTTGCGCTCCTTCAGCTCGGTCTCGGTGGCCGCGCCGACCTTGATCACCGCGACGCCGCCGCCCAGCTTGGCCAGCCGCTCCTGCAGCTTCTCGCGGTCCCAGTCGGAGTCGGTGGCCTCGATCTCCTTGCGGATCTGGTCCACCCGGTCCTGCACGTCCTCGGCCTTGCCGCGGCCGTCGACGATGGTCGTGGTGTCCTTGGTCACGGTGACGCGCCGCGCCGAGCCGAGCACCTCCGGACCGACCTCGGACAGCTTCAGCCCGACCTCGGGCGCGATGACCTGGGCGCCGGTGGCGGCCGCCAGGTCGTCCAGGAACGCCTTGCGGCGGTCGCCGAAGAACGGGGCCTTGACCGCGACGACCTTGAGGGTCTTGCGGATCGCGTTGACGGCCAGGGTGGACAGCGCCTCACCCTCGACGTCCTCGGCGATGATCAGCAGCGGCTTGCCGTTCTGCGCGATCTTCTCCAGCAGCGGCAGCAGGTCCTGCAGGTTGGAGATCTTCTCCCGGTGCAGCAGGATCTGCGCGTCCTCCTGGACGACCTCCTGGCGCTCGGCGTCGGTGACGAAGTGCGGGGAGATGAAGCCCTTGTCGAACTGCAGGCCCTCGGTGATCTCCAGCTCGGTGGCCAGCGTCGAGGACTCCTCGATGCTGATCACGCCGTCCTCGCCGACCTTCTCCATCGCCTCGCCGATCAGCGCGCCGATGGCCTCGTCGCGGGAGGACACGGTGGCGATCTGGGCGATGTTGTCGCGGCCCTTGACCGGGGTGGCCTTGGCCTTGAGGGCCTCCACCACGGCGTCGGTGGCCTTCTGCACGCCGTTGTTCAGCGCCGCAGGGTTCGCGCCCGCGGCCAGGTTGCGCAGGCCTTCGCGGACCAGCGACTGGGCGAGCACGGTGGCGGTGGTGGTGCCGTCACCGGCCACGTCGTTGGTCTTGGTCGCGACGTTCTTGGCGAGCTGGGCGCCGAGGTTCTCGAACGGGTCGTCCAGCTCGATCTCGCGGGCGATGGTCACGCCGTCGTTGGTGATCTGCGGGCCACCGAACTTCTTGTCCAGCACGACGTGCCGACCGCGCGGTCCGAGGGTGACCTTCACCGCGTCGGCGAGCTGGTTGACGCCGCTCTCCAGCGCGCGCCGGGCCTGCTCGTCGAAGGTGATCTGCTTAGCCATGGTTGCAACAGCCCTTCACAGGTACCTGATCTGACTTGCTCGTCGCGGGGCGTGGAGCACCCCGGACATGAATCCGCCCCGGGGTCCCGCGGTCGGGACCGCCGGGGCGGCACTGCTCGCGCGTGGTTGCGTCAGTTGACGACGGCCAGCACGTCGCGGGCGGAGAGGATCAGGTACTCCTCACCGTTGTACTTGACCTCGGTGCCGCCGTACTTGGAGTAGATGACGACGTCGCCTTCCTTGACATCCACCGGGATGCGGTTGCCCTTGTCGTCGATGCGACCCGGGCCGACGGCCAGAACCTTGCCCTCCTGGGGCTTCTCCTTGGCGGTGTCCGGGATCACGATGCCGGACGCAGTCGTCGTCTCGGCCTCGCTCGCCTGGACCACGATCTTGTCCTCAAGCGGCTTGATGCTCGCCACGGTGTGACCTCCACCTTCTGGGGCCTTCGAAGCGTTGTCTGGGTTAAGACGGCTCCGTGGCTCCCCGCCGTCGCGGGTGCCGGGGCGCTGCGGCGCCGTTCTGCTAGCACTCTACCGACGAGAGTGCCAACGCTCAACAACCACCCATGTCCCCCGAAAGCTGGAGTCTCCCAGCCGCCCCCCGACGGCCGCTCAGCGCGGTGGCCCGAACGCCAACGACCCCGCCACGCACCGTGCCCGAGCCGGTTCGGACCGCGATGTCGACGCCCGGGGGCGCCCCGACCTGGGACGTTGTCACGATTGATCAACTCTGCGTGATCTTCGCAGGTAGATCGGCATGCGGGAAAACTCACCCATGCCGGAGGGGGTGCACGCGTGGGGCGTTCGGTGCCCTAAGTTGCCAGGCATGCCAGCCCTCTCCAAGCCCGCGAACCGGCCGTGGGAACGACGTCCCCGACCCGCGCGCCCACCCGGCCCGCCCGGTCCGCCGACCCGGGCCGGTTGGCGCCCGAAGTGATCCGGAGCCCGTCCCCCGCCCGGCCCGGTGGACCGGCGCGAACGACGAGCCACGACCAGTCCCCGTTCTGAGCAACGCAACTGCGCCCAGCGCTCCGGCGCTGGGCGCAGTTGCGTCCACGCTCGTTGGTGCAGGCCCCGCAAGTCCTTCGGCTGAACGGGGTAGGGGGCGCGGGAGTTCGTCAGAAGTTCACGTGGAGCTCCAGGTGCTCCGGTAGTTTCCGGCGCTCGACCGGTACGAACTGGAGGGCTTGCGATGACCGAATCCCCCGTCCCGTTACCCAGCCGCATCAGCCGACGCGCCGTGCTCCTCGGCGGCGCGGCCGCGCTCGGGGCCACCGCGCTCGGCGGTTCCGCGCTGGCCAACGCGCTTTCCCTACCCGGTGCGGGCGCCCGCCGCCTCGCCGATCCGTTCACCCTCGGCGTCGCCTCCGGTGATCCGCTGCCCGACGGGGTAGTGCTGTGGACCCGGCTGGCGCCGAAGCCGACCGCCGACGACGGGCTGGGCGGCATGCCCGACAAGGTCGTCCCGGTGCAGTGGGAGGTCGCCGAGGACGAGCAGTTCAGCAAGGTCGTGCAGAGCGGCGAGGCCCAGGCCGCGCCGGAGCTCGGGCACAGCGTGCACGTCGAGCTGGAGGGCCTGCGGCCGGGCGCGGAGTACTTCTACCGGTTCCGCGCCGAAGGTGAGATCTCGCCGGTGGGCCGCACCCGCACCGCACCCGCGCCGGACGCGCTCGACGAGCTGACCATGTGCTTCGCCTCCTGCGCCCACTACGGCGAGGGCTACTTCACCGCCTACCGGCGCATCGCCGAGGACAACCCGCACCTGGTCCTGCACCTCGGCGACTACCAGTACGAGTACGCCGCCAAGGACGAGGACGTGCGCGAGGTGCTGGGCCCGGAAACCCGGACCCTGGCCAACTACCGGCAGCGGCACGGCCAGTACAAGACCGACCCCGACCTGCAGCTGGCGCACGCGACCGCGCCGTGGGTGGTGGTCTGGGACGACCACGAGGTGGAGAACAACTGGGCCGACGAGGTCCCGGGGAAGCCCGACGACGACTTCCTGGACCGGCGCAAGGCCGCCTTCCAGGCCTACTACGAGAACATGCCGCTGCGCAGCACGGCCAAGCCCTCGGGCATCGACCTCCAGCTCTACCGGCGGGTCCAGTGGGGTTCGCTGGTCAACTTCCACATGCTCGACACCCGCCAGTACCGCGACGACCAGGCCTGCGGCGACGGCACGCAGTCCGGGTGCGACGAGCGCGAGGACCCGAAGCGCTCGATCACCGGCGCCGAGCAGGAGGAGTGGCTCCTCGAGGGGTTCCGCCAGACCACCGCGCGCTGGGACGTGCTCGGCCAGCAGGTGTTCTTCTCCAAGCTCGACCGCACCCCGGGCGCCGAGGAGGGCTACAGCATGGACGCCTGGGACGGCTACGTGGCCAACCGCGACCGGATCGCCGACGCGATGGCCGACAGCGCGGTCCGCAACGGCGTGGTGCTCACCGGTGACGTGCACCGGCACTGGGCCGCGGAGATCAAGCGGACCCACGACGAGCCCGACTCCCCCGCCGTCGGCACCGAGTTCGTCACGACCTCGGTGACCAGCGGCGGCGACGGCAACGACGGTGGCAACGAGGACGTGCTGGAGGAGAACCCGCACGTGAAGTTCTACGCCAACCGGCGGGGCTACGTGCGGACCGCGTTCACCGCGGGCGAGCTGCGCGTGGACTACCGCGTGCTGGCGAAGGTCTCCGAGGAGGACGCCCCGGCCAAGACCGCGAAGTCCTTCGTCGTCGAGGACGGCAAGCCGGTGCTGAACCCGGTGTGATCGGGCGCGGGTGTGCCGGTCCCGCCAGGTCCGGCGCACCCGCTCCGGTTGACGCGAGGTCCGCCTCCTCGCGGTTGATCCGCCCGTTCCGCACCGCGCCGTTCTCGGCGCAGCTGCTCCCGCCAGGTCCTCAACCTGCCCGAGCAGGACTGGCGCCGGCGGGTGTCCAGGCTCGACATCGCGGTCATGATGAGCCCGCAGCCGTGCGCTCACCGAGTTGGTGGCCCACCTCGGGCGCGTCGGCTTCGCCCGCAGCACCGACCTCCTGAACGTCACCCCACCGCCGCTGCGCCGCACCGTTTCACCGCCGCACCGTCGCTGCGCCCCTGGGCGCCGACACCGCTGCGGTCGGACAGCCCGATCCCGACCCGCGGTCAGGCACGGCTGGCAGACTTGGCGCGTGCGTGGATTGCGGGTTGGGCTCGTGGGACTTGTCGGGCTCGGTGTGGTGACCGGAGTGCCTTCGGTGTGGGCGTTCGCGCGCAGCGCGGACCGCATCCGGTCGGCCGCCGACGTCCCGGGGACCGAGGTCGGGCTGGTGCTCGGTGCCGGGGTGCGCTGGGACGGCACGCCGAGCCTGATCCTGCAGGGACGGCTCGACGTGGCCAAGGACCTGTACGAGGCCGGGAAGATCCGGCGGATCATCGTCAGCGGCAGCCCGGAGTCCCGCGGCTGCAGCGAACCCGCGGTGATGCGCCACCACCTGGTGTCGAACGGCGTCCCGGCGGACGTGATCGTGCTCGACGAAACCGGTGTGGACACCTGGCAGTCCTGCCGCCGCGCGGCGGGCGAGTTCGGCCTCCGCGAGCTGACGGTGATCAGCAGCCGCTTCCACCTCCGCCGCGCGGTGGCGATGTGCCGCCGCCTCGGCGTGGACGCCCACGGCGTCGGCCACGACGCGGCGGCGGACTGGCGCCTCGAACGAGTTGCGGCCCGAGGCGCCCGCCGAGAACTCCTGGCCACGGTCAAAGCCTTCTGGTACAGCCACTGACCCCACCACCAAACCAACCACGGTTCCCAACCGAGACCGCACCCCTCCCCATCACCCACATCCACAGTTGCAACTGAAACTGTGGCCCTCCCGGTCGTCCGGGTCCGCAGTTTCAATTGAAACTGCGATCTCCAGGCACGACGAATCGCAGTTTCAATTGAAACTGCGCCCTTCGGCGCGCCAGGAGACTGGTTGACCGGTGGGTCGACGGACTGCCGGGTCAGCAGATCAGCGCATCGGCGCGGCGGGGCCCCCGGGTTTCGATTGGCACTGGAGCGAGGTGCAGTGCTCGACGGGCCCTGGTTGTGATTGACGTCGTTTTCCGAGTTCACGGGGTTCTCAGTGACGGAGGGCGTGGGCAGGTTGGCCCGGGGCGTGGATCTTCGCGGCTCCAATGAGGTGATCTCAGTGAGGGCATCCCGACGCATCACCGGCGTGTCGGGTGCCCGACACACCGGTGGTTACAGTTTCAATTGAAACTGTGTATCATCCGGCAACTCACCTGTGCGGGTCCGGTGAGATCACCTCAATGGAAGTCAGGTGTGTGGTTTCCAATTGGAATCGCGTTCGGGATGACTCGCCGTCGGCGTGTCGGAGGTCTACTCGCCGACGGCGCGTGGGTTCCGTTGAGATCGGGCGTGCGATTCCAAGGGAACTTGCGGGGGGTTACTGGACGACGATGGTGCTGACCGGCAGGCCTGGGTTGGCGGGCATGTCCAGGGGGGAGGGCTTCGCGCCGGAGGCCAGGACGTGGGCTCCCAGGGCCGCGATCATCGCGCCGTTGTCCGTGCACAGGCGTGGGCGCGGGACGCGGAGCTCGATGCCCGCCTCGGCGCAGCGCTGGGCAGCCAGTTCCGAGAGTCGGGAGTTCGCCGCCACACCACCGGAGATCACCAGCGTGCTCACGTCCAGGTCCTGCGCCGCGCGCACCGCCTTCGCGGTCAGCACGTCGGCCACCGCCTCCTGGAACGAGGCGCACACGTCCGGGACCGGGATCTCGCGGCCCTCGCGCTGCTCGGTCTCCACCCAGCGGGCGACCGCTGTCTTGAGGCCGGAGAAGGAGAAGTCGTACTTCGCGTCGCGCGGGCCGGTGAGGCCGCGGGGGAACGTGATCGCCTTCGGGTTCCCGAGCTTGGCCTGCTGGTCGATCGGCGGGCCGCCGGGGTACGGCAGGTCGAGGATGCGGGCGACCTTGTCGTAGGCCTCGCCCGCCGCGTCGTCGATGGTGGTGCCGACCTCGGTGATCTTGTCGGCGATGCCCTCCACCAGCAGCAGCTGGGAGTGCCCGCCGGAGACCAGCAGCGCCAGGCAGCGCTCCGGCAGCGGCCCGTGCTCCAGGGTGTCCACCGCGACGTGCCCGCCGAGGTGGTTGACGCCGTACAGCGGCACGCCGAGCGCGGCGGCGTAGGCCTTGGCCGCCGCGACGCCGACCATCAGCGCACCCGCCAGGCCCGGCCCGGCGGTCACCGCGATGGCGTCCACATCGGACAGTTCGAGGCCCGACTCGTCCAGCGCGCGGCGCATCGTCGGCGCCATCGCGGCCAGGTGCGCGCGGCTGGCGATCTCCGGCACCACACCGCCGAAGCGGGCGTGCTCGTCGACGCTGGAGGCCACCGCGTCGGCCAGCAGCTCGACCGTGCCGTCCGCGGCCAGCCGCACCAGCCCGACTCCGGTCTCGTCGCAGGAGCTCTCGATGCCGAGCACCACCCGGTCCGCAGTCATTCCCCGGTCTCCGTTCCCACCGCGGGCCGCCGCATGGTGTGCGCGTCGGCCCCGGACGGCTGGTAGTAGCGCTTGCGCAGCCCGACGATCTCGAAGCCGTGCTTGCGGTACATCGCGATCGCGGTTTCGTTGTCGGTGCGCACTTCCAGGAAGGTCGTCGCCCGCTGCTCGTCGGCGCGCGCCAGCAGCGCCCGAAGCAGCGCCTTGCCCGCGCCGCGCCCCTGGTGCGCGGGGTCGACGCCGATGGTGTGCACCTCGGCCTCGGCGTGCGGCGGGCGGCCGGCGACCGCCAGCCCGGCGTAGCCGATCAGCTGCTCACCGAGGTAGGCGCCGACGTAGTAGTGGCCCTGGTCGAGTTCGGCGGCGAACGCCTGCCACGACCACGGGTCGTCGCCGGGGAAGAGCACCTGCTCCAGCTGCGCGCAGCGCTTGATGTCGCTGCGGCGGAGCTTGAGCACCTGCGGCGCGGTGGTCGCGCGATCGGTCACTTCCCACCCCTGGTCAGCACGGACTTCCGCTTGCTCGGCAGCTCCGCGTCCGGTCGCCGCAGGTAGAGCGGCACCAGCGGGGCTGGTTCGGCGCCGAGTGCCGCCGCCGCGACCAGGCCGACCGGTGTGGGGTGGCGCGGCTCGACGGCGGGCAGGTCGAACGCCTCGGCCAGCTCGCCCGCGACCGCGGTGCAGCCCTCGGTCGGCACGTCGGCGGGGCGCTGGACGTGCGGGCCGTCGATCCGGGTGCCGCCGGAGTAGACCGCCCAGTAGGCCTCCTTGCGGCGCGCGTCGGTGGCGACCAGCAGCCGCCCGTCGACGTCGGCCTGCGCGGCGATCGCGTCGAGGCTGCACACCGGGTGCACCGGTCGGCGGCACGCCTGGCCGAGGGCGGCGGCGGTCACCATGCCGACGCGCAGACCGGTGAACGGCCCGGGTCCCGCGCCGACGACGACCGCATCGGCGTCGGTCAGCCGGTGCCCGGCCTCGGTCATGGCGTCGAGGAGCTGCGGCATCAGCAGCTCACCGTGGGCGCGCGGGTTGATGGTGACGCGTTCGGCGAGCGAGCGGGGCCCACCGTCGTCCAGCGCGACCAGCCCGGCGGTGACCGCGGGGGTCGAGGTGTCCAGCGCAATGACGAGCACGATTACTCAGCGTACGTCAGCGCTGGTGGCGAGGGTCCTGCCACCCCGCGCGGTGCGGGTGGGGCGGGAGCGCCCGGTGCGCTGGGAAGATGCCCGCTGCACGCAGGTCCGGCGACCCAGGAGGTGCCCGATGTTCGGCAGCAAGCGCGAGGCGCACATCATCGTGCTCAACGACTTGGACGAGGGCAGGGAGGCCGTTCGGCGCACGTTGGAGGTCGCGGCCGCCGAGGACGTGCCGGGCCTGCAGCGGGCCCTGCGGATCCTCGACTCGACGCGCACCGCGGAGGACCCGAAGATCCGCTGGACCCGACAGGTCCTGGAGAAGGCCGGGATCGATCCGCTGGAGCGCGAGGTGCAGGCGGTCCGCGAGCTGCGCAAGGAACTGCCCGGCCTGTCCCTGGTGGCCGCCGTGGAGATGGTCCGCGCGCTGAACCCGGAGGCGCGCAACCGCTGATCAGGCTCGTGAGCGCGGGCGGTCGCTCTTACAACCATCCGCACTCACGACCCCGCACCTGCGCGAACGGGCCCCGGCGCGGGGTCGTGAGCGCGTAACGGTGTTCGAACACTGTTACGCACTCACGACCGCTCGTCAGCGGGTCAGGAGCTGGCCCTGCGGGGTGGTCGCCGCGTCGGGGCCGACGACCTGCGTACCGCGGAGCCAGGTCTCGCGCACCACACCCGCCAGCGGGCGGCCGTGGTACGGGGAGACCGGGTTGCGGTGGTGGAGCTGGTCGACGTCCACCACGAAGGCCGCGTCCGGGGCGAACACGCAGAAGTCCGCGTCCTGGCCGACCGCGATGGAACCCTTGCGGCGCACGCCGGCGAGCTCGGCGGGCTTGCGGGACATCCACCGCACCACGTCGGCCAGGCCGTGGCCGCGCACCCGCGCCTGCGTCCACACCGCCGACAGGCCGAGCTGGAGGCTGGACACGCCGCCCCAGGCGACACCGAAGTCGCCGATGTCGAACCGCTTGAGCTCCGGGGTGCACGGCGAGTGGTCGCTGACCACGCAGTCGATGGTCCCGTCGGCCAGGCCCTGCCAGAGCAGTTCGCGGTTGCGCGCTTCGCGGATCGGCGGGCAGCACTTGAACTGGGTCGCGCCGTCGGGGACCTCCTCGGCGCTGAAGCTCAGGTAGTGCGGGCAGGTCTCGACGGTGACCTTGACGCCGTCGGCGCGCGCGGAGGCGATCATCGGCAGCGCGTCCGAGGAGGACAGGTGCAGGATGTGCACGCGTCCGCCGATCCGCCGGGCGAGCTCGATGACCTGCGCGATGGCCACGTTCTCGGCGCCGCGCGGGCGGGAGTTGAGGAAGTCGCCGTAGGTCTCGCCGTGCGCGGTGGGTGCGTGCTCGATGGCGTCGGAGTCCTCGGCGTGCACGATCATCATGGCGTCGTAGCGGGCGAGCTCGCGCAGCGCCTCGTCCAGCTCGGCCGGGCTCAGCGGCGGGAACTCGTCGACCCCGGAGTGCAGCAGGAAGCACTTGAAGCCGAACACCCCGGCCTCGTGCAGTCCGCGCAGCTCGGCGAGGTTGCCGTGCACCGCGCCACCCCAGAAGCCGACGTCGATGTGCGCCTTCTCGCGGGCGGTCTTGCGCTTGACCTCCAGCGCGCCGGTGTCGATGGTCGGCGGGAGGCTGTTCAGCGGCATGTCCAGGATGGTGGTGACGCCGCCTGCCGCGGCGGCCCGGGTGGCGGTGTCGAAGCCCTCCCACTCGGTGCGGCCGGGGTCGTTGACGTGCACGTGGGTGTCGACCAGCCCCGGCAGCAGCACCTCGTCCGCGGCGAGCTCGACGGTGCGGGCGGCGTCGAGCTGGGCGTCGAGCGGTTCGACGGCGGCGATGCGGCCGTCGCGGACGCCGACGCTGCCGGACGTCTCCCCGTTCGGGCCGATGAGCCGTCGCGCGCGGAACACGACGTCGAACGTCCCGGTGGCTGCCTCGGACAACTCGGTTACCTCCTGAGCTCAGATGTTCAACAAAGTGTTGAACTTTTCGGCGGTTCCGGTCAAGACCCCGCGGCCGGGACGAGATTTTCGCATCGCGAAGTATACTTACCGATGGCCGAAATACTCGACCTCCGAGCGCGGCCCGTCAAGGGCCCGCCGCCCGCGCATCGATTAAGCGCCCAGGCCCCACCTCCGGGAACCACGCAAGACGCGATCCCAGTGGCGGTCGGGTGTCCGACCGCCACTGGGATCGCGTCGGGGTAGGTCGTGACCTCTAGAGGTGGTTCTCGGCGATCCGCTCCGCCAGGGCGGGCAGCAGGGTCGCCGCCTCCCGGATGCAGCGCTGGGGGTCCGGTTCGATGTCGGTGAGCGCGTACACCGCCTCGACGCCCGCTTCGCGGAGGCGCTCCGGCGGGAGTTCCGAGCGCCCGGCCACCGCCACCACCGGGACGCCCGCCGCGCGGGCCCGGGCGGCGACCCCGGCCGGGCCCTTGCCGTTGAGCGTCTGCTCGTCGATGGAGCCCTCGCCGATGATCACCAGGCCCGCGCCGGAGAGCTGGCGGTCGAAGTCGATCAGCTCCAGGACCACGTCCACGCCGGGGCGCATCCGGGCGCCGAGCACCGCGAGGGCCGCGTAACCGACCCCACCGGCCGCACCGGCTCCCGGCTGGTCCGCCACGTCGCGGCCGCCCGCCGCCAGCACCGCGCGGGACCAGTTCGCCAGCGCCTCGTCCAGCAGGCGCACCTGGTCGGGGTCGGCGCCCTTCTGCGGGCCGTAGACGTGGGCCGCGCCGCGCTCGCCGAGCAGCGGGTTGTCCACATCGGACGCGAGGACCACCTCGACCTCGGCCAGCCGCGGGTCCAGCCCGGAGAGGTCCGCGGAGGCCACCCGGGCCAGTGGTCCACCGCCTGGGGGCAACGGGTGCTCCGCAGCATCCAAAACCCGCGCCCCCAGGACGGTGAGCATTCCGGCGCCGCCGTCGGTGCACGCGCTGCCACCAACGCCGAGCACCACGGTGCGCGCGCCCGCGTCGAGCGCCGCCAGGACCGCCTCGCCGGTGCCCTCGCTGGACGCCGCCAGCGGGGCCAGCTCGTCCGGGTCCAGCAGCGCCAGCCCGGAGGCCGACGCCAGCTCGACCACGGCCGTGTCGTCGAACACCGCGATCTCGGTGTCCACCGGCTCGCCTACCGGCCCCGCGACGCGGACCGGGATCGGCACGTAGCCGCTGGCCACCGCGGCCTGCACGGTGCCGTCCCCACCGTCGGCCACCGGGGCGGAGCGGACCTCCACCTCGGGCCGGACCCGGCGCAGGCCGGTGGCCACCGCGGCGGCCACCTCCGGCGCGGTCAGCGAGCCCTTGAACTTGTCCGGCGAGATCAGGACGGGTCCAGGCAAAGCGAACTCCTGTGTGCAGGGGGGTGGTGTCCCCGCCGAGACGCCCGGCACGTGCTCGGCGGGGAACACCGAGGGTCATCGGGTATTCCACCCGAGGACCCCGTCTGGGGAAAGTGGGGACGGCGCTCGCCGGTACGCCACCGCGCGTTCCGGCGAGCGCTCCCCTCGCGGGGCTGCCCTGGAAGCCCCGCTGGGGTGCGGGAGTGTGACAGGACCGTTCGGCCCGGTTCCCAACGGGCCGAACGCTCCACCGCACCCCGAGCTCTGCGCCGCTGGGCTGCTCAGGCGTTCGGCACCGGTTCCGGCTCGATCATGGCGTCGATGCGGATGCCCCGGGCCGTGTTGGCCTCGCGCTCGATCATCACCTCGACCAGGACCGGGCGGCTGGTGGCGACGGCCTCCTTGCGGGCCCACTCGATCGTGTCGGCCAGGTCGCCCGGCTCGAACACCCGGCGGCCGGAGCAGCCGTAGGCCTCCATGATCTTGACGTTGTCCGTGCCGTGGTCGTCGTAGTGGATGTCGACCTCGGTCTTCATCCCGAACGCGTCGCCCTCGGCCTGGCGGATCAGGCCCAGGTACTCGTTGTTCAGCATGATGATCACGAACGGGACGTCGTACTGGGCGGCCACCGCCAGCTCCTCGACCAGGAACTGGAAGGAGTAGTCGCCGACCACCGCGACCACCTCGGCATCCGGCTCCGCGGCCTTCACGCCGATCGCCGCCGGGATCTCCCAACCGAGCGGACCGGCCTGGCCGCACACCTGGTAGTGCCGCGGCAGGTGCGCGTTCTGGAACTGGCCGCCCCAGATCTGGTACAGGCCGATCGCAGTGACGAAGTAGGTTTCCGGCGGGAAGATCTCGTTGATCTCCCGGTACACCCGCGGCGCCTTGATCGGAACCGTGTCGTAGTCGTCCGGCCGGGTCAGGGTCTGCTTGAGCACGCCGACCCTGGAGACCCACGCCGAGTAGTCCTTGCTGGCCCCGCGCTTGCGGGCGGCGTCGAGCAGCGCGTCCAGGAACAGCCGGGTGTCCGAGACGATGCCCAGGTCCGGGCCGAACACCTTGCCGATCTGGGTGGGCTCGATGTCGACGTGGATGAACTTGCGGTCACCGCGGTAGACGTCGAGGGCCCCGGTGTGCCGGTCGCCGAAGCGGGCGCCCAGCGCCAGCACCAGGTCTGATTCCAGGAACGACTGGTTGCCGTAGCGCTGGCTGGTCTGGATGCCGGTCATGCCGGCGAACAGCTCGTGGTCCTCCGGGAAGGAACCCTTGCCCATCAGGGTGATCTGCACCGGCACGCCCAGCAGCTCGGCCAGCTCGCGCACCTGCTCGTGGGCGTCGCCGAGGATCACACCGCCACCGGCGAGGATCAGCGGCCGGTCGGCCTCCAGCAGCAGGTCCAGCGCGCGCTCCACCCGCGGCAGGTGCGGCTCGACGCGTGGGACCGGCAGCGGGGCGTCCAGCGCCGGGTCCCACTCGATCTCCTGCTTCTGCACGTCCAGCGGCAGGTCGATCAACACCGGGCCCGGGCGGCCGGAACGGGCGGTGCGGAAGGCCTCGCGGAAGATCCACGGCGCCTGCGCGGCCTCCTTGACCTGCACCGCCCACTTGGTGACCGGCTTGGCGATGTCGACGATGTCGACCGCCTGGAACGCCTCCTGGTGCAGCTTGTTGGAGACGGCCTGGCCGGTGATGCACAGGATCGGAATGGAGTCGGCGATCGCGGTGTAGAGCCCGGTGATCATGTTGGTGCCAGCCGGACCAGAGGTGCCGATGGCCACGCCGACGTTGCCGTTGGTGCGGGCCCAGCCGTCGGCCATGTGGGTGGCACCCTCTTCGTGGCGGACGATGAGGTGCTTGATGCCGCTGTCCTCCATCGCCGCGTACAGCGGGAGGATCGCGGCGCCGGGGCAGCCGAAGGTGACGTCCACGCCCTCGGACTTGAGCACGTCGACGACGGCCTGCATGACAGGGACTTTGGCCATGGTGTAAGACTTCCTCTCGGGTGCTGCGCGCACCTTGTTGGGAACGGGTCGGCGGTTCTGGTTGCTTGGCGGCGCTCGGACCGCTGACCCGTGACCGTCTTGCTCTTCGCGATCGCCCGTCGGGCGAGGTCTTCCTCTGGTGGGTGGCGGTGCTGCGCGGGGTCTGCCGCAGGAGACGAGGGGCCCGCGCAGCACCGCGGTCGTGGGGTCGTGAGTGCGAAACGGTGCTGGAACACTGTTACGCGCTCACGACCGTGCTCAGCCGCGACCGTTGAGCTGCGTGATCTGCTTGAGCAGACCGGAGTGGTCGAGCTTGCCGTCGCCCTGCGCGACGGCCGCCGCGACCAGCTGGCTGACCAGCGAACCGAGCGGGATGGTCAGGCCCGCGTCGCGCGCGGCGGCCTGCACGATGCCCATGTCCTTGTGGTGCAGCTCGAGGCGGAAGCCGGGCGCGAACTCCCGGTTGCGCATCTTCTCGTTCTTGGCGTCCAGCACGGTGCTGCCGGCCAGCCCGCCGCCGAGCACCTTCATCCCGGCCTCGGTGTCCACGCCGTGCGCCTCCAGGAACACCAGCGCTTCGGCGACCAGGCCGATGTTGCCCGCCACGATGAGCTGGTTGGCGGCCTTCACGGTCTGACCCGCACCGGACGGTCCAACGTGGACGATCGTGGCGCCGACCGCGCCGAGCACGTCCTGCGCCGCGGCGAAGGCGTCCGCCTCGCCACCGACCATGATGGACAGCGTGCCGTCGATGGCCTTGGGCTCACCACCGCTGACCGGGGCGTCCAGCGCGCGCACGCCCTTCTCGGCGGCGGCTTCGGCCACGCGCCGCGAGACGTCCGGGCGGATGGTGCTGCAGTCGATGAGCAGCGCGCCCGACGCGGCGTTGGCCAGCACGCCGTCCGCACCGAGCACGACGGCCTCGACGTCCGGCGAGTCCGGCAGCATGGTGAAGATGATCTCGGCGTCACGCACGGCCTCGGCGACGTTGGCCGCGCCCTTGCCACCGTCGGCGACGAGCTTGTCGACCTTGGCCTGGCTGCGGTTGTAGCCGACGACCTCGTGCCCGGCCTTGACCAGGTTGGCCGCCATCGGGCCGCCCATGATCCCGAGCCCGATGAAACCGACCTTGCTCATGGGAGTTACCTCCGTTGGCTCAGCGCCAGTTCGTTGATGTCTTGTCTTGGCAGCGGCGATGCCGCCTGCCCCACCTGCGCGAATCGACCACCAGCGGGTCCGCCTGAGGTTCCGCTGGGCGACCACTCACGCAGCGCGGGCCTGGAAGCGCGTTCCGGTCAGCGCTTGATCCAGGTGAAGCTGTCCGCGCTGGCCCCGCTGGGCTTGTACTCGAGTCCGATGTGGCCGGTGTAGCCAGCGGCGTCGAGCTTGGCGAAGAAGCGGTCGAAGTCGATCTCGCCGGTGCCCGGCTCGTTGCGACCCGGGGCGTCGGCGATCTGCACGTGCCCGATGGACCGGGCGTGCGCGTCGAGCGCCGCGTCCGGGTCGTCGCCGTTGACCACCAGGTGGTAGATGTCGAACAGCAGGCGCAGGTTGTCCTCCCCGCCCGCGGCGCGCACCCGGTCGATCACCGCGATGGCGTCGGCGGCGGTCTTCAGCGGGTAGGCGGGCATGCCGCTGACCGGCTCGACCAGCACCGCGCCGTCGATGCGCGACACCGCCTTGGAGGCGCGGACCAGGCTCTGGGTGGCGACCTCGTCCTGCGCGGCCGGGTCGACGCCGTCGATCCGGTTGCCGTACAGGGCGTTGAAGGCGCGGCAGCCGAGGCGCTCGCCGATGCCGACGACGACGTCGACGTTGTCCGCGAACTCACCGGCGCGGTCGGGGTTGGAGAGCACGCCGCGGTCGCCCGCGGGCATGTCCCCGGCGAAGAAGTTCAGGCCGACCAGGGCGACCCCGGCGTCCTCGACTGCCTGCACGAACCGGTCCACGTCGCGGTCGGCGGGCACCGCTTCCGGGAACGGCCACCAGAACTCCACCGCGTCGAAACCGGCCGCCTTGGCCGCTGCGGGCCGGTCCAGCACGTCCAGTTCGGTGAACAGGATCGAGAGGTTGACCTCGTACCGGTTCGGATCCATGGGCACCCCCTCGGGAAGAAGGATTCGAAGAACTCGCATCTGGACTTTCGTGATGCGGAAGTCTTGTTTCGTACAGCGATAGATTAGCGAGTACCGGCAACCCGGTCAACGGCACCCCCGGAGTTACCCGCGAGTTGCGAACTGCCCGCAGCAGAGCCGAGAACCGCGCCGACTACGGTGCGGGCAGGAGGTCCGCCAATGATGCTGCGAGCTGAGTTCACCACCGAACCCTTCGAAGGCGAGGGCGAGCCACCGGCGCACGCCGTGGCCGCCCGCGACTGCCTGCGCTCCGCCGGGCTGGAACCAGACTTCGGCCCGCTCGGCACCTCGATCACCGGCGACCGGGCGACCCTGCTGCCCGCGCTGGCGCAGGTGGTCGAGACCGCGCTGGACACCGGTGCGCACCGGATCACCCTGCAGGTGACCGTCGACAGCACCGACGACGCCGGGGTTTAGGCTGGTCAGCGTGCATCCGCTCGCCAACGCGATCGCCCCGCTGCTGGAGCACGTCGGCGGTACCGCCGTGCCCGCGGACCAGCACCAGCCCGGCGACATCGTCCTGTACTGGGAAGGCGTGCCCGCCGTCGCCGTGCGACTGCCGGGCGAGGAGCTGACCAGCGCCCTGGACCGGATCATCCGCGCGGTCGAGACCGAGCTGGGCGGCCCCCTGCCGGACCTGCCGCGCCCGGCCAAGCAGCGCGCCGTCCGCCTGCTGGAGGAGCGCGGTGCGTTCACCATGCGCAAGTCCGTCGAGACCGTGGCCAAGGCGCTCGGCGTCAGCCGCTTCACGGTCTACAACTACCTGAACCGGGAGCAGGCCGACCGCAGCTGACACCCCGCCCCACCACGTCACCCCGATGCGCTTCCAGCGCGTCGGGGTGTTTTGCACATCAGGCCCGATGCGCACCGGTTGTGCCCTTCGCACAACGCGCGACCAGGATTTTTCAACAAAGTGTTGACACCCGGGCGAACCCAGTCGTAGCTTTTGCCGCACCGGAGCTCTGACCAGCAGCCGCCGCACCAGCCAGGCATGCTCGGACCTCACCGCCTCCCCCGGAATCGCTCGGGGCCGCACCCATCCTGCGAGAGTTTGCGATGTCAACAACCACCACACCGGACCGGCTCAACGGACTGCCCCGCGCCGAGCTCGTCGAGCAGCTGCTCGCCTGCCTGGACATCCCGCGCTGGGCCACCGACATCGCCGACCAGCGGCCGTTCGCCGACGTCGACGCGGTCTACCGGGCCGCGGACGCCGCCGCCCCGGCGCTGACCCGCGAGGAGATCGACCAGGCGCTGGCCCAGCACCCGCGCATCGGCGACCGGGTCCAGGGCTCCGACACCTCCTCGAAGTTCTCCCGCAACGAGCAGGCCGGGGTCGGCGACGACGCCGAGCTGGCCCGCGCGCTGCGCGAGGGCAACGAGGCCTACGAACGCCGGTTCGGGCACGTCTACCTGGTCTGCGCCAGCGGTCGCAGCGGCGCGGAACTGCTGGGGGTCCTGCACTCCCGCCTGGACAACGAGCCGGAGACCGAGCTGCGGATCGTCGAGGACGAACTCCGCAAGATCGCACGTCTGAGATTGGCAAAGGTGATCGAAGGATGAGTGCCGTCACCACGCACGTGCTCGACGCCGCGCGGGGCAAACCCGCGGTCGGCGTCGCGATCCGGCTGGAGGCCGCGAAGGGCACCGGGTGGGAAGCCCTCGCCGAAGGGCGCACCGACGACGACGGGCGGATCAAGGACCTGGGCCCGGAGCGGCTGGCTGCCGGGGACTACCGGCTCACCTTCGACACCGGCGCCTACTTCGAGGGGCAGGGCACCACCTCGTTCTACCCCCAGGTGCAGATCACCTTCCGGATCGCCGATCCGGAGCAGCACTACCACGTCCCCATCCTGCTGAGTCCGTTCGCCTTCTCCACCTACCGAGGGAGCTGATCACCCCATGGGCATCGTCATGGGCCCCAACCAGTACGGCAAGGCCGAGGTCCGCATCGTCTCGGTCAACCGGGACAACCCGCGGCACACCATCAAGGACCTCAACGTCAGCTCCTCGCTGCGCGGTGACCTCGACGGGGCGCACCTGACCGGCGACAACAGCCACGTGCTGCCCACCGACACGCAGAAGAACACGGTCTACGCCTTCGCCAAGGAAGCGCCGATCGGCGAGATCGAGGACTTCGCGCTGCGGCTGGGCCGGCACTTCGTCGGCACCGCGGACGGCATCACCGGCGCCCGCATCCTCGTCGACGAGTACAGCTGGGAGCGGATCCCGGTCGGCGGCACCGGCCACGACCACTCCTTCGCCCGCTCGACCGACGAGAAGCGCACCACTGCGGTCACCATCGACGGCGACCAGGCGCACGTGGTGTCCGGGCTCAAGGACCTGATCGTGCTCAAGTCCACCGGCTCGGAGTTCTGGGGCTACCCCAAGGACAAGTACACGACGCTGGCCGAGACCAACGACCGGATCCTGGCCACCGCGGTGACCGCCCGCTGGCGCTACCTGCACACCGACGTGGACTGGGGCAAGAGCTTCGAGTCGGTCCGGGCCACCATGCTGGAGGCCTTCGCCACCACGCACAGCCTCGCGCTGCAGCAGAGCCTGTACGAGATGGGCAAGGCCGCGATGGAGAAGCACCCGGAGGTCGCCGAGGTGCGGCTGTCGCTGCCGAACAAGCACCACTTCCTGGTCGACCTGGAGTACTGCGGGCTGGAGAACAACAACGAGGTGTTCTTCGCCGCGGACCGCCCGTACGGGCTCATCGAGGGCGTCGTCAAGCGCGACGACGTGGACGAGGCCCCGCAGGCCTGGTACAGCCTCCCGCAGTTCTGACCCACGCGATTTCAGGGGCCCGCGCTGGTTCCCGGAACCGCACTCGCGACCTACCACTCCGACTCCCAGCAGCGGGGGTCGTGACGGATCACCGGCGATCCTCAGCCCAAGGGGCCACCGGGACACCTCCTGGTGGCCCCTGCTGCTACCCGGACTCCGGGCGCTCCGCCCGGAAGCACCACAGGTCCACTGTGGAACAGAAGTTGATCTGACCGAAACACGCAGAGAAATCCCGGCATTAACAGTGACTTGATCTGAACCCTGCGGCCCAGGAGTCACCCATGGCCCTCTTCAAGATCCGCCGCAACCGCGGCACCCGGAACGGAAAACCCACCGACGTCCACCCGGTGGACGAAGTGATGCCCCCGGTGCGCATGATGGCGTACGGCGTCCAGCACATCGCGGCGATGTACGCCGGTGTGGTGGCGCCCCCGTTGATCGTCGGCGAGGCCATGGGCCTGCCTCCGGTCGAGATGACCTTGTTGATCGGGGCGAGCCTGTTCACCGCGGGTCTGGCCACCATGCTGCAGTCGCTGGGGATCTGGAAGATCGGGGCCCGGCTGCCGTTCGTCAACGGCGTCACGTTCGGTTCGGTGGCGCCGATGCTGGCCATCGTCGCGCAGCAGGGGCAGCAGCAGTCGCTGTCGGTGATCTACGGTTCGGTGCTGATCGCGGGCCTGCTGGCCTTCCTGATCGCCCCCTACTTCTCCCGGATGGTGCGGTTCTTCCCGCCGGTGGTCAACGGGACTGTGATCACGCTCATCGGGCTGGCGCTGATGCCGGTGGGCATCAAGTGGATCGCCGGGACCGATTCGAGCGCGCCCGACTACGCCGCACCGGAGAAGATCGCGCTGGGCGCGGTCACGTTCGCCCTGGTGCTGCTGTTCAACCGCTTCCTGAAGGGCTTCTGGAACCGGATCGCGCTGCTCATCGGCCTGGTCGTGGGCACGCTGATCGCCTGGCCGATGGGGTTGATCAGCACCACCACCTTCGAGTCGGCACCGGTGTTCAACCTGCCCACCCCGTTCGCGCTGGGCGCGCCGGTGTTCGACCTCACCGCGACCATCTCGATCTGCATCGTGATGCTGGTGGCGATGATGGAGACCACCGCCGACATGGTGGCGCTCGGCGAGATCGTGGACCGCCCGGCCGACGAGCAGACCATCGCGGCGGGCCTGCGCGCGGATGGCGCGGGCAGCGCGCTCAGCGCCGTCTTCGGCGGGTTCACCTGCAGCGCCTTCGCGCAGAACATCGGCCTGGTGGCGCTGACCCGGGTGCGCAGCCGGTACGTGGTCGCCACCGCCGGTGGGGTGCTGGTGCTGCTGGGCCTGTTCCCGATCGTCGGCGCGGTCGTCTCGCTGGTGCCGCAGCCGGTGCTCGGTGGTGCCGCGCTGGTGCTGTTCGGCTCGGTGGCCACCAGCGGCATCCGCACGCTGGGCAAGTCCGACCTGGGCGACCCGTTCAACTCGCTGATCGTGACCGGTGCGCTGGGCATCGGGCTGATCCCGGTGGTCGCGCCGCAGTTCTACGAGCACTTCCCGTCCGCGCTGCGGACCGTGCTCGACTCGGGCATCAGCACCGGCTGCATCGCGGCCCTGCTGCTGAACATGCTGTTCAACGCCTGGCGGAAGAAGTCCGCGGAGTCCGAGGCCACGGTCGGTGGGGACACCGTCGCGGTGATCGCCACCGCGCCCGGCGAAACCGCCGGCTCGGTGCCGGAACCGCGCACGTCCGCGAAGGAGGACACCTCCTCGGGCACCGCGCACTGACGAGGTCGTGAGCGGCGGCGGTGGCTATAGCGACCACCGCCGCTCACAAGTGCTCGTGAGTGGTAATGGTGGCTATAGCGACCATCGCCGCTCACGAGTGCTCTGGACGGCCCAAGGGGTACCGGCGAACGGCCCCACTTCCCGCTCGCGCGCATCGAGCTGAGCTCGGGATCGTTGACCAACCCAACGACTGCGCCGAAGTTGGGAGACGCGATGCGGATTCGGGCCTTGATGACCGCCGCACTGGTCGGGCTGTCCGTCCTGGCCACCCAGAGCACCGCCACCGCGCAGGCTGGTGACCCGCTCAGCGAGAAGCAGTGGGGGCTCGCGCAGCTCCGCGCGCCCGAGGCGTGGGCGACCAGCACCGGCGCGGGCCAGGTCATCGCCGTGGTGGACACCGGGGTCGACCTCGGGCACCCCGAGCTGGCCCCGAAGCTGGTGCCGGGCGCGACCTTCGCGGGCTGCGGCGAGCAACCGGCGCCGTGCGGCAACGGCGACTGGCGCGGGGTCGACGGGGTCGGCCAACCCACCGACGTCCACGGCACGCACGTCGCGGGCATCGCGGCGGCCGCGGCGGGCAACGGCATCGGTATCGCCGGGGTCGCGCCGGACGCGCGGATCATGCCGGTCAAGGCGCTGGAGGACGGTTCCGGCACCTTCGCGGAGATCGGTGCGGGCATCCGGTGGGCGGCCGACAACGGGGCGGACGTGATCAACCTCAGCCTCGGCGCGCTCCCCGGTTCGCAGGTGCTGACGCTGCTCGGGCTGACCACCGAGACCAAGGACGCCATCGCTTACGCGCGGGAGAAGGGCGTGGTCGTGGTCGCTTCGGCGGGCAACGAGACCGCGCCGCTGTGCGACACCCCGTCCTGGGAGCCGGGCGCGCTGTGCGTCGCCGCGACCGACCCCGCCGAGCTGCACTCGGTGTACTCCAACCTCGGCATCAAGCTGGACACCAAAGCCGTTGCCGCCCCGGGTGGTTCCTCGCTGCAGGGCTGCGACGGCGACGTCTGGGCGACGGTCCCGCGCGGCGCGGGTTCGCCGGAGTGCGGGCAGGGCGACTACGACTCGCTGGCCGGGACGTCGATGGCCGCCCCGCACGTCGCGGGTGTCGCGGCGCTGCTCGGCGCCCAGGGCCGCGACGCGGACGGCATCGAGCAGGCGCTGTTGCGCACTGCCCGCACGCCGCTGCTCGGCACCCGCGGCCTGTTCACCCCGTTGTACGGCTACGGCATCGTCGACGCCGCAGCCGCCGTCCAGCAGCCGCTGTGACCTGCTGACTTCGGCCCGCCTCCGGGGAGGTCGCCGGGGCGGGCCGAGCAAACGGCCACCAGCACCAGCGGGTCGCAGCCGCGAAAACGGCCAAAACTCCTCGACCCCGCGCCGCAATCTCGGGACAATGATCACAGGGCGCATCCACGTGCCCGCCGACCGATCCGGGAGCGTGCGAGCGATGGACCTCTCCAAGCTGTTCAAGATGGTGTCCCCGGCCAAGCACCACAGCCGCAGCCATTCCAGCAGCGGACACCGGCGCCGGGACTCCAGCGACGACCACCGCCGTCGGCGCCACGACAGCAGCGACCACCGGCGCCGCCGCGACAGCAGCGACGACCACCGCCGCCGTCGGGACAGCAGCGACCACTACCGTCGTCGGGACAGCAGCCGCGGCCACTACCGGCGCCGCAGCCACAGCTGATCGCGGTGTTGATCGACTCGTTGAGCTCGTACTACTACGGCGAACCGGACCAGGAGTGGGGCGCGGGTGAAGCGCCGCTGGCACCGGGTGACCCCCTCGCACCCGGGTACAAGGTCGTCGACCACCTGCGCCGGGGCAGCCGCCTCGACGTCTACGACGTCTGGAGCGAGGAGCGGTCCTGCCGCTGCGTCGCCAAGACGGTCCGCCCGGAGCGCGCCGACGACCAGCGCGCGGTGGGCTGGCTGCGCAACGAGGGCGTGCTGCTCACCCAGTTCACGCACCCGCACCTGGTGCGCGGCTACGAGATCGTGCAGACCGCGGAACCCGCGCGACCGGCGGTGATCACCGAAACGCTGCCTGGGCACACGCTGGCCTACCTGATCGACGAACACGGCAGGCTGCGGCCGGTCGACGCGGCGGTGCTGGGCATCCAGCTGTGCTCGGTGCTGACCTACCTGCACCGCCGCGGCTGGGTGCACCTCGACGTGAAGCCGTCCAACATCGTCGAGGTGGGCGGCCGGGCGGTGCTGCTCGACCTGAGCCTGAGCTGCCGCGTCGGCGAGCGGAGCTCGGCGGGCACGTTCGACTACCTCTCGCCGGAGCAGGCCGGGGGCGAGGAGATGACCCCGAAGGCCGACACCTGGGGCCTGGGCATCACGCTCTACGAGGCGCTGTCCGGCACCACGCCGTGGGCGGACGTCTCGCACCGCGAGTACAGCACCGGCGGCACCCGCTACTACCCGCAGCGCGACCGGGTCGCGGCGCCGCTGCGCACGCACCGCCGCCTGCCCGCGGCGCTCTCCCGCACCATCGACGCCTGCCTCGCCCCGAACCCCGGAGCCCGCCCGACGGTGGAAGAGGTGGCGACGAGCCTCATCGCCTGGTCCGGCGTCGACCCCCGCACCGCCATCGCCTGACGGCGCTGCAGCTGCGCCCGACCAGCGTGCAGTGCTCGACGCCGTCACCGCGGACCGCTCGCCCGCGCCTTCGACCGGCAGCGGTCAGCGCTTGCGCCGGAAGGCGATCGCGGCGGTGATCAAAACTGCGGCCAGGGCGAGCTGACCACCCCAGACGATGCGGTTCACGCTGACCGCCGGGTGCCAGGTCACCGACCCGCTCCCCGAGATCGCGAACGCCCCGACCGGGCGCACCGCCGGGCCGCGCGCACCGCTGATGCTGACACTGGCCACCGGCACCAGCGTGGTGTCGCCCTGCTGCACCGGCTCGCCGAAGACCCGGTTCTTGCCCAGCCGGTCGGCGAGCGCCGCCACCACGTCGGCGCGGGACTTCTCGGCCATGGTCATCCCCCCAAGGGCTCGGATGCTCCGACGCTAGTGGGTCCGCGCGAGCCACGCATCACCTCCCGGGTCATCGACGCGTGCCTCCGGGGTCCTGGTCCGGTGCAGTTGTCGCGAGCGAGGATGCCGACCGTGGACGTGCGGGCCACCACCGAGAATGCGCACGCTCGCCGAGGGCGGCGCGGACGCCACCGCCGCGCTGTTCGCCGATCACCTCAGCGGCTCGGACGGCCTGATCAGCCGCGAGGACAGCTCCGCCGTCGCGTGACCGGTCAGAACCGGATCACCTGGCGCATCGCGCGCCCCGCGGCGAGCTCGTCCATCGCGCGGTTGATGTCGTCCAGGTCGATCGTGCCCGACACCAGCTGGTCCACCGGCAGCTTCCCGGCGCGCCACAGGTCGGCGTACTCGGGGATGTCCCGTGCGGGCAGGCCGGAACCGAGGAACGAACCGGTGATCGTGCGGGTCTCGCTGACCAGCGCCAACGGCGAGATGCTGCTGCGCGCCTCCGGTGCGGCCAGCCCGACCGACACGGTCCGCCCGCCCGGCGCGGTCACCGCCACGGCCGTCTCGAACGCCCGCGCGTTGCCGCTGGCCTCGACCACCAGCGAGCTCCGATGCCCGGACTCGACCGCCTCCTCCGGCGTCAACGCCTTGCCAGCGCCCAGCTCCAACCCGCGGGACCGCTTGCCCGGCAACGGGTCCACCACCGTGACGTGCCCGGCCCCGCAAGCCAGCGCGACCAGCACCGCGGCCATCCCGACCCCGCCGACGCCCACCACCGTGACGTCCTCGCCGGGCTCCAGCCGACCGGCGTTCTTCACCGCCCCGCCGCCGGTCAGCACCGCGCAGCCGAGCAGCGCGCCGATGTCCGGCGGAACATCATCACCGATCGGCACCACCGAGTGCCGGTCCACGACGGCGTGCGTGGCGAACCCGGAAACCCCGCAGTGGTGGTGCACGTCCTGTCCGTCCCAGTGCAACCGGCGGGCGCCGGAGAGCAACGTGCCCGCACCGTTGGCGGCCCACCCCGGCGAGCACAGCACGCGCCCACCGGCCCGGCACGCGTCGCACTCCTCGCACCGCGGCACGAAGTACAGGACCACCCGCTGCCCCTCGACGAGGTCGACGCCCGGACCGGCCTCGGCGACCACCCCGCAGGCCTCGTGCCCGAGCAGCATCGGCACCGGCCGCACCCGGCTACCGTCCACAACGGACAGGTCGGAGTGGCACACCCCGGCGGCCTCCAACCGCACGAGCAGCTCCCCCGGCCCGGGCCCGTCGAGGTCGAGCTCCGCAACCGCCAACGGCCGGCTCCGCTCCCACGGCCCCGGCCGACCGCACTCCTGCAACACAGCGCCCCTGATCCGCATGGTCCCATCGGCGCACACCGAACACCCCCTGTCCACCACCGGCCCACGATCTGGACTCGCGAGCAAGGGAACCTTCCTGTCACAGCGACGTCCGGTCGCGGGAGCGGGCGTCGTCAACGAGGTCGCCGCTGTGCAGGACACCGGCCATCGCGCGGTCCCGCCACGCGGCGGTCGAGTCGTACAGGTCCGCTCCGGTGTCCACCTCGGTGATCAGCACGCCGGGGTGGTTGCGGCGCAGGCGCCCGGTGGTGATGCCGTCGGCGCGGACGAAGAACGCGGGCCACAGGCTCTCCGCGGCCGACGAGTTCGGGCAGCTGATCCACACGTGGTTGCTGGCCGCGGCCGCCGTCATCGCAGCGGGCATCGTGACACCCGGGAAGGTGAGGGTCGGCGCCTGGTTGACGCTGCGGAACTGCGGACCGATCGCGGTCTCGATCGCCACCACCCGCTCCGGCGGGACGTTGCCCGCGTGGAACGAGTGGAACACCACCTGCACGCCGAGCCCCCGGTACTCCCGGTACAGCTCGGGGAAGCGGTAGTCGTAGCAGATCAGCGCCCCGCAGCGGACCCCGCCGATCTCCCAGGTGCTGGGGTGGTCGCCGGGGCTGTAGTGCGCGAGGTCGCCCCAGGAGCCGTCCGGGGGCCCGGAGCAGAAGCGCTTGTCGTAGCGGTCGACGAGCACCCCGGCGGCGTCGACCACGTAGAGGCTGTTGTGCGGCTTGCGGTCGCCGGAGAGCCGGTGCGCGGAGCCCAGCACCACCCAGATGCGCAGCTCGCGGGCGAGGTCCATCAGCTCGGTCATCCGGGAGCGGAGCAGGTCCCAGTCGAACCCGGCGAAGCTGTCGAAGTCGACCCCCGCGTACCCGGACAGCGCGCCCTCCGGGAAGTGGGCCACCTCAGCGCCCCGCTCCTTGGCCACGCGCAGCTGCCGGGCGATGTGCCGGGCGTTGCGCCGGATGTCCGCGCTCACCGGGAACTGGCAGGTCGCCACCTTGAGGACGGTCATGCGGCGATCATCCGCGCGCACTCCCCGCCGGTCCAGCGGGGAGTGCGCGCGGGTGCCGTCAGAGCCTGCCGAGCTTGCGGACCTCCGCCTCCGGCAGGCCGGTCATCTGCTCGACCTCGGCCGCGTCGATGCCGCCGTTGTCCAGGGCGCGGACGAAGGACGCCGCCAGCGCGCGGGCCGTCGCGGGCTCGTCCAGGACCGCCCCACCGCTGGCCGTGGCGTACGCCGACAGGCGGGCCGCTTCCGCGGGCGCCGAGTCGCGGAACGCCGCGAACACCGCCGCGTAGCGGGTCACCAGCTGCGCCGGGTGCAGGTCCCAGCCCTGGTAGAAGCCGTGCTCCAGGGAGCGGCGGGTCAGGTCGTAGTGGGTGCGCCAGCCGTGGTGGACCTGGTCGCCGACGGGCAGCACGTTCGTGGAGCCGTCGGAGAGGAAGACCCCGGTGCCTGCGGCGGACACCTGCATCACGTGGCGGGCGAAGTCGCAGGCGCGGTGCGCGAGGTGCTGGTGCGCGGCGGTCAGGCCGCAGCTGGCGGTGTAGTCGTAGGTGCCGAAGTGCAACCCGGTGACCCGACCGGCGCCCGCGCGCAGGAAGCGCGGCAGCGCGAGGCGGCCCTCCGAGTCCACGATGGACTGCGTGGTCTCCACCTGGATCTCGAAGCCCAGCGCCCGGTCCGGCAGGCCCAGTTGCTGCTCCAGCAGCGCCAGGAACTCGACGAAGACCTCGACCTGCGTGACGTCGACGACCTTCGGGAAGGTCAGCAGGAACCCGTCGGGCAGACCGCCGTGCTCGCGCAGCAGCGCGGTGAGGAAGACGTCGAGCGTGCGCACGGAGCGGGCGCGCAGCTCCGGGGTGTCGAAGGACTTCACGCGTAGCCCGAAGTTCGCCGGGGCGCTGCCCTCGCGCAGCCAGCCCGCGATCACCCCGGCGGTGCGCTCGGCGTCGGCGTCCTCCACCTCGTCACCGGGGCGGCCGTAGCCGTCCTCGAAGTCGATGCGCAGGTCCTCCACCGGGGAGTTCTGCAGCTTGGCCCGTACCCGGGGGTGCACCGCGCGGGCGATCTCGGCGTCCAGGCCGAGGACCTCGGCCAGGTCCTCCGGCCGGGCCGCGTCCCGGTCGAGCGCGGCCAGCGCCTCCCGCTCCCACAGCCGAACCGTCTCGGCGTCGACCTTGTTCGCCGGCACGTAGCAGGTGTGCACCGGCTGCCGCGCCGCCCGCGCTCCCGGGTAGGTGGCGGCGATGTGCTCGTCCACCGCGGAAAGCCGGGCGAGCCGACGGTTGACCTCGGCGGTTTCCAGCGAGGTTCTGGCCACTTGCGCTCCCTTCGGTCCGGCAGCCGGGAGGCGTCCCCGGCTGCCCAGCTCGGCTGCGGCAACGGGGCCGCGCGCCCCCGCGGTGGCGATCCCCATGGGGATCGCGGGATGGCGCACGGCCCCTGAGTGCCGCAGTGCGATCAGTCGATCTGCTCGTAGGCGGGCAGCGTCAGGAAGTCGACGAACTCGTCGGCCACCGCCACCTGCTCGAACAGCTCGACCGCCCGGCCCAGGTCCTCGACCGGGAAACCCTCCTCGGCACGCAGCTGCTTCTCGACGTCGGCCAGCGCCTCGCGCACCAGGTCCGCGGTGACCCGCTCGCCACCGGCCAGCACGACGTCGTTGTGCAGCCACTGCCAGATCTGCGACCGGGAGATCTCCGCGGTCGCGGCGTCCTCCATCAGGTTGTGGATCGCCGCCGCACCGTTGCCGCCCAGCCAGGACACGATGTAGCGGACGCCCACGTCGACCGCCGCGCGCAGGCCCTCGATGGTCTTGTCACCCGGCGTCTCGGCGACCGCCAGCAGCTGGTCGGCGGTCACCGCGACGTCGTCGCGGGTGCGGTCGATCTGGTTGGGCTTGTCGCCCAGCACCGCGTCGAACTCCTCGAAGCAGATCGGCACCAGGCCGGGGTGCGCGACCCAGGAGCCGTCGAAGCCGTCCCCGGCCTCGCGCTTCTTGTCGTCGTGGACCTTGGCCATCGCCTTCTCGTTGGTGGCCGGGTCCTTGGTCGGGATGAACGCGGCCATGCCACCGATGGCGAACGCGCCGCGCTTGTGGCAGGTGCGCACCAGCAGCTCGGTGTAGGCGCGCATGAACGGCGCGGTCATGGTGACGGCGTTGCGGTCCGGCAGGACGTACTTGTCGGAGTCGCGGAAGGTCTTGATGACGCTGAACAGGTAGTCCCAGCGGCCGGCGTTGAGGCCCGCGGAGTGGTCGCGCAGCTCGTAGAGGATCTCCTCCATCTCGAACGCGGCCGGGAAGGTCTCGATCAGCACCGTGGCGCGCACCGAGCCGTGCGGGACGCCCAGCTCCTGCTGCGCGTGGGTGAAGACGTCGTTCCAGAGCCGCGCCTCGAGGTGGCTCTCCATCTTCGGCAGGTAGAAGTACGGCCCGCTGCCGCGGCTGAGCAGCTCCTTGGCGTTGTGGAAGAAGTGCAGGCCGAAGTCCACGAAGGCGGCGACGACGGGCTTGCCGTCGACCAGGACGTGCTTCTCGTCGAAGTGCCAGCCGCGCGGGCGCACCAGCGGCACCGCGTGCTCGACGTCGTCGCGCAGCTTGTAGGTCTTCTTCGGCGTGACCAGCTCGATCTGCTTGCGCACCAGGTCGTGGAGGTTGACCTGGCCGGAGACGACGTTGTCCCAGTGCGGGGTGTTGGCGTCCTCGAGGTCGGCCAGCCAGACCTTGGCGCCGGAGTTCAGCGCGTTGATCGCCATCTTGCGGTCGGTCGGGCCGGTGATCTCCACCCGGCGGTCGGCGATGTCGGCGGGCGGCGCGGCCACCTTCCAGTCGCCCTCGCGGATGTGCTTGGTCTCCTCGAGGAAGTCCAGCCGACCCTTGGCCGCGGCCTCCGCGCGGCGCTGCTTGCGGCGCTCGAGCAGCTCGTCGCGGCGGGCGCCGAAGGCGCGCTGCAGACCGGCCACGAACTCGAGCGCTTCCTTGGTGAGGATCTCGTCGCCGCGCTCGACGGCACCGCCGAGCACCTGCACTCCTGCTGCGGTTTCGGACATGGGAAGTCCACCTCTTCCTGCTGCCGGGTTCCAGACGGTGGCTGATGGCTCACCTTGCCGCGTGGCGGACTGTCGCGCACCCGAGGCTGCGCGGCGGCCGTTCCGCTTGCGGTACGCCCGTAATGTTTTTCTGCATCGTGGATGTTAGTTTCCATATAGCGTTCGAAGCAACATGAGCTGTAGCACCCATCACGGACTAGACTTCGGCGCAGGCCGAAGGGCGAAGAGGGAGTTCTGCGATGACCACTGGCCCGCAGCGGGCAAGCCAGGGCGGCGGGGTGCAGTCCGTTGAACGCACCTTCGAGCTGCTGGAACTCATGGCCGACGCCGGTGGCGAGGTCGCCCTGTCCGAGCTGGCCGAGCAGTCCGGCCTGCCGCTCCCGACGATCCACCGGATCATCCGCACCCTGGTGAGCAACGGCTACGCCCGGCAGCAGCCGTCCCGGCGCTACGCGCTCGGCCCCCGGCTGATCCGCCTCGGCGAGACGGCCAGCCGCGCCCTCGGCTCCTGGGCCCGCCCCTACCTGGCCGAGCTCACCGAAGCCACCGGCGAGACGTCCAACATGGCGGTCCTCGACGGCGAGCAGATCGTCTACGTCGCGCAGGTGCCCTCGCAGCACTCGATGCGGATGTTCACCGAGGTCGGCCGCCGCGTCGACGCGCACGCCACGGCGGTCGGCAAGGCGGTGATGGCCACCATGCCGCCGGACACCGTGACCCAACTGCTGTCCCGCACGACGATGCACCCGCAGACGGAGCGCACCATCACCACCGTCGAAGCGATGCAGGAGGAGCTGGCCCGCATCCGCCAGCAGGGCTACGCCCTCGACGACGGCGAGCAGGAGGTCGGCGTCCGCTGCTACGCGGTGGCGGTCCCGGGAGCCCCGGCGGGCGCGGCGATCTCGATCAGCGGCCCGGAAGGCCGCATGACCCGAATCTCCACGGACGAGGTCATCCCCCTGATGCAACGCCTGGCCAAAGACCTCTCCGCCGAACTCAGCGTCAGCAACACCGCCTAACCCCCACCCCCGGCACCGAGCACCGAGCACCGCAATGCCGGGGTCGACGTCCAGGGCACAGCCCGGCTTCCGCAGCGTCCCCCGGCAGCACCGGTACCGCAGTTTCAATTGAAACTGCGGAACGCCACGCGCACGAGTCGCAGTTTCAATTGAAACTGCGGAACGCCAGGGCGGGTGATCGCAGTTTCAATTGAAACTGCGGCGCCGGTCGCGGGGTTCAGGCGCCTGTCGAGGGGCGGGACTTCGTCCTCCGGGCGTCGTCCGACCGGGCCTTGGACACCTGCTGGGGTTCCGAGGTCCGTTTCCGGGCGTGGCCTGGGCTCCGGACGGGTGGGGTGGCGGCTTTCTCCGGGTGCGGTCTGTTCGAGGCATCCGATCGAAGGCGAGGTGTGGGCCTTCTCCGGGTGCGCTGTGCTCCAGCCCCCGGCCGGGGCTGGAGGAGGT
Organism: Saccharopolyspora sp. NPDC000359; assembly: GCF_040300525.1. Classification (NCBI taxonomy): domain Bacteria; kingdom Bacillati; phylum Actinomycetota; class Actinomycetes; order Pseudonocardiales; family Pseudonocardiaceae; genus Saccharopolyspora; species Saccharopolyspora sp. NPDC000359. The sequence goes on along the minus strand of NZ_JBEPDU010000039.1, from coordinate 27,840 downwards.
GTTCGATGGGAATCAGGATGTCCGATTTCCATCGAAGATGCGTGTTCCCCGAAGTCCCGGGAGGCGGGCCGGGGCCCGGATGCCCCTCGGCACCAGGGGTTTCGGGGTCGGCGGGGCCTAGGGGGAATAAGGTCCTGGTCGGCGGCGCTGGAGGCGGCATGCACAGTGATGCGGCAGGGGCCGAGGTCCAGCGGTTGGTCGGGTTCAGCAGTGATCCTCGCGGCGGGAACCTGGCCGGGGTGGTGCTCGACGCGACGGGGCTCACCGAGGCGGAGATGCTGGCGATCGCCGCCGACCTCGGGTACTCCGAGACCGCGTTCCTGCTCCCCCGCGGCGACCGCGCGCACGACATCCGGTACTTCAGCCCGAAGGCCGAAGTCGCCTTCTGCGGGCACGCGACGATCGCCGCCGCCGTCGCCCTCGCCGAACGCGACGGCACCGGGCGGTTCGACCTGCGCACGCAGGCCGGGCCGGTGCCGGTGGACACCCAGGTCGACGACTCCGGGCGGCACACCGCGACGCTGACCAGCGTCCCCACCTCGATCCGCGACGTCGAACCAGCAGTCCTCGACGAGGCCCTGGCCGCGCTCGGCTGGACCCGCGACGACCTCGACCCGGCCCTGCCGCCCCGGATCGCCTTCGGCGGCAACGACCACCTGGTCCTCGCAGTGTCCACCAGGGACACGTTGGCCGCGCTGTCCTACGACTTCGACCGCCTCGGCAGGCTGATGTCCGACCAGGACTGGACGACGCTGCAACTGGTCTGGCGCGAGGGCCCCGAGCTGTTCCACGCCCGCGACCCGTTTCCGCCGGGTGGCGTGGTGGAGGACGCGGCGACCGGCGCGGCCGCGGCGGCCTTCGGCGGCTACCTCAAGCACCTCGGCCTGATCACCCCGCCGACGACCTTCCGCATTCACCAGGGCGACGACATGGGCCGCCCCAGCATCCTCGACGTCGAGGTCTCCCCCGACCACGACCGCATCCGCGTCACCGGCACCGCCACCCACATCCCATGACGGACCAGGCCCCACGCGCCGGTCAGCGCTGCGCGGTCTCCTCCGGCACCGCAGGGGGCGCTACCTCCTGGTTGCGGTTCCTGCGGCGGAGCCACCAGATCCACAGCGCCACCGCTGCGGCGACGGCCAGCACGGGTAGTCCGGCCAGGCCTGCGATGGACTCGACGCTGTCGTAGGCCTCGCCGGACCAGGCGCCGAGGAGCACCAGGGTCGTCGCCCAGGCGGTGGCGACCGGGAGGTTGCAGAGGGTGAAGCGGAGGCGGGTCATGCCGGTGCGGGCCGCGAGCCTGGGCACCAACGTGCGCACCGCCGCGAAGCACTGCGACACCGCCACCGTCACCTCGGTCCGACCGTCCAATGCGGACTCCAGGCGGACGAGGCGCGCCTCCCCCAGCCGCTTCACCAGCTCGCGGCGCACCAACCCGTTGCGGCGGCCTCGGTAGAAGCTGTGCTGGCAGCCCAGGGCCGTCGCGGCGGAAGCGCAGACGGCCGCCAACCACACCTCCACCACGCCCTGACCGGCCAGCAGGCCAAGCGCCAGGACCGTGCCGGTGCCGGGCAGGAACAGCCCGACCACCATGCCGGATTCGAGGAACAGCACCACGACTGCGGCGATCAGCGCCAGGGGGCCGGGTATCCCGGCTAAGTACTCGCTCACAACCCGACCAGTTCGGCCAGCCGCGCGTCCCAGGTCTCCCCGTGCGGTTCCACGGTGATCTCGCGGACGTCGTCGGGGCGACGGCGGATCCGCAGCATCAGGTGGCTGTCGGCAAGCCGCTCCGCCAGGCCCTCGCCCCACTCCACCACCACGGCGGCCTCGGTGAGGTCGGTGTCCAGGTCCAGGTCGTCGATCTCGTCCAGCCCGCCCAGCCGGTAGGCGTCGACGTGCACCAGCACCGGGCCGTCGCCGGACTCCGGCCGGTGCACCCGCGCGATCACGAACGTCGGCGAGGTCACCCGGCCGGTGACGCCCATGCCCGCTGCGATCCCCCGCGCGAGCACGGTCTTGCCCGCGCCGAGCGGACCGTCCAACAGCACCAGATCGCCAGCGCGCAGCACAGCCCCCAGCCGACGACCGAACTCCAGCGTGTCGGACTCCTGCGGCAACTCCGCGGTCCGAAGCACAGCAATCACTTCCCCACTCGCCTCCTGACCGCCCTGCGCAGCAGCGCGGTCAACTGCTCGGTGACCAATCCTGGCCGTTCCAACATCACCGGGTGCCCCGCGCCTTCGACGCGCACCAGCGTCGCGTCCGGCAGCTCGGTGGCCAGCACCTCGGCGTGCGGGGAGAACGGGGTGACCCGGTCGGTGTCCCCGCTGAGCACCAGCACCTCGCAGGTCCGCAGCGCGGCGAGCGCGGTCTTGCGGTCGTGCAGGCTGATCGTCTCCAGGAAGTCGGTGACGACCTCGACGGTGGTGGCGCCGATCATCTCCGCCACCAGGTCCACCACCACGGGCGAGATCGCGCGGTCCCCGAACGCCAGCGAGCGGACCAACCGCCAGGTGATCCGGTCGCCGACCCGCCGGGTGCGCTCCACCAGCTCGGGCTGGACGCTGGACAGCAGCGCCAACCCGCGCGGCACCGGGTTGACGCGGGAGAGCCAGGTGCGGGGCAGCCCGGCCGCGCCGACCGAATCGGCCGCGGTCCCGATCAGCGCCACCGCGCGCACCCGGTCGCGGAACAGCTCTGGGCGCTGCTCGGCCAGCGCCATGATCGTCATGCCGCCCATCGAGTGCCCCACCAGCGCGATCGGGCCCTTCGGGGCCATCGCGCGCAGCACCGCGTCGAGGTCCCGGCCGAGCTGGTCGATGGTGCTGTTGCGCTTGGAGGAGTGCCCGGAGCGGCCGTGGCTGCGCTGGTCGTACTGCACCACGCGGACCCGCGGGTCGGTCAGTTCCGGCAGGTCGCGGCGTTGGAAGTGCCAGCAGCGGGAGTCGAGCGCGAAGCCGTGCACCAGCACCACGGTCAGCTCCGGCGAACCACCGTCGACGGGCTCGACCTCCTGCACCGCAAGCGGAACCCCGTCGTCAGCGGCCACAGTGGACTGCCGGTCCGGGCGGAGCCGCCCCAGCGGTTCGCCGTCGTCGGGGTCGCGCCGCGCGGCTCGCGTGCTGTGCGCGACGACTCCGACCGCAGCGCCGGTGATGGCGGCACCCAGCACACCGCTCGTCCAGGCCAACGCCTGCCAGACGGGTTTCACACCGCCCCCAGCCGCGGACGTCGCGCGCGCCCCGCGCGGCGGGAGCTCATCACGCCCCCGGGTCCTCGACGGTGCGCGTCACCCTCGGGCGGTACATGCCGGTGACGATCTCGTAGTGGATGGTGCCGAGCTCGTCAGCCCACTCCGCCGCCGTCGGCTCACCGCGATCACCCGGGCCGAACAGCAGCACCTCGTCGCCCTCGCGGACCACGTCGTCACCGCAGTCCACCACCAGCTGGTCCATGCAGACCCGGCCGACGACCGGCCGCCGCCTGCCCGCCAACCACACCGACATGCGTCCGGACAGGGTGCGCGGCACGCCGTCGGCGTAACCGACCGGCACCAGCGCCAACCCGGTGGACCGGTCGGCCGTCCAGGTGTGGCCGTAGGAGACGCTCTCGCCCGCCGCGATCCGCTTGGTCAGCGCCACCGACGAGCGGAACGTCATGGCGGGGCGCAGGTCGTGGTCGCCGTCCTGCGGCACCGGGTCCAGGCCGTACACGGCGATGCCCGGGCGGACCAGCTCGAAGTGCAGGTCGGGGCGGGTGAGCACGGCGGCCGAGTTGGCCAGGTGCCGGATCGGGTCCAGGCCAGCCGCCCGCGCCTGCTCGTGCGCGCGCCGGAACCGCTCGGCCTGCTCGTCGATGGAGGGGTGGCCGAGCTCGTCGGCGCACGCCAGGTGCGACCACACCGCCACGACCTCGACGTTCCCGTCGGCCTCGGCCTTGGCGGCGGCTTCCACCAGCGCGGGCCAGAGGTCGGCCGGGCAGCCGCTGCGGGAGAGCCCGGTGTCGATCTTGAGGTGCACGCGGGCGGTGCGGTCCTGCGCTGCGGCGGCCGCCTCGATCCGCTGGAGGACCTCCAGCGACGACGCGGACAGCTCGACGTCCTCGGCGATCGCGGGCGCGAAGTCGTCCCCGACGGCGTAGAGCCAGCAGAACACCGGAGCGGTGATACCGGCTGCGCGCAGCTGCAGCGCCTCGTCCAGGGAGGCGACGCCGAGCTGGTCGGCGCCGGACTCGAGCGCGGCGCGCCCCACGGTCACCGCCCCGTGGCCGTAGCCGTCCGACTTGACGATGGCCATCGTGGCGGCGCCCGACTCGCGGGCACGCGCCGACAGCACCCTTGCGTTGTGGCGGATCGCACCCACGTCGATGCGCAGGTCGGCGCGGTGCACGGGCTGGTCACTCATGGCACCGACATCGTCCCACACAGCGCGGGGGTGTTACCGGCGTATCGGGTGGTGGGCGGGTGGGGGGCTGGGGTGGCTGCGGGGTGGAGCAGCTGGGGTTGGGGGTGACGCGGGGTGGAGCACCTGGGGTTTTGGTGGTGATAACGGGGTGGCGTTGGTGGAGAGAGGTGCCGTGAGGTGGGTGGGTGCTTTTGGGTTCAAAGCGGTAGGTGGTTGGGTTTGGGGTGGCGCAATTTCAATCGAAATTGCCGACGTTCTCGACGGAACCCACAGTCGCGAGGTGAGGCAATTTCAATCGAAATTGCATCCGTCACCACCACTCCGACCGCCGTGATACCGGTGTTCCGGCGGGAAACCGGTGTTCCGGGGGCACGGGCGTTCCGGGGGCACGGGCGTTCCGGGGGCACGGGCGTTCCGGGGGCGCCTGGTGCGGTTGGTCCGGCGGGGTGGGGTTTTTTTCTTTTTGTTGGTTATGTTAGGGCTGCTTTTCTTAGGGTTCTGATTGCTTGGGGGATTTTTTTCAGGAGGGTTGAGGCTCCTATTGGGGCTCCTGGTTGTTCTGGGTGTTCTGGGGTTCCGTGGGCTGCCAGGTCTGCTGCCAGGGCGTGGGTGTGGGCTGCGTAGGCGCAGGCCAGCCAGGGGTTTGTTCCGCTTGCCAGGAGGGCTCCGATCAGGCCTGTCAGGACGTCCCCGGAGCCTGCTGTGGCTGGCCAGGCGTGTTGGGCGTTGTTGACCAGCACTCGGCCGTCCGGGGCCGCGATGATCGTTGTGTTGCCCTTGAGCAGGACCACCGCGTTGAAACGGGCTGCGACCTCTCGCACCGCGCTGACGCGGTCCGGGCCCGGTGCTCGGCCTGCCAGGCGGGCGAACTCGCCCGCGTGCGGGGTCAGGACCAGCGGGGCGTCGGGGTCGCGGGCGTCCCAGAGGGTGGGGTCGTTGGCGAACAGGGTGATCGAGTCGGCGTCGGCGCACACCGGGCGGCCCGACTCCAGGACGTGCCGCAGGACTTCGCGTCCGCTGGCGCCGAGACCGATGCCCGGGCCGACCGCCCACGCCTGGACCCGCCCGGCGTCGCTGACCGCGCCGGTGGCCACCACCTCCGGCCAGTGCGCGCGCACCACGTCGGCCGCCGGGCCCGCGTAGCGGACCATGCCCGATGTCGCCTGCACCGCTGCGCCGCTGGCCAGCACCGCCGCTCCGGGGTAGGTCGCCGAACCGGCGGCGACGCCGACCACGCCCTGGCTGTACTTGTCGTCGTCCGGGCCCGGCACCGGCCAGGCCGCGCCGACCTCCGCGGGCCGCAGCAGGTGGAACTCGGGATCCGGCAGGTCGTCGTCGAGCCCGATGTCGACCACCTCCACGTCGCCCGAGTGCACCGCGCCCTCCCCCAGCACGTGACAGGGCTTGCGACCGGCGAAGGTCACGGTGAGGTCGGCTGCCACGGCAGGTCCGTCCACGGCACCCGTCATCGGGTCGACGCCGCTGGGCAGGTCGACGGCCACCACTGGTGCCGCGATCCGCCGCACCAGTTCGGCCGCGGTCGGCCGCAGGGGTCCGCGCGCGGAGAGCCCGACGATCCCGTCGACCACGACGTCGGCCCGCTCCACGGCGTCCGCCGCCTCCGCGCCGATCCCCGAGGTGTCCGCGCTGGCACCCTCGGCGGGCACCGCCCGACCGCCCGCGCGCCGCAGCGCGGCGAGCCCCGCGGCGTGCGCCTTCTCCGGGGCGAGCAGCACCGCGGTGACGCCGACCCCGCGGCGGCGGAGGAAAGCCCCGGCCCACAGCGCGTCACCGCCGTTGTTCCCGGCCCCGACCAGCAGCGCGACCCGTCGGCCGGACACGCCGCCGGTGAACTCGGTGAGCAGCCGCGCGGTGTGCACGGCCACCGCGAAGGCAGCGCGGCGCATCACGACGGGTTCCGGTGTCCGAGTGAAGAGCTGCTGCTCAGCGGCGCGGATCTGGTCCGGGGTCCACACTCCGTGCATCGCGTCCTCCCTCGACACCACCGGCAAGATCCCGCACAGTCTGCCCGGCACCCCACCGACACCGCACAACACCACCCGTCCCGGCGTCACCCAACCACCACAGTTTCAACTGAAACTGTAAGTCCAGCGGATCACCCTGGTTTACAGTTTCAACTGAAACTGTAAATTCCGGTGTGTCCGGCGCCCGACACGCCGGAGGACGGCGTCCGAGACACCGGGGTGTGGGAGGTCATCCGGCCGGTGGAACGTGGCGCGATCCCGGTGGGGGTCGGATGCCTGATCTCCACCGGGATCGCGTCAGGTCGGAGCTGGGGCAGTGCCTGCCGGGGGTTACTCGACGGTGACGGACTTGGCGAGGTTGCGGGGCTTGTCGACGTCGTAGCCCCGAGCTCGGGCGATCTCCGCCGCCAGGACCTGGAGCGGGATCGTGGAGACCAGGGGCTGGAGGAGGGTCGGCACCGCCGGGATGGTGATCAGCTCGTCGGCGAACGGCCGGACCGTCTCGTCGCCCTCCTCGGCGATCACGATGGTGCGCGCGCCGCGGGCTTGGATCTCGCGGATGTTGGAGACCAGCTTCGCGTGCAGCAGGGCGCGGCCGCTCGGCGACGGCATCACCACGACCACCGGCAGGCCCTGCTCGATCAGCGCGATCGGGCCGTGCTTGAGCTCACCCGCCGCGAAGCCCTCAGCGTGCATGTAGGCGAGCTCCTTGAGCTTGAGCGCGCCCTCCAGCGCCACCGGGTAGCCGACGTGGCGGCCCAGGAACAGCACCGCCTTGGAGTCAGCCAGCGCCTTCCCCAGCTCGCGCACCTGGTCGACGGTGCCCAGGGTTCGGCGCACCGCGTCCGGCATCGCGGACAGCTCGGCGTACTCGCGGGCCACCTCGTCGGAGTACTTCGTGCCGCGCGCCTGCGCCAGGGCCAGCCCGACCAGGTAGTTCGCCGCGATCTGGGCGAGGAACGTCTTGGTGGCCGCGACCCCGATCTCCGGCCCGGCGTGGGTGTAGAGCACCGCGTCGGACTCGCGCGGGATCTGCGCGCCGTTGGTGTTGCAGATCGCCAGCACGCGCGCCCGCTGGGTGCGGGCGTGGCGCACCGCCTCCAGGGTGTCGGCGGTCTCGCCGGACTGGGAGATCGCCACCACCAGGGTGTCGCGGCCCAGCACCGGGTCGCGGTAGCGGAACTCGCTGGCCAGCTCAACCTCCACCGGCACCCGGCACCAGTGCTCGATGGCGTGCTTGGCGAGCAGCCCGGAGTGGTAGGCGGTGCCGCAGGCGACCACGAAGACCTTGTCCACGTCGCGCAGGTCCTGCTCGGTGAGGCGCAGCTCGTCGAGCACGATGCTGCCGTCGGTGAAGTGCCCGCGCAGCGTGTTCTCCAGCGCCTCGGGCTGCTCCTCGATCTCCTTGAGCATGAAGTAGTCGTGGCCGCCCTTCTCCGCGGCCGACAGGTCCCAGTCCACGCTGAACGGCTTGGTCTCGACCTCGACGTCGTCGAAGTCGGTCACCCGGTAGCCGTCGCGGGTGATGGTGACCACCTGGTCCTGGCCGAGCTCCACCGCGTCGCGGGTGTGCTCGATGAACGCGGCGACGTCCGAGGCGAGGAAGTGCTCGCCGTCGCCGACGCCGACGACCAGCGGCGAGGACCGGCGGGCCGCGACGACCTTGTCCGGTTCCGCGGCGTGCGTGACGACCAGCGTGAAGGCGCCCTCCAAGCGGCGGGCGACCGCGCAGACGCTGGCGCTGAGGTCACCAGCGGTCGGTCCACCGGCGTAGGCGGCGGCGACCAGGTGCGCCGCGGTCTCGGTGTCGGTGTCGCTGGCCATCTCGATGCCGGTGGCTTCCAGCTCGGCGCGCAGCGCGGCGAAGTTCTCGATGATGCCGTTGTGCACCACGGCCACCTGCCCGGTGGCGTCGCGGTGCGGGTGGGCGTTGCGGTCGGTCGGCGCGCCGTGGGTGGCCCACCGGGTGTGACCCATGCCGCTGTGCCCGGCGAACCGGTCGGCGTCGACCTCCGCGAGCCGCTTCTCCAGGTTCGACAGCGCGCCCGCGGCGCGCTCCACGGCGAGGCTGCCCGCCCCGTCGAGCAGTGCCACGCCCGCCGAGTCGTAGCCCCGGTACTCCAGCCGCCGGAGGCCGTTGAGCACCACGTCGAGGGCTTGGCGATGTCCTACGTAACCAACGATGCCGCACACTCGGCCCAGCGTAGCTACTCCATGTGGTCTGTACCTGTTCGCACCAGCCCGGTCGGGGGAACGCCCGCGCAGCGGCTACCGCGCGCGCACGAGCTGGTCCGCTACCGTTGCTGACCATGGCGCGCACTGCCAAGAAGGCCCCCTCCGCGAAGAACGCGTTCGAAGAGCTGTCCCGGCGCGGACCGCACGACGTGCTGCACGGTGACCTGGCCCTCGTCGGCCTGCCCGGCATCGTCTGCACCCCGCGCAGCGGGCTGGGACTTCCCGCGATCGCCTTCGGCCACGGCTGGCTGCAGCCGCCGCGCCGCTACCTGGCCCTGTTGCGGCACCTGGCCTCGTGGGGCTTCGTGGTCGCCGCTCCCGCCACCCAGCGCGGGGTGTTCGCCTCGCACCGGATGTTCGCCACCGACCTGCGCACCGCGCTCGACGTCGCGGTGGGGGTCCGGCTCGGGGAGGGCCAGATCAGCGTCGACGAGAAGAAGCTGGGTGTCGCTGGTCACGCCATGGGCGCCGGGTGCGCGGTCCTGGCCGCCGCGGAGGACGAGCGGATCCGCGCGGTCGCCACGCTGGCCGCCGCCGAGACCCGCCCGTCCGCGCTGGAGGCCGCCGCTCGTGTCCGGGTGCCCGGACTGCACCTCGCCGCGGGCAACGACCTGCTGGCCCCGGCGGTGGCCAACGCCGAGCCGATCGCCCGCGCCTGGGGCGGGGCGGTGCAGCTGCGGACGGTGGCCAAGGCCAGCCACCTCGGCTTCACCGAGGGGCGGCACTGGACCCAGCTGGTCCTGCACGGCAAGTCCGAGTACTCGACGCAGCGCGCGACCAAGGCCCTGCTCACGGCCTACTTCCTGAGCACCCTGGTGGAGGACCGCCGCGGTGAGGCCCTGCTGTCCAGCGACATCAAGGGCACCAAGATCGACCAGGTGCACACCCGGGGCGTGCTCACCGCGGCGTGACGCCTCAGATCCCGGCGGCGAACTCCTCGGCGACCGCCTTGGCGTTGCGCTCGGCGTCGGCGGCCGGCATGCGCTCGTCCTCGAACCAGTAGGTCTTGTCGTAGCCGTCGTAGCCGACCGAGACCGTCGTGGTGCCCTTGCGGAAGACCAGCAGCGCCTGCTTGACCTCGGTGCCGGTGGCCAGGAACGCCTCGTCCCACGGGCCTTCGACGTCGACCACCCGCGTCGCGCTCTTGGCGTCGTTCTGCCGGTAGCTCTCCAAGGCCTCCTCGGCGTCCGCCAGCGCGTCCTCGGGGTCGTCGGTCACCGCACGGGAGACGGTGATGTCGAGGTAGCGCTCGTTGTTGCCGTCCTGGCCCCTGGTCGGCCGCCAGGTGCAGCTCGCCGAGGTGCCGTCCTCCGACTCGTACCCGTGGGTGAGGTTGGTGGTGCGCAACTCCCGCAGGGTCTGCTCGCTGACCAGGTCGCACGGTGCGATCACGTTCTCGCCCGAGGGTTCCTCCCCGGCGGGCGTGTTGATGATCCCGTGCCGCCAGTAGAAGTAAACACCGACCACCATGCCAATGCCCAGCAGCACGACGATGCCGATCACGACGAGCGTGATGCACCCGGCCTTGCTCTTCTTCTTCGGCGGCGCCTGCTGGAACTGCGGCGCCTGCTGGTACTGCGGCACTTGCTGGAATGGCTGTCCCGGAGGGACCTGCTGGTTCTGCGGGCCCCACTGCCCGGGCTGTTGCGGTTGCACCTGCCGAGCCTAAACGCCGCACCGCCGCTGACCAATCAGCGATCAGCGGTCAGAGCGCGGGCGCGACCTCCTCGGCGACCGACCGGACGGCCTCCTCCGCTTCCGGGACGGGCATGTCGACGTTGTCGCCGAGGAACTGGCTGTCCTTGCCCGAGTACGTGATGGTCGCGATCTTCTGTCCCTTTCGGAGGGTCAGCTCCGCGGGCGCGCCGGGTCCATCGAGGACGATGTAGGCCTCGTCGCCGAGCCCCGTCACGTCCTCGGCGTCGCTCGGGCGGTTGTCCTCGAGCACCGACTCCGCGTCGGACCCGGCGGCAGAAGCGTTCTTGACGTCGACGCGCAGCCGCCGGAGGTTGTTGCCGTCGCGGCCCTTCGTCGGTTCCCAGCCGCAGGTGTGCAGGCCTTCGTCCGGGTTGTCGGTCACGACGGTCGGGTCGGGGTTGGTGACGTGCAGGCGGTGCAGGGTCCCCTTGTCGACGAGGGCGCACTCCTCCGGCAGCGCCGCGTTCGACGGGTTGCTGCCCGCGGGTTCCGAGTAGTCCAGGTAGGCCATCAGGAAGAAGCCGCCGACGCCGAGCAGCACGAGCGCACCCGCGGAGATGCCGATGATCAGCCCGACGCGGCCCTTGCGCTTCCGCGGTGGCTGCTGCTGGAACTGCGGGTACCCCGGCGGCGGTGCCTGCGGGTAGGGCTGCTGGACGGGTTGCTGCTGTTGGGGAAACTGGCCACCAGGCGGAGGCCCCCACTGTCCTGGCTGCTGAGGTTGCACGCGCCAGAGGGTACGTCACGGGATCACGCGCGAGGCGGTTTTCCAGCACCCGGGCGCGGAGGAGGCCGATCCCACAACGGGGACCGGCCCCTCCGGCTCACCTCAGCCAGCTCTGGTTCTCGTAGTCGTCGTCATCGTCGAACGCGGGTTGCCGACGCGCGCGGGGTGCCGGGGGCGCTGGCGGCGCCGGTTCCGGCGGCGGGGGCGGCGGGGCCGGACGAGCCGAAACCTGTTGCGGCGGCGGCTCTTCCTCGAAGAAGTCGTCGCCAGCGACGCCGATCACGTTGTCGTCCTGCGACGACTTGCCCGCCCACTCGTTGCGCGGCTTCTCCGCCTGCTCGCGGTCCTTCGCCGCCTTCTCCACGAGTTCTTGCTTGCGGGCTTCGGCCGCTTCCTTGATCTCCTGGCTCTTCTGCGCCGAAGCGGCTTCCGCCGCGCGGACCGCGTCGACGTTGTCCGCGATCGAGTAGCGGTGCCGCGCGGCCAGCGTCGCGACCTCGTCGGCGACGCGCTGGTTGACCGGAACCACTCAGCTCACCTCTCCCGGTCTTCGCCGAGCACGGAACGGAAGCGCACGTTCGACCGGTCCACCCCGTCGTCGAACAGCTGGCCCTGGGTGCGCCACGGGCTGGAGTTGGTGCGCTCCTGCTCACCGCCGCCCTGCTGGGCACCCTGGCCGCCCATCATGCCCATGCCGCCCATCATGGCACCGCCGCCGCCACCGCCGACCGCGGCGCTGGGGTTCTGGCCGCCCTGCGGCTGACCCGCTTGCGGCGGCGGCCCGGCCGCCGGGTCGGCGCCGAACGAGGACAGCCCGGTGGAACCCTGCGCGGCACCACTGCTCGGGTCGCTGAAGGAGGACATCCCGGTCGCACCCGCGGGGGGCTGACCAGCGCCGTCGCCGCCGAAGAGCTGCCCGGAGCTGCTGCCGAAGGAGTTCTGCACACCCTCGCCCACGGGGGTGAACGAGCTCAACCCCGCGGACTGCGGCGTGGTGGCCGCTGGCTCGCCCGGCACAGCGCCGGGACCACCGTCGGGGTTGAACGCGGGCATCGTGGTCACCCCGCCGCCGAACGCGCCACTGCCCACTGCGCCACCGGCGACCGCGCCGCCGAACCCACCGTCAGCAGCCGCGGGCATCGTGGTGACGTCGGGCGCCGCGCCACCGCCGACCGCGGCACCGCTGAACCCACCGTCAGCGGCGGCGGGCATCGTGGTGACGTCGTCGAACCCGCCGTCCGGCGCGGGCATCGCACCGGCACCGCCACCCGGTCCCGGCACCGCTCCGTTGTCCGGTGCGGGCATCGTGGTGACGTTGTCGAACCCGTTGTCGGGCGCGGGCATGGTGGAGGCGTCCGGGACGGGTCCGGCCATGCGCGGGGCGTCCTCGCTGAACCCGATCGTCTGGTTCAGTGGCGGCTTGCCGTCGCCGTTGTCGATGCTGACCTTGACCTCGCCCTCGGGCGTGCGCTCGAAGGTGAGCGTGCGGCCGCCCTCCTCGATGACGGCCTTGCCGTCCGGACCGGCCTTGACCTGCTCCGGTCCCTGACCGCCGACGCCGCCGGCCCCGGGCTGGCCGGGTGCTGCACCCGGCACGGTGGGTCCCCCGGCCTGGCCGGGGATCGCGCCGGGACCACCGGGCTGCCCGGTGCCGTCCTGCGGGCCGAAGTCGACCTCGTAGGTCTTCGGCTGACCGTCCGGGCCGACCAGCTCGACCTGCATCTTGCCGTCTTCGCCGGGTTTGCTGACGGTGACCGCGTCGTCGCCCTCGCCGAGCGTGACCTGCTCGGTGTTCTCGCCACCGGCTCCGCCTTCGCCGGGCATCTCCGGCGTCTCCGGCATCTCCGGTGGCTCGGGCGCTTCCGGCATCTCAGGGGCGCCGCCACCACCGGGCATGCCGCCTCCGCCGCCCGGGGTGCCACCGCCGCCACCCGGGGTGCCGCCACCGCCGCCGGTCTGGTTGCCACCACCGCCGGTCTGGTCCCCACCGCCGGTCTGGTCGCCGCCACCGGTCTGGTCACCGCCGCCGTCCTTCGAGCCCTCGTTGAGGGACTTGAACGGGTCGTCGCTGATCGGGGCCTTGTCGAAGAGCTGGTCGTAGCTCTGCTGGACGGAGTCCTGGGTGCTCTTGCTCTGGTCCTTGAAGGAGCGGGTCTTCTGCTCCATCTCGGGCTTGAAGGCCTCGTCGAGCCACTTCTTCGCGTCGTCGATCAGGCCCTGCCGGATCTCCTTGCACGCGTCCTGCCCGCCGATGAACTCGCCGACCAGCATGCCAACCGGACCGCCGCAGATGAAGCCGATGGCGGCGCCCTTCACCGTCGACCAGATGCCGGAGAAGATGTCGTCGATGCCGACGTCGGCGAGGTCGCTGGGCTGGATGTCGCCGCGCGCCTTGCGGATCTCGTCCTTGGTCTCCTCCGGGCTCTTGTCGGCGCACTTGATGGTTTCGCCGAGTTCCAGGACGAACTTGGAGTAGTCCCGGACCATCTCCTGGATGTTGTCGGCGACCGGCCCGATGGCACCGGCGAAGTTGCCGGTCTCGGTGGCGACCGCGCCGCCCGCGGAGCTGTAGTCGCCGACCTTCGCCGAAGCCGCCTCGGAGGCCTCGCCCTGCCAGGTCTGCTTGGCGGTGTTGAAGGCCTGCCCCATGGAGCTGCTCTGGTCCTGCAGCTTCTCGGACACGCCGCCGAGCCGCTCGGCGTCCTGCCGGAACGCGCCGAAGTCGATCTCGCGGAGTTGGTCGAACTCGTGGACGATCTCGCCCTGGAAGTCCGCACCGCCGCCGGTCCAGTCCTTGTACAGCGGCAGGAACTCCTTGAAGAAGTCCAGCCCCACCTTGCCGTGGTCGAGCAGTTCGTCGGAGGTGCCGACCGGGCCGCCGCTCTCCAGCGCCTTCTTGCCGGCCTCGATGTCCTCCTTGCGCTTCGCGGCCTCTTCGAGCTTCTTCTGCAGCTCGGAGAAGCCACCGCCGGTGACGCCCTCGAAGATCGCGGACCCGAGGGGGTTGACCACCTTCAGCGCGTCGTCGGCTAGGTCGCCCGCGTGGTCGACCAACCAGCTGCCGGCGTCCTCGAAGGCCTCGTCGACCTGGTCGTCGAGCCACTTCGCGCCTTCGCCAACGGCCTTCACCCCGTCGACGATGCCCTCACCCACGGCCGACACGCCGTCGACGATGCCCTCGCCAACGGCCGACACGCCGTCGACGATGCCTTCGCCAACGGCTTTCGCGCCGTCGCCGATCTTCTCGCCGACCCATTCAGCGCCGTCGCCTACGGCCTCGACGCCGTCACCGATCCGGTCACCGACCCACTTGGCACCGTCACCAACCGCTTCGACGCCATCGCCGATCCGGTCACCGACCCACTCAGCACCATCGCCAACGGCCTCGACGCCATCGCCGATCCGGTCACCGACCCACTCAGCACCATCGCCAACGGCCTCGACGCCGTCACCGACCTTGTCGCCGACCCACTCGGCACCGTCGGAAATCGTCTCCCCGGCGTTGCTGACCTTGTCCCCGACCCAGTCGATGCCGCCGTCGATGACCTTGCCAGCGCGCTCGAAGGTGCCCTCGTCCTCGCCCGCCATCAGACCTGGACCTTCCCGACCTCGTCAGCACCGGTCTCGTCGCTGGCGGTGTACTCCTCGGCGGTGGCCGTGAAGTCCTCGGACAGCTTGGTGCCGTGGGAGGCGAAGGCCTCGATGTTCTTCCCCAGTTTTTCCAGCGCTTCCTTGTACGCCTGGCCAGCTTCGTGGAACTTGCGCCCGGCCTTCTCCGGCGTCACCTTGGACTCGCTGACCGCCTTGGCCTGCCCCTTGATCTCCTCGGCGCCGTCGGCGAAGGCGGTGGCCGCCCTCCCGATATCGCTGCCTGAGGTTGCCGTTCCGCTCACCAGCGCCCCCTTCAACGGCCGTGTCGCCCCAACTTCGACTGGGACGACATGAATCGCTCACCGGTTCCCCATCTTGACAGGTCCAGTGGCGCGGAAGACCGAAAACCGACGAGGTCCTTGCAACCGCGAAGGAGAGGAGTCGATCACTGCGGCGGGTGCGGCGGCTGACCGTAGCCCTGCTGCGGCGGGAAGCCCTGCTGGGGCTGGCCGTACCCCGGCTGCGGCGGGTACGGCTGGCCGAAGTTCTGCGGGGGCTGCTGCTGGGCGAAGTCCGGCACGGGCTGCGGAGTGCTCAGGCCCCGGAGCTTCACCTTCACCACCACGAGGGCCGCGATCCCGCCCGCCACTCCGCCGAGCAGCGCCACGAAACCGACCCCCAACCAGAAGTAGTACACGTCTGCCTCCTCGATGTCAGGGCTGGTAGGGGTTCTGCCCGTGGCCGCCGGGCGGGACCGCCGACTTCCGCGAGCCGATCTTCCTGGTCATCAGCAACGCCACGACGGTGCCCACGCCCGCGCCCAGCGCGATGGACAGTGCCGCGGCGAGAAGCCACTCGAGCACCTGAAACTCCCCTCCTCCCGGGCCCAACCCCGGGTGCGCGGAACTCCGCGGATCACTGCGGCGGGTAGAGACCCTGCGGCGGCTGGCCGAAGCCCTGCTGCGGCTGCTGCGGGAAGCCCTGCTGCGGGAACTGCTGCGGTTGCTGGGCGAAGCCCTGCTGCTGCGGGTAGCCCACCACCGCCTGCTGCTGGGCCTTGTTCTTGCTCCTGACGATCAGGAAGGCGGCCAGAGCGCCTGCACCACCGCCGAACAGGATGCTGATCACGAACGCGATCAGGACCACGGAATCCCTCCCCTGGAAGTCACTGGTAGTACGGACCCTGCGGCGGGTACTGCGGCCCGGCCTGCGCCGGGAACTGCTGCTGCGGCGCCTTCGCCCGGGTCATCGCGGCGGCGACGATGGCACCACCGCCCGCCCCGGCGAGCATGCTCAGCACGAGCACGATCAGAAGGTCAAGGACCACCGACGCCTCCCTCATCCGGTTCCGGACGCCGAACCTATCTGAGGCTCCGGGGCGCGCGGCAGGGGAACGCCGAAACGGGTGCGCGCAGCACGCAGCGCCCACGGGGCGATCGCGCCGTGGGCGGGCAGCGGTCAGTAACCGCCGGCGGGGAGGAAGTTGTGCAGGTCCCCACCCTGGGCGAGCAGGACCGCCAGGAAGGCGGCGAAGAGCATGCCGACCAGGGGGAGGATGAGGACCATCAGGAGGTCGCCGAGGAACCGGCCGCGCATGTCAGCTCCGGTTCCGGCGGTTGACGAACCAGGACCTTCCCTCGTGCGCGGCGTTCACGGCCTTCAGGCCGGCGACCGCGATCGCGGAGAAGATCACAAGACCCACGACGAGCCCGACAGCGACGAGCCCGACGATCATGGCGACAACGATGGCACCCATGTGAGCATGGTCTCACAATTTGGGCGCCAGCGAGAGATCTACATCACAACATCACCGGATCGCGGCAACGATTTCCGCCAAACGCTCCGCAGCGTCCTGCGCGCTCTGCTCCGTTTGGGCCTCCACCATGACCCGGACGAGCTGCTCGGTGCCGGACGGGCGCAGCAGGACGCGCCCCGTCTCGCCCAGCTCGGTCTCGGTCTGCGACACCGCCGCGATCACCTCGGGGGCCGCCACCGCCGCCACCTTGTCCGCCACCCGGACGTTGACCAGCACCTGCGGCAGGCGGCGCATCACCTTGGCCAGCGAGGCCAGCGGGGTGCCGGTGTCCGCCACCCGGCCCATCAGGCGCAGGGCGGTGAGCAGGCCATCACCGGTGGTGGCGTGGGCGGGCAGCACGACGTGGCCCGACTGCTCGCCGCCGAGCGCGAAGCCACCCGTGCGCAACTCCTCCAGCACGTACCGGTCGCCGACCGCCGTGGTGCGCAGGGACACCCCCTGCTCGCGCATCGCCAGGTGCAGGCCGAGGTTGCTCATGACCGTCGCGACCAGCGTGTTCTCGGTGAGCTCGCCCGCCTCGTGCATGGCCACCGCGAGGACCGCCATGATCTGGTCGCCGTCCACCACCGCGCCGCTGGCGTCCACCGCCAGGCAGCGGTCGGCGTCGCCGTCGTGCGCCACGCCCAGGTCAGCGCCGTGCTCCACGACTGCGGCCTGCAGGACGTCGAGGTGGGTCGAGCCGACGCCGTCGTTGATGTTGAGGCCGTCGGGTTCGGCGTTGATCGCCACCACGTCGGCGCCCGCGCGCCGGTAGGCCTCCGGGGCCGCCGCCGCGGCCGCGCCGTTCGCGCAGTCCACCACGACCTTGAGCCCGTTGAGCGGCTGCGGGGCGGCTTCGAGCAGGTGGTCGACGTAGCGCCGCACCGCGTCGGGCACGTCGCGGACCCGGCCGACGTGCACCCCGGTCGGGCGCTCGACCTGCTCGGACAGGCGGGCCTCGATCTCGTCCTCGACCGCGTCCGGCAGCTTGTGGCCGCCCGCCGCGAAGAGCTTGATCCCGTTGTCGGGCATCGGGTTGTGCGAGGCGGAGATCATCACGCCGAGGTCGGCGCCCAGTTCGGCCACCAGGTGCGCCACCGCCGGGGTGGGCAGCACGCCGACCCGCAGCACGTCCGCACCTGCCGAGGTCAGGCCCGCGGTGACGGCTGCCTCCAGCATCTCGCCGCTGGCCCGCGGGTCGCGGCCGACCAACGCCACGCGACGTTTCGAGTCGTCCCGGTCGTAGAGCACCCGAGCCGCCGCAGCGGCCACCGACATCGCCAGTTCCGGGGTCAGGTCGGCGTTGGCCAGTCCTCGCACCCCGTCGGTGCCGAACAACCGAGACATCAGCAGCAAGTCCCCTTCTCGATCCTCGTGCTCATTCTGCACAGCGGACCTCCGCGCCCGCGTGCGGGGAACAACCCCTCGAAACGACCGCGGGAGCAGCCCGAGTCCGTTGTGGACTTCCGACTGCTCCCGCGGATCGTGTTCTCGTTCGCGTCAGCGCTTGCTGTACTGCGGCGCCTTGCGGGCCTTCTTGAGGCCGTACTTCTTGCGCTCCTTCTCCCGCGCGTCACGGGTGAGCATGCCGGCCTTCTTCAGCGCCGGGCGGTCGTCACCGTCGTAGGCAACCAGCGCACGGGCGATCGCCATGCGCAGCGCACCGGCCTGACCGGACGGGCCGCCACCGCGCAGGGTGGCCAGCACGTCGAAGCCCTCGAGGCGCTCGACGGTCACCAGCGGCTCCTTGACGATCTGCTGGTGGACCTTGTTCGGGAAGTACTGCTCGAGGCTCTTGCCGTTGAGCTTGAAGCCGCCGTTGCCCGGCACCAGCCGCACGCGGACCACGGCCTCCTTGCGGCGACCGACGGTCTGCACCGGGCGACCGGTCGGCACCGGCAGCGGGGCCGGAGCGGCCTCCTCGGACTCCACCGCGTCGACGGCCTCGACGGTCTCGGAGGTCTCCTCCGGGGCGTTCACTGCCTCTTCCTGCTGAAGTTCGTCAGTCACTTCTGGACCTTCGCCTTAATCTCGAACGGCTGCGGGTTCTGGGCCTGGTGGGGGTGCTCCGGGCCCGCATAGACCTTGAGCTTCTTGCCCATGGCCCGGCCGAGCTTGTTCTTCGGGAGCATGCCCTTGATCGCCTTCTCGAGCAGCCGCTCGGGGTGCTTCTCCAGCACCTCGCCGAAGGACTGCTTACGCAGACCACCGGGGTAGCCGCTGTGCCGGTAGTGGAACGCCTGCTCACGCTTGTTGCCGGTGAGGGCAACCTTCTCCGCGTTGATGACGACGACGAAGTCGCCGGTGTCCACGTGCGGTGCGTAGGTCGGCTTGTGCTTGCCGCGCAGCAGCGTCGCGGCCTGAGTTGCCAACCGGCCGAGCACAACATCCTCGGCGTCGATCACGTGCCAGGCGCGGGTCACCTCGCCGGGCTTCGGGCTGTACGTGCGCACGGGTCTACCTCGTCGTCGTTCGCGTCGGAATCGTCAGTGCGGAGCCCGTCTCGATCACGTCGGTCGACCCCCTCGGGGCCGGCACGTCCGTCAGCACCGCCGCCGGGACCGTGATCCGCAGACCCGATCCGCTGGCGCGAACTGCAGCCGCGCACCGCACAACAAAGAATGAGGGTACTTGGTGGCTTCTGGCCCGGTCAAAACGGGTCCTCGGTAGCGGGGGCGAGGATTTCTGACCTGGCAGATCGCCGAGTAGAGAGTAGCAATGCCCGGATCCGCCCCGGCGGGCAGGGCCCGGGCACAGCACGCGGCCCCGGCGGATCGCCGGGGCCGCGAGAGCGCTCAGCAGGTGAGCTCAGCCACCGAAGCGGCCGGCGTTCTTCTTCTCACCGGCCTGGAAGGCCTCGTTGGCAGCGCCGACGGCCATACCCATCTTGGCCGCGGTCTCCTGCATCTTGGCCGCCTCGGCGTCCCACTCCCGCTGCGCGGTGTGGTAGGACTCCTGCGCCTCGCCCTCCCAGGTCTGGATCAGCTTCTGGATCTTGCTCTCCAGGTCGTCCAGCTCGCCCTGGATCTTCTGGGCCGCGGCCTGCAGGTCGTCGGAAGCCTGCTGCAGCTCCGCGAAGTTGACGTTGATCTCGCTCATTGCGTTATCCCCTCAAATACCTCTGAAGAAAGTGGAGTGTGCGACTGCGGAAGCGTCAGCCGTCGAGCAGGCTGGCGATCTTGGAGATCTCCTGGGCCTGGTCCTCCTGGGTCTGCGCGTAGTCCTGACCCGAGGACTGCACGTTCTGGCCCAGCTCGTCCAGCTTCTGGATGATCTTCTTGCCGCTCTGCTCGTACTGGTCCATCAGCTTGCGGAAGACGTCCGCGGCCGCGCCCTTCCAGTTCGCGACCGGGCCCTCGAGCTGACCCTGCAGCTGCTGGAGCGCCTGCTCGACAGCGTTGCGCGCCTCGTCGATGTCGACGGACGCCTGCTGGATCGCTTCGGTGTCTGCACCAATCCCAGCCATCTTCGGATGACCCCCTTCAAACTCGTCAACAAGTTCGGATGAACCTGCGACGCAGACATTGCCACGTCCGGTTCCCGGTTGTCCTGGATTTCTGCGGAACCCGTTGCTGATGTAAACGCCGCGCGCGGAACCCGCAGGTCACCGCATGATTTGCGCTTGGGAAAAGTCCAAGTCGCTGCCGTCGGACGGCGTTTGCTCCTGCGATTTCCCGGTCCCGGGTGCCTTCTCCTCGGCGTCGCGGGCACTCGGATTCACCGGTTCGGGGACTTCCAGCCCCATCCTGGTGCGGTGCTCCAGCGCCGCCTCGCGCTGCTCGCCCCCGCCGGTCGCACCGGCCTGCGCTGCACGTTCCCGGGTGTCCCGCTGGAAGTCGACGGCGCGGCGGTGCGCTTCGGCGCGGGCCCGGTGCCCGCGACCGACCGCGGCGGCCAGTTCGGCGCGGAATTCGCGGACCGATTCTGCTGCGTCCATGTCATAGCCTTCCCCGCCCGGCTCGGCGCGAGCGAATTGCATTTGCGCGCGGCTGCGGGAGGCTCTCGAAAGCGTTCGGCGCGGCGGCGCGGCGCGCATTCCGCCGCGTTTTCACCTCCGGTTCAGCCGACCGCCAACGTTCGGACCACCTGCTCGCACGCGCGGGCCACATCTTCCTTGCCTGCCGGTCCGTACTTGCAGCCGACGCTCATCTTGAACTGGCCGCGGTAGAGCGTGTACCACTCGACGGTCGTCTCCGGCAGGGTTTCCTGGTAGTAGACCACTTCCTGGCCGCCGAAACTGGCGGTTGCGGTGAACTTGGAGAACGGTTTGCCCGCCGCGACGAACTGCTCGTACTCCGCGCGCAGCATCTGCACCGCGCGGGCCCGGTCGGTGTCGGTGTCGAAGCCGAGGCGGCCCTCCTCGACGGCGATCATCGAGCCCTGCTCGCCCTCCTTGGGCTGCAGCAGCGTCTGGAACTTGATCGCGTCCCCGGGGCGGGCCTCCCAGGTGCCGGGGTAGCTGAAGGCATAGTCGTAGGCGGCGAGCTTCTGCGCGGCCACGGCGTCCGGTCCGCTGCTGGTCAGCAGCAGTGCGACGACAGCGCCGACCCCGACCACCACGGCGGCCCCGGCGCCGATCAGCCAGGGCAGCTTGTTCGTGACGCGGCGCTTCGGCTTGGCGACCGGGAGCGTGGTGTCGCTGCCGCCGATGACGACGGTGCGGGCGCGGCTGAGCGAGTCGCCCGCGGTGATGCCGGGCGGCGGGGTGGGGGCGGGCATCGGCGCGGAGCGGACCGTCTTCGTCCCGGCCCACGTCCCGGCGGGCGCCAGGCCCCCGGTGCGCTCCGGGTCGAGCCGCACCGCGCGCAGCGCGCCGCGCGCGACGACCGTCTCCGGCTGGTCCAATGTGGTCGGCACCACGCCGGTGCGCTCGTGGATCAGCCGCGACACCAACGGGATCCGGCTCGACCCGCCGACCAGGAAGACCCCGGCGAGCTGCTGGCGCTGCACCCGGCCCTCGCGCAGCGTGGTCAGCACCAGGTCGGCGGCCTTGCCCAGCGGCTCGGCGATCAGGGCTTCGAGGTCGACGCGGGTGACGTGCGCGTCGGAGAACGGCGGGGGCATCGGCACGTCGGTGTAGGTGTGCCGGGACAGGGTCTCCTTCGCGCCGCGGACGTCCTGGCGGACCACGCGGCGGCGTCGGCGGTCGGCCATCTCGCGCCCCTCGACGAGCTTGGCCCAGGCGTCCGGGTCGGTGCCGGAGACGAGCTCGCCGATGTGCTCCAGCAGCGCCTGGTCGATGTCCGCGCCGCCGAAGTTCGGTTCGCCGCGGGTGGCCAGCACCTGGAAGGACGCGCCCTGCTTGCGCACCACGCTGGCGTCCACGGTGCCGCCGCCGAGGTCGAGCACGGCGAGGGCACCGCCGTCGGGCAGCCCGTGCCCGGCGGAGTGGAAGACCGCGGCGGCGACCGGCTCGGGCACCAGCACGATCTCCTTGCCGAGGCCGGTGGCGGCCTGGCGCAGCTCGGCGGTGCGCACCGAGCCCCAGTCGGCGGGGTGGGTCAGGACCAGCAGGTCGACGCCCGCGCCCCCGGCGAAGCGGCGGGCCTCGTTCACGGCGCGCTGCAGCACGGCGCGGATCACGTCGCCGACCTTCAGCACGGTGCTGCCCAGCAGCAGCTCGCCCTCGTCGATGCGGCGCTTGGGGTGCGGTTCGAACCGGGCGGGGTCGACCGCCGCCTGCCGCTCGGCCTCGTGCCCGACGAACAGCGTGCCGTCGGCGGCGGCGAACACCGCGGACGGGACCAGCGGCTGGCCGTCGATGACCACGACCTGCGGTTCGGCGCCACCGACCGAGACCACCGTGCATGTGCTCGACGTGCCGAAGTCGATCGAGACGTGCAGGGACACCCAGAACTCCTTCACCGTCGCCGGAGCGCCGCCCCGGCGACGTCGTCGTCCGACCGCCGACCGCTCGGCGCGCCGACTCCCCCCGAGCACCCTAGAGGTTGGGGGTGCGAGCGCACCAACATCCTGCCCCTGATCGAGGCCCGGTTCCGGGTCCGATCACCGGCTGCGGCCAGGTCCGGGGCGGCTCCTGCGGAAAACTTACCGGACATTCCGGGCGGATCAGGGACCCGCGCGCGAGTTCCACCGAAATCGCAGGGCCTGTTCCCGGCAAGAACCAGGTCCCCGAATTCGGTGGGACTCGCGGAGTGCGCCTCAGGCCGCGGAGCGGACTTCGGTGACCCGGTTCTCCAGGGCCCTGCCGAGGTCTGGCGGGGCGAGCGGGGCGAGGACGAGTTCGGGGCCGACGCCGGGGCGTTGCTGCTGGGACAGGCCGTAGCGCCCGTCGGGTTCGGGCGCGTCGAACCACTTCATGACCTGGGAGCGGCGCAGGCGGCCGTGGCGGTCACGCATGTTCACCGCGAACTGGCCGTCCCTGAGGTGCTGCTCCGCCAGGGCCGCGCGGAGCGCGTCGGCGCCGGACGGGGTGCGCTTGGACGTCGACGCGGTCTGCATCATGTCCAGCTCTTCGAAGTTGTCGTCGCCCGGAGCGCCCTGCTGCTGCGCGAGCTCGGCGCACGGCACCGCCAGGCGCGGGCGCTTGCCGGGCGGCGCCGGGGGCATGCCCTGGATCGCCGCCGCGACCACCGTGGTGCGCGGGTGCACGGAGATGCGCAGGTCACCGCCGTAGCTCGCGGACTCGCCGGAGTCCTGCACGAGCAGCACCGCGCCTTCCTCGCTGGCCACCGACATCATCCGCACCGGTGAGTCGGTGGTCTCGTCCGGCAGCCAGATGCCCTCGATCCACAGGCCGGGCTTGGCCAGCTGGGCGAGCACCTGCCCGAACCGCGGTGCCAGACCGCCCCCGCCGAGCAGCCCCGCCGCCTGCATCTCCGGCAGGGCCCGCTGGCGCAGCACGGCGCGCTCCTCCAGCGTCGCGCCGTGCGAGCGCACCGCGATCGGGAACGGGTACTCGTCGAAGCGGCCGATCTCCCAGCAGAAGTCGAACCACAGCGGTGGCAGCAGCCAACGCTCGGACATCCCGTCACCTGCTCCAATCACCGAAGACCGGCGGCGCGGTCCGCGGCATGTCGTCCAGCCAGATGTCGTCCTGCTCCTCGAGCCAGCTCGGCCGGTCGTGCTCCTGGTCCTCGCTGCCCTGACCGCGCTGACCAGCACCGGCGCCCATCCCGCCACCGGCACCACGACCACCCGCAGCGCCACCAGCGGCACCGCCGCCAGCCACGCCACCAGCACCACCGGCACCGAGCCCACCGGCGCCCGCACGACCACCGGCGCCCATGCCGGGACCGCCTGCGCCACCGGCACGACCACCAGCGCCCATGCCACCGGCACCAGCACCGCGCCCACCACCGGCGCCGAGCCCGGGCCCGCGGCCACCTGCGCCCGGCCCGCCGGGGCCGCCCGGAGGCATCCCGCCGACGAACCCGGGGCCGCCGCCACCGGGCGGAGTGCTACCGGGCGGCGGGACGCCCAGCCCCGGCCCAGGGGTCGGCTGCGGACCAGCCCACTGCGACCCGCTCTGCGCCGGAGGCGTGTAGCCACCACCCGGCACGCTGCCGCTGGGCACGCTGCCGCTGGGCACGTTGCCGCTGCCACCGCCCGGCACGCTGCCGCCACCCGGCACGTTCCCGGACGGCTGCCCGGAAATCCCGGACGGCGTGGAGGAAATCCCCTGCGGGTTGCTCCGCCCCTGGTCCGGCGGCGGAGGCGGGTTCAGCGGATCGACCGGCGGAGGGAACGTGGGAGTGCTGGTGTCGACGGACTGGTACCCGGAGGCGTAGACGTTCTGCACGAGCTGCCGAGCCTGCTGCTCAGCCTCCCGCTGCTCCATCATCTGCTGCGCACCATCGACCATGCCGCCACCGGGCATGATGACGGTCCGAAACCCGTTCCGCAGCCCGTCGAACTCCTTCGGAGGCTCCAGCGTCGCCTTCGTCTGCCCAGCAGCATTCCCGGCTTCCTGGATCTTCAGCCCGGTACCGCGAACAGCGTCGCCGAACTGCTGGCCCCACTCCTGAAGCGGCTTGGCAGCGTTGAGGCTGGCCTCCGCTGCCTCACCTTGCAGCTGGTCACCAGCAGCCTTGCGGGTCTCCGGCTCCAGATCGGCGAAGATCTCGGCGAGCTCCTCGCCGAGCTTCACCCAGTCCTGACCGTTGGTGTTGATGTCCCCAGGTATCAACGACTGCCCGAGCTGGTTGTACAGCCGGGCGTGATCCCAGTCGTTCCAATTGTCGCGCTGGGCGATCGAG
Source organism: Saccharopolyspora sp. NPDC000359 (assembly GCF_040300525.1). Taxonomy (NCBI): domain Bacteria; kingdom Bacillati; phylum Actinomycetota; class Actinomycetes; order Pseudonocardiales; family Pseudonocardiaceae; genus Saccharopolyspora; species Saccharopolyspora sp. NPDC000359. Next base: position 3,181 of record NZ_JBEPDU010000039.1, on the reverse strand, counting down.
GCCGGGTCCGTGCCCTGAATGTTCAGACCCTGCTGCTGCTCGGCCAGCTGCTGCCCGCGCTTCTGACTGGCAGCAGTCGCAGCCTCCGACATGAGACGCCGGTACTCCTCCTCCCGCGTCTCACCTATCCCCGTGACCCTGGAGAAGCCATCCCCAACAGCCCCGAAAACGTCAACCATGCCGTTCCCCCTCGGCTAACCCCTACTGCGGAAGCTTCTTCTCAACGACCTGCGCGATCTCGGTTGCCTGAGCGCAGGTCTCTTCGTCGCTACTAGGAATCGTGTTGGAGCTATAGGTGACATCGACGATCACGGATCCGCTGCCGACGTACATCATCTGACGACAGACACCCTGGCCCTTACCGCTCAGCGCGATGCCGGTGAAGCCCTTGTGCGAACCGACCTGGTTCGGCGTGAACACGTCGAAGCTGTTCTTCCGCCGTTCCCAGTAGGCCTCGTCCGAGTCCATGCCCTTCAACACCCCGAACATGAACTTCTCGCCCTCGTAGTCACAGCCCTCCTCCTTCGAGGAGCCACTGGCGGGCTCACCATTCGGGTCTCCACCGAACGAACGGATCTCCTCCGGCGTGAGAGCCGTGCACGGATCAAAGCTTGCCAATGGGTTCGAACCGGACCCATCGGACGTGGGCTGCCCCTGATCGCCGCCGCCCGGGGTTCCGCACCCGGCGAGCATGACGCCAGCGACCGCCAACACGGATACGGCTGTGACTCGTGTTTTACGCATACCCACCATCAGATCAGACGCTCCGCCCCACGTTGTGGGCGCTCTCCTCGTCGGTGTTCGTCATCTCACGTGCCGAATCACGGAAAGCCTGCGCCATGTTGCGCAAGATCTCCTCAGTCTTACGAAGGATCGGGATCAGCCCGGCATCCGGCGCAGCACCCGGTCCGGTCACCTTCTCGTTGAACTTCCGCTCAAGGTCCCTGCCGATGAAGCAGTCGCCGTAAATGCCGTTGACGACCAGCCGCTGAGCATCGCTGGCCTTTCGCCGAAGGTCATCGGCCTTGTCGTCGTAGATCTTGGCTACGCGCTCGGCAGCGTCCGGCGTCATCCTGACCTTGCCGCTGTCGACTGCAGCGCGTAGGCCTGCGGCCTGTCCTGCGAGCGCGCTGGCGCCGGCGGCGAAGCCTTCCATCCCCGTCGTCACGGAGTCCCCTCCCCGTTCGTGATCAGTGCACGTCACACGCTGGTGTGATCACGACAGCAGAGAGTACAAGAGACCCACCCTCAGGTGGACACCGTTCGCGAAACATCCTTCACGAACGGCTCAGACAACCCACCTCACCAGCGACGATCCCGCAACCCTGAGACGAACGTCGCCCACTGCCGCCGGGGGAACGCCAGCACAGCCCCATCCCGGTCCTTCGAGTCCCGAACCCCCACCACCTCAGGCTCCAACGCCACCTCGACGCAGTTCGAAGTCGATCCCGACCGGCTCGCCTTCCGCCAGCCCACTTCGACGCAGTTCTGCGCTCCGTTGCTGCGGCTGGACTTGCGCCAGACCATCTCATCCGAGTCCCGCAGCATGATCACTCCTAGTCAAGCGCTGCAATCTCTTGATCGATCAGCGACAACGTGTCCTTGTCGCTTGTCGCGGCTACCCGCAATCGATCGAAAACCAGGCTATACGCGCGGGTGTGCTGGGGTCGAGACAAGTAATCGGAGCTGGTCAGGCTCTCGATGTAGACGATGTCGGAGTTGGCGTGCTCGAGGTGCAGCAGGGTGAAGGCGATACCAAGGCCTGCGTGGGCTCCGCTCGCCATTGGGACCACCTGGACCGTGACGTTGTCCAGCACAGCGAGGGAGCGCAGCCGCTCCAGCTGGGCCCGGTGGACGTCTCGGTCGCCCACCCGTCGCCGGATCGCTTCCTCACCAAGCACCACCCACAGCAAGGGCGGGTTGGGGCCGAAGAATCTGGATGACCGCTGCTCGCGCGACTCCGCCATCGCATCGACGTCGACCGACGGCACCACCACCGAGGCCGAGAGCAACTCGCGCGCGTAGTCGAAGGTCTGCAAGACTCCCGGAATCGTGTCGCCGTAGAACAGCTTGATCTCAGAAGCGCAGGCCTCGAGGTGCACATACTTCTTCGCCCAGTCCGGCACACGCGCTGGTGGAATCTTGCGGCGCGCTTCCTTCGCCATCGCTAGAACTCTGTCGACCGCTTTCTCCTTGACGCCGTACAGCGCGAGGAGTGCCTGAACATCCTTATCGGACAGCTTGCTCTCGCCGGTCTCGACCTTGCTGATCTTGTTGCGGTACCAACCGAGGGCTACTGCCGCCTCGTCCGCTGACAAGCCAGCGTCCTCACGAAGTTCGCGCAGCTCGGCTCCGAGCACGAGCCGCTGCACCAGAGGGCCTGGATCGTTGCTGGTCATGCGCACAGTCTGCCTTCCCTCAATCTGGCGAACATCATGACTCTTACTAGGAACTCAACTGGGATTCCCAGTACGGTTCGAGCAATGATGACACTGATCACAAGGGAGCCCAAGATGTCTGGTTTCTTGACGTACGTGTGGCGGCCGGTCACGGGCGGCCGCCACGCTTTCCCCATCGCAGCAACGAAAACCCCACCCGACGAGACGGTCAAGGCCTACTGCGGTGTGCAGGCTCCCGCCTCGGAGCTGCACGATCGGTCCGAAGTGGACTGGATTCGCGAGAAGTCCTGCATGACCTGCTGGCACATCCTCACCACCAAACCCTCGTGAGCGGCAACGGTCGCAGGAACCACCATCCCCACTCACGAGTCCTGACCAGCCACAACACGTCAGAGAAAGGTCATGGACCCCATGTTCTGGATTCAGCTGAGCACGTTCGTGCTGTTCAACGTCCTCATCCTCGCCATGATCGCGACACAGATCCCGTTCGGAGGGTTGAGATTCGCAGCCGGGCAGCATGCGGGTGCCGGTGATGGTGAGTACACCGTGTGGCACCTCATCGCCGACATCGAAGCCGAACGCACCGCCGCCCCCGCACCTCGCTGCCGCGAGCATCCGCCGATCACGCTCGAACCCCCAACTCCAGCACCGCAGCCGCCGCAATCGGTCCCGCCGCCACAGCCACCACAACCGCTCACGCCACCGCCGCCAACACCACCACCGCCACAGCCTGAGTTCCCCGCCTACGACCCCGACGACCAGCCCACCGGGCGCCACCACCT
>NZ_JBEPDU010000038.1:0-77161 GCF_040300525.1 Saccharopolyspora sp. NPDC000359 | reverse complement strand
GGCCTTCGGCCACCTGCCCACCCTGCTGGTGCCCGCCGGGCCGATGCCCTCCGGCCTGCCGAACCGGGAGAAGAGCCGCATCCGGCAGCTGTTCGCCGAGGGCAAGGCCAGCCGGGAGGACCTGCTGGAGGCCGAGTCGGCGTCCTACCACTCCCCCGGCACCTGCACCTTCTACGGCACCGCGAACTCCAACCAGCTCGTCGTGGAGGTCATGGGCCTGCACCTGCCGGGGTCAAGCTTCGTGCCGCCAGGCACCCCGCTGCGCAAGGCGCTCACCGAGGAGGCCGCGCGGCGCGTGGTCGAGCTGGACACGCCGATCGGCGAGGTCGTGGACGAGCGGGCCATCGTCAACGGCGTGGTCGCGCTGCTGGCCACCGGCGGCTCCACCAACCACACGCTGCACCTGGTCGCCATCGCCGCCGCCGCAGGCATCGAGCTGACCTGGGACGACTTCTCCGAGCTGTCCGCCGCCGTGCCGTCGCTGGCGAAGGTGTACCCGAACGGCTCGGCCGACATCAACCACTTCGCGGCGGCGGGCGGCGTGCAGACGCTGGTCGGTCAGCTGCTGGACGCGGGGCTGCTGCACGCCGACGTCAAGACCGTCGCCGGCCCGGGCCTGGACCGCTACCGGCAGCAGCCGTTCCTCGAGGACGGCGAGCTGGTGTGGCGCGACGCGCCACGCGAGAGCCTGGACCCGGACGTGCTGCGCGGTGTCGGCGACCCGTTCGCACCCGACGGCGGGCTGCGGGTGCTGGAGGGCAACCTCGGTCGCTCGGTGATCAAGGTGTCCGCCGTGGCCGCCCAGCACCGCGCGGTCACCGCCCCGGCGCGGGTCTTCGACGACCAGCACGAGTTCACCGCCGCGTTCCGCGCCGGCGAGCTGGACCACGACGTCGTGGTGGTGATCCGCAACCAGGGCCCGCAGGCCAACGGCATGCCCGAGCTGCACGGCCTCACCCCGGCGCTGGGGGTGCTGATGGACCGCGGCCACCAGGTCGCGCTGGTCACCGACGGCCGGATGTCCGGCGCCTCCGGCAAGATCCCGGCGGCGATCCAGCTGACCCCGGAGGCGAGCGCGGGCGGTCCGCTGGCGCGGGTGCGCGACGGCGACGTGGTCCGGCTCGACGCCGACCGCGGCACGCTGGAACTGCTGGTGCCCGACGACGAGCTCGCCGCGCGGGAACCCGCGCCCGGGGCCGACCGGGCGCCGTTCGGCACCGGCCGCGAGCTGTTCTCGGCCTTCCGCCAGGCGGTGGGCCGGGCCGACCGCGGTGCGAGCGTGTTCACGCAGCTGCAGCCGCACCCCTCCGACGTGCCAGCATGAGGTCGTGAGTGCGTAACAGTGTTCGAACACTGTTACGCACTCACGACCCCCTGGCGCACCGCACCCGGCAAGTACTGAGAACGGACTTACCACCTGATGAACACTGCAGCTGACGTGCTCGACCTCTCGCCGGTGGTGCCGGTCGTGGCGCTGGACGACGTGGCGCACGCGGTTCCGCTGGCCCAAGCGCTGCTGCGCGGCGGCATCCGGACCATCGAGGTCACCCTGCGCACCCCCGCCGGACTCCCCGCGATCGAGCGGATCGCCGCCGAGGTCCCGGAGCTGGTCGCCGGGGCGGGCACCATCACCGAGCCCGGCCAGGCCAAGCGGGCCGCCGACGCCGGGGCGCGCTACCTGGTCACCCCGGGCACCACCGAGCGGCTGCTCGAGGACGTCGAGGCAGCCGGCATCCCGTTCCTGGCCGGAGTGGGCACCGTGTCGGAGGCGATGTGGCTGGCTGAGCGCGGGGCCAGCGCGATGAAGTTCTTCCCCGCCGAACCCAGCGGCGGCGTGCCGTTCCTCAAGGCGATCGCCGGGCCGCTGCCGCACCTGCGGTTCTGCCCGACCGGCGGGATCAGCCCGCGGACCGCCCCGGACTACCTCGCGCTGCCGAACGTGGGCTGCGTCGGCGGTTCCTGGCTCGCCCCGAAGGACCTGCTCGCCGCGGGTGACTGGGCGAAGGTCGAGCACCTGGCCCGCGAGGCGGCCGCCCTGCGCTGAACCGCCGCGGAGGTGGCGGCCCGCTCCGCCGCCTCCGCCCGACGGGGTACTGCGCGCACCGCACGCGTTGGATCCGCCACCGCCGACGAGGGTCGTAGCGTCCCGGGAGTCGGGTAGATCGACCCCGGTTGGTGATTCGGGTGGTGGATGCGGGAAAGTCGCTGGCCCAAGCCCTCACCTGCGCCGTTGTCGTGCTGCTGGTGCTGGCGTCCAGCCCGTGGTCCAGCGCCGCCCCGACGCCCCGGACCGTGGTGAGCTTCACCGTCGACGACGGGTCCGCCTCGCAGACCGCCGGGGCGCGGGTCCTCAGCGAGCACGGGATGCGCGGCACCTTCTACGTGGTCTCCGGATCCATCGGCCAACCCGGCTACCTCAGCCTGGACGACTTGCGCGGCATGGCCGCGGCGGGCCACGAGATCGGCGGGCACACCGTCAACCACCCCGACCTGGCCAGCATCGGGCCGGACGAGCTCCGGCGCGAGATCTGCCAGGACCGCATCAACCTCACCGGCTGGGGGTTCCGCGCGACCTCCTTCGCCTACCCCTTCGGCACCCCCGACCGCCACGCCGAGCAGGCCGCGCGGGACTGCGGCTACTCCAGCGCCCGCATCACCGGCAGCATCCGGAACGCGCGCGGCTGCGACGCCTGCCCAGCGGCCGAAGCCGTGCCGCCGCGCAACCCGATGGCGGTGCGCGGCTCCGGCATGGTCGACCCGAGCTGGACAGTGGAGGAGCTCAAGCAGCAGGTGCGCGACGCGGAGGCCAGTGGCGGCGGCTGGGTTCCGCTGGTGCTGCACCAGGTCTGCGACTTCTGCGGGTCGCTGTCGATCAGCCCGCGGGTGCTGGACCAGTTCGCGTCGTGGCTGGCCGCCCGCGAGGCCAACGGCACGGTGGTGCGCACCGTCGACGAGGTGGTGGGTGGCGAGCCCGCTCCGCTGGTCCCACCGCCAGCCCCGGTGCCACGCGCCGGGCTGGTGAACCCGTCGTTGGAGGAGCCCGGGCCCCGGGGTTGGGTGACCAGCAGCTGGGGGCAGGGCAGTCCGAAGTGGACGCTGGTGCCGGACGCCCGCAGCGGCCGGTGGGCGCAGCGGCTGGACCTGACCGGCCACGTCGACGGCGACGCCAAGCTCCTGCCGCGGATGGACATGGGCGAGGTGGCGCCCACCGCCCACGAGGACAACACCTACACGCTCAGCGCCTGGTACAAGTCGACCGCGCCGACGCAGTTCGCGGTCTACCGCCGCGACCGTTCCGGGGCCTGGCGCTACTGGAACACCAGCCCGTTCTTCGCCCCCGCGGCCGAGTGGACCGATGCGACCTGGACGACCCCGGCCGCCCCGCCCGGCACCACCGGGCTGAGCTTCGGCCTGGCGCTGTCGGCCCCGGGTTCGCTGACCACCGACGACTACGACCTGCAGGAGCACCCCCAGGTGAGCCACGAGCGGTTGTGCGACCGGCTGCCCTGGACTCCGCTGCTGCGCTGGATGTGCTGACTGCTGCTTCGTTCACGGCAGGTGAAGTTCACCTGTGCGCCCCGCCGCCCGCACCGACCTGCCCGCACTTCCGGCCGCACGACGAGTTCCACCTCGGTGGACCGCCCCTGGCACGGAATCGGCTTGGACCGACGGGGCTGGTAGCTCGCACTGGCCGTCGTCAGCGTCGTTCGGCGGATACGGCGGCCAGTCCACCGGTCACAGGCTCCCACCTGCGGCGCGGCGTCGGGGTGGTTCCAAGTCCAGAGGATTCCGGCTTCGCCGGTCAGCTGAGCACCTGCCTGATCCCGGTGAGCAGGCAGGCGAGGCCGAACTCGAAGCGCGCCTCCGGGTCGCGGTCGTCGGCTTCCAGGATCCGCCGGTTGAAGTGCGGGAACTGCCCGGTGTCGATCACCTGCTGGACGTACTCGCCGACCGCGCGCTGCCACTCGACCTCGGTCATCCCGGTCTTGCGCTGCACCTCCAGGTCGGACAGCTGCGCGGCGACCGAGCCGAGCACGAACGTGGTGAGGGATTCCACGACCATGGCGGCTTGTGAGGCGTCGTCGGTCGCCCGGTGCACCACCCCGAGCATGTGGTCGGACTGCCGGATGACGTCTGGGCCGAGCGCCTGGCGCCGCATCCCCTGCTGGGCGAGCCAGGGGTGGCGCAGCAGCGCGGCCCGGAGCGCGCGGCCGTGGGCGGCCAGGTCGGCCAGCCAGTCATCCGTCCCCGCCGGGGGCTCCAGTTCCGCGAACACCGCGTTGGCCATGAGCTCGATCAGCTCGTCCTTGCCGGTGATGTGCCGGTACAGCGAGGTGGTGCCGGATCCGAGCTCGGCCGCGATGCGCCGCATGGACAGCGCGTCGAGGCCTTCGGCGTCGGCGAGGGCGATCGCGGCGCGGACGATCTTCTCCTCGGTGAGCGCCGGGCGGGCGCCGCGCTGCCGGTCCCGCATCCACACCAGCGCTGCGGGTTGTGGTCGAGCTGTCATGGGAACACTGTACCCGTGGAGTACGGTGTTCTCATATCGGGAACACCGTTCCCACGCCAATCGGAGGCAACCATGAACGACCACCCCGTCGTCATCGCTGGCGGCGGCACCGTTGGCCTGGCCACCGCCCTGTTCCTCGGGCACCACGGCGTGCCGTCGCTGGTCCTCGAACGACGTGCCGAGCCGTCGAACCACCCACGCGCGCTCGGCATCAGCCCGCGCTCCTTGGAGTTCTTCCGCGAGGTCGGCATCAGCGAGGACGTGGACGCGGTCGCGGTGCGCTCGACCGAGCTGTGGCGGGCCACCGCCCGCACCGTCGCCGAGATCGACCGCAGCGGCGACCGCCCGCGGCCGCGCTTCGACCGCACCACCTCGCCGGAGGCCACCCGCGGGCACTACCCGCAGGACCTGCTCGACTCGGTGCTCCTCCCGGCCGTCCGGGAGCGCGGCGCGACCGTCGAGTTCGGCACCGCGGTCACCGGCGTCGAGCAGGACGGCACCGGCGTCTCGGTCACCGCCTCCGATGGCCGGGTGTTCCGGGCCGACTACCTGGTGGGGGCCGACGGGGCGCGCAGCGCGGTCCGGGACGTGCTGGGCGTCAGCACCACCGGGCCCGGCGAGATCGGCGACACCACGGTGAACATCCTGTTTTACGCCGACCTGGTCGGGCACTTCGGTTCCATGCCGGTGATGGCGCAGATCGACCACCCGGACGCGCCCGGGATCCTGCTCAGCGTCGGCGAGGGGCGCTGGGTGCTGCACGTGGTGTCGCCGACCAACGAGAACTTCTCCGACGAGCGCTGCGCCCACCTCGTCCGCACCGCCATCGGCGCGGACGTGCCGGTCGAGCTCGTCAGCGCACTGCCGTGGCGGGCCAACGTGCGCATGGCCGACGAGTTCCGGTCCGGCCGGGCGTTCCTGGTCGGTGACGCCGCGCGCACCATCTCCCCGCTGGGCGCGTTCGGCCTGAACACCGGGTTGGCCGACGCGCACAACCTGGCGTGGAAGCTGGCCGCGGTGCTGCACGGACAGGCCGGCGACCGGCTGCTGGACAGCTACCACGAGGAGCGGCACGCCGTCGCCGAGTTCGTGACGCGGCAAGCCCTGCTGCGCTGGGAGAACCCGGAACCGCACTGGAACCCGAGCGCGGTCGCCGAGCGCGCGGCGGCGGGCATGTGGGGCACGACGATGGTGACCATGGGCTACCGCTACGACTCCAGCGCGCTGATCGACCCGGTTCCCGAGGTACCGTCCACTGAGGACGTCGCGGCGAGCCTGGACGGAGCACCCGGCTCCCGGCTGCCGCACCAGTGGCTGAGCCCCGACACCTCCACCCTCGACCTGCTCGAGTCCCGGTTCGCGGTCCTCACCGGCCCGGACGGCGATCCGTGGCGCGAAGCAGCGCAGCGGGTCGCGGCATCCCGCGGGCTGGACGTGCGCACGGCTCGGCTCGACTCGGACTGGGCGAGCTCGGTGGGGCTCACCGACGGCGGAGCGCTGCTGGTGCGCCCGGACGGGTTCATCGCCTGGCGCACCAACCAGGACGCCGACGACGCGGTGCTCGACAAGGTCCTGGCCACCGCGACCGGTCGCTGACCACGGGGCAGTCGCCCGGCTCAGGCGGCGGCGAGCAGGGCCAGGGCTTCGGGGATCGAGTCGACGACCGGTCGCCCGGTCCGCTCCAGGGCCGCGCGGCTGGTCACGCCGGTGGTCACCAGGACACAGTTCGTCCCGGCCTGCTCCGCCGCGTGGGCGTCGTCGAGGACGTCACCGATGAGCACCACGTCCCGGGCTTCGAGTTCCTGCGCGGCCAGGTGGCGGCGCAGGTGCTCGGCCTTGGAGCCACCCCCGATCTCGGCGCGCAGGCCGTCGACGCGGGCGAACAGCTCGAACAGGCCCCGCGCGGTGACCAGGTCGACGAGCTCGTCGTGGAACCACATGGACAGCAGGGACTGGCTGCGGCCGGTCTTCGCCCAGTCCTGCAAGGCGTTCGGCACGCCCACCGCCAGCCCGCAGGAGTCCAGCAGCTCGCGGTACGCGTCGTGGTAAAGCACGTCGATGCGGGCCCAGTCCTGTTCGTCCAGCGACCGGCGCAGCAGGCGCTCGTAGCACTGCAGCAGCGGTCGGCTGAACACCGCTCGCCACTCGTCGATGTCGATGTGCTCGCGGTCGAACTCCGCACAGACGGTGTTCACCGCCGATACCACGGCGTGGTTGTCGTCCAGGAGGGTTCCGTTCCAGTCCCACACGATGTGCCGAGTGCCAGCGAGAGTCGTCATGGCTCGCGACTCTATGAGCTGGCGGTGACATTCCGGCACCCCTGCCAAGATCTGAGAGGCGGCACACAACGACCCGCGACCAGGACGACTTCGCGCGGATCCGCCCTGGCCGGTCCCTCGCCATGGCGCCAGGCCGGTGCGATTTCCATTGGAACTGGTCGTCGAACCCCGATGGGGATCGCTTCGGAGAGGACGATCTCCGGGTGCTGCCATGGGTTGCGCGGAGGAGTTCGCACACGTCGCGGGAGGGACGGACAGCTCCGGAAGAGCGGTAGACCGTGTGCGGCGAGCACGCTGGGCGGGACGATCCGCTGCGCTGCGCCGTCACCGGTGCGCTTCCACGCCTGACCAGGCTCAGCTGGCCAGCGGAGTCTGGGGTTGTCCGGTCACGTGGTGTCGAGGTCCGGGTCTGGTGCCTCGGCTCCGGAGCGCTCGATCTCCTCGCGCACCACGCGGAACGCCAGGCCTTCGGAATAACCCTTGCGGGCCAGCATCCCGACCAGGCGGCGCATCTTGGCCGCGTGGTCCAGCGAGCTCATCGAGCGGAGCTTGCGCTGCACCAGCTCGCGGGCCCGCTCGGCCTCCGCATCGGAATCCACAGTGGACAAGGCGGCTTCCACCAGGTGCTCGTCGATGCCCTTGCGCCGCAGCTCGAAGCCCAGCGCCTTGCGACCCAGGCCCTGTGCGCGCTGCCGCGAGTTCACCCACTCCTCCGCGAAGGAGGCGTCGTCGACCAAGCCCGCGTCGACGAACTTCTGCAGCACGCCGTCGGCGATGTCCTCGTCGATCCCCTTGCGCAGCAGGGCTTGGCGCAGCTCCGAGCGGCTGCGCGCACGCGCCGCCAGGAGCCGGTACACGATGTCGCGCGCCTGCTGCTCGGGGTTGTCGGCCTTGCGCCGCTTCGACTCCGACGCCTCGTCCGGGACCTCGGTCTCCGGGCGGGCGTCGTCGGGGAAGCGGCTACGCGCACCGCTCCCCCGACGCCTGCCACCGTCGTTCATCCGCACCAACACCGGAGGATCAGAACTCGACCGGAGCCGGTTCGGCGTCCTCGGAGTCCAGCGTCGCGCCGATGCCGAGCTTCTCCTTGATCCGCTTCTCGATCTCGTTGGCGACGTCCGGGTTCTCCCGCATGAACCGGCGGGCGTTCTCCTTGCCCTGGCCCAGCTGGTCGCCCTCGTAGGTGTACCAGGCACCGGACTTGCGGATGATGCCCTGCTCGACGCCCATGTCGATCAGCGAGCCCTCGCGGCTGATCCCGACGCCGTAGATGATGTCGAACTCGGCCTGCTTGAACGGCGGCGCGACCTTGTTCTTGACCACCTTGACGCGGGTCCGGTTGCCGACCGCGTCCGAGCCGTCCTTGAGCGTCTCGATCCGCCGCACGTCCAGCCGCACCGAGGAGTAGAACTTCAGCGCCTTGCCGCCGGTGGTGGTCTCCGGGGAGCCGAACATCACGCCGACCTTCTCACGGAGCTGGTTGATGAAGATCGCGGTGGTCTTGGCGTTGTACAGCGCCGAGGTCAGCTTGCGCAGCGCCTGGCTCATCAGCCGGGCCTGCAGACCCACGTGGCTGTCGCCCATCTCGCCCTCGATCTCGGCGCGCGGCACCAGCGCGGCCACCGAGTCGATGACGATGATGTCCAGCGCGCCGGAGCGGATCAGCATGTCCGCGATCTCCAGCGCCTGCTCGCCGGTGTCCGGCTGGGACACCAGCAGCGAGTCGGTGTCCACCCCGATCGCCTTGGCGTACTCCGGGTCCAGCGCGTGCTCGGCGTCGACGAACGCCGCGGTGCCGCCCTGCTTCTGCGCGTTGGCCACCGCGTGCAGCGCGACCGAGGTCTTACCGCTGCTCTCCGGGCCGTAGACCTCCACGATCCGGCCGCGCGGCAGGCCGCCGATCCCGAGCGCGACGTCGAGCGAGATGGACCCGGTCGGGATGACCTCGATCGGCGCGCGGGTCTCCTCGCCGAGTCGCATGACCGACCCTTTGCCGAACTGCTTGTCGATCTGGGCGAGCGCCAGCTCCAGCGCCTTGCCCTTGTCCGGTGTCGCTGCTGCCATCGGGGTCCACCTCGGTCGAGTCGTACTTCGTCGTCGTTGTTCAGATCAGACGCTACGGGCAGGGACCGACAATCCGGCCGCGGGGTTCGCCGACCTCGATCCCGTTCCCCCGCATCATAAGCGAACGGATGTTCGATCAACCTCCCGACACGCCAGGCGCTTCACCTGGTCGTGTGACAGTGCGATCACCTCGGCCCAGGCGGACACTCGGAGGACCACCCGGCGTCCGCCGCCGCGACCCGAGGAGGTGCCGATCGTGCGCATGGACCGATACCTTCCCCCCGACCACCCGCTCAGCCGGTTCTACCGGATCGCGGCCGCCATCTTCGGCGCCTGCCTGCTGGCGTTCGGCGTGCTGGGCGTGGCCAACCGGGTGCCGCTGTTCACCACCAGCGGCATCGACATCCTCGGGCTGTCCAGCAACGGCCTGCTCGCCTGGGTCTCGATCGCGGTGGGCGCGGTCCTGGTCGGCGCCGCGGCCTGGGGCGGCCCGGTGGCCTCCACCACCACCGCCGCGGTCGGCATCCTGTTCTTCCTGTCCGCGCTGATCAACCTCGGGCTGCTGCACACCCCCTGGAACCTGTTCGCGTTCAAGCTGCAGAACGTGGTGTTCAGCTTCGTCGTCGGCCTGGTGCTGATGTTCTTCGGCTTCTACGGGCGGATCAGCGGCAACCTCCCGCCGGACAACCCCTACGCCCGGTACCGGCACCACGAACCACCGGTCGAGGAGCTCCCCGAGCAGCGGCAGGAGGAGGACCGGCAGGCCGACGAGGGGCGCATCGCCGAGATCCAGGAGCTCTACCAGGCCGAGATGGCGCTCGCCGAAGGCCACCCGACCCCGCAGCAGGACCGGCTGGTGCGCGCCGACCTCTGGCGCATCCGGCAGGAGGAGCGGCGCCGCGCCTACCAGCACTACCTGGAGTCCGGCCGGACCCCGGAGCAGCAGGTCAGCGCCCAGAACCTGTGGGCCGACTTCGAGCCCCCCAAGCGTGCCGACGCCCCGCAGCCGTCCGAGTCACCGAAGCACCGCGACGTCCCCGAGCGCGGCGGCACCCAGACCGAGACCTAGCGGCGCTCGGCGGGCACTTCGAAGGCCTCGCAGACCGCCTGCCAGACCTCCTTGGTCGACAGCCCGGCCTCCAGGGCCTGGTCGACGGTGCGCCCTCCAAGCGACGAGAAGACGTGGTCCTGGGCCAGCATCTCGGCGCGGACCCGACCGAACTCCTCGGCCATGCGTTGGCGGAAAGCTGTGTGGCGCATCGCCCGCCAGCCTACGCGGCGCCAGTACCCTGGTGGTGTGCTGCTCCTGCTGCAGGCCGATCCGACGGGGCTGTCCACCCCGCTCGGCAAGGTCGTGATCGCCCTCGGACTGCTGGCCGCGATCGTGGTCGCGGTGCGGTTCCTGTGGGAGCAGCGCAACCGCCGCTGAGGCCGCTCAGGCCAGGCCCGGCTGGACGGTCCGCTCGAACTGGTCGGCCAATTCGTCGGGCCGCAGCTCCTGGTCGGGGTTGGGCTGCAGCAGCATGCCGACCAGCGGCCGGTCGTCGACGGTGAACACCAGGGTGCCGAAGTCGATGCCGGTGACCGCCCGGTAGCTGCCGGACAGCCCGTTGCCGGTCCAGTCGGCCTCGACCTGGTCGCTGTGCACCCCGTGGAACGACAGCAGCAGGTCGGCGCGCGCGGCGGCCGCCTCCTGCGAGTCCAGCTGCGTGTAGACGATCTGGGTGCCCTCGTTGGGGTTGCCGATCGAGCAGGACACCACGGTGCCGCTGAGCTCCCGCAGCCCCGGCACGACCCGCTGCCAGCCGGGCGCGCAGTTGGCCCGCTCCGGGACCGTGCCCGCGAGGTTGCGCAGGCACGAGGTGAAGCCCTTGTCGTCCCGGGGCCCGGGTTGGAAGCACTCCGAGGCGCTGGGCGCGGGCGAGCTGCCACCGAGCCGCACCACGACCGTCACCACGGCGACGAGCACCGCGACCGCGGCGAGGGCTCCCAAGCCGATCAGCAGGTTCCGCCGGGAGCCCGAGTCGGCCTGCGGCTGCGGGACCGGCTGCGAGACCGGGTGCGGGACCGGCTGCGGCGGGGCGACCGGGCGGGTGCGCACGGTGTCGGGCTCGCGGTAGCCGGGCTGCGTGGTGGGCGCCGGGTGGATGTCGTTGGTCCACATCGCCGCGCCGTCGCGGGCCACGTGGTGCGCGCCGAACGCGACCGCGGTCTCCGGCTGGTCGAGGGTGGTCGGCACCACCCGCAGCTGCTCCCCGATCAGGCTCGCGACCAGCGGTAACCGGCTGGAACCGCCCACCAGGTAGATCCCGGCGAGCTGCTCGGGCGCCATCCCGTTGGAGCGCAGCACCGAGGCCAGCAGCTCCACGCTGCGCAGCATGGTGGGGCGCACCATGCCCTCCAGCTCCGCGCGGGTGACCAGCACGTCCTCGAAGGGCTCGGGCATGGGCACCTCGGTCTGCGGGTGCCGGGACAGCGTCTCCTTCGCCGCGCGGACGTCCTCGCGCAGTGCGCGCTGGGCGCGGCGGTCGGCCGTGCTGTCCGGCCGCAGCAGGCGCTGCCAGCGCTGCGGGTCCTTGTTGGAGACCTGCCGCCCGATGTGCTCGAGCAGCGCCTGGTCGACGTCCAGGCCACCGAGGTCGCCCAGGCCGTCCTCGGCCAGCACCACGAAACCGCCCTGGTTGGCGCCCACGATCGCGCAGTCGAAGGTTCCCGCACCCAGGTCGTAGACGGCCAGCACCTGGCCGTGGCCGAGCGCCCGGTCCGGGAACGACGCGAAGTGCGCGGCCGCGGCGACAGGCTCGGGAACCAGGACGAGGTTGCAGTTGAACCCGGCCAGCCGCGCCGCCGACAGCAGCACGTTGCGCCGGACCGAGCCCCACTGCGCGGGGTGGGTGAGGTGGACCTCGTCGGGCTGGGCGCCGCCGAGCTGGCGGGTGGTCTCCTCGGCGACCCGGTGCAGGACCGCGGCCAGCGCGTCGGTGACCGTGACGACGTGCTCGCCGAGCAGCAGGGTGCTCTCGTCGACGCGGCGCTTCGGGTTCGGCTCGAACCGGGACGGGTCCAGCCGGGCGCGGCGCTCGGCGTCCCGGCCGACGATCAGCCCGCCGTCCTCGGCGGCGAACACCGCCGAGGGCATCGTCGCCGACCCGTCCAGCTCGATCACGCGCGGTGGTCGGCCGTGCGCGGCCAGCACCGCCACGGTGTTCGACGTACCGAGATCCACCGACAGGACGCGCACCCGTCCCCCTCCCAGAAAAAGGACCTTCCCGACCCGGAATGCTGCCATGCGGGACGCGGGCGGGAGCACAGATCCCGCGGATCCGGACCCGCCCACGGCTACTTTGGACGGTTCGCGGTCCCGCTCCGGCGCGCGGTGTCGGTGCGTTGGTCCAGCATGGAGGGGTGCGCGATGTGCTGGACGCCTTCTCCCCCGCGACCCGCGACTGGTTCCGCGGGGCCTTCGCCGCGCCCACCGAGGCGCAGCGCGGGGCCTGGGAGGCCATCGCGGCGGGCGAGCACGCGCTGGTCGTCGCCCCGACCGGGTCCGGCAAGACCCTCGCGGCGTTTTTGTCCGCCCTGGACAAGCTGTCCGTGGAAGACGCGCCCGCGGAGGCCAAGCACCGCTGCCGGGTGCTCTACGTCTCGCCGCTGAAGGCGCTGGCCGTCGACGTGGAGCGCAACCTGCGCGCCCCGCTGACCGGCATCCGGCAGGCCGCCCAGCGGCTCGGCGGGGCACCACCGGACATCACCGTCGGCATCCGCACCGGGGACACCCCCGCCGACCAGCGGCGATCGTTCAACCGCACCCCGCCGGACGTGCTGGTGACCACCCCGGAGTCGCTGTTCCTGCTGCTGACCTCGGCAGCGCGGGAGTCGCTGCGCGGGGTGGAGACGGTGATCGTCGACGAGGTGCACGCGGTGGCGGGCACCAAGCGCGGGGCGCACCTGGCGCTCTCGCTGGAACGGCTCGACGAGCTCCTGCCGACCCCGGCGCAGCGCATCGGGTTGTCCGCGACGGTGCGACCGGTCGAGGAGGTGCGCACCTTCCTGGCCGGGGGTCGACCGGTGCGCGTCGTCCAGCCCGAGCACCCGAAGGAGGTCGAGGTCCGGGTCGAGGTCCCGGTGCCGGACATGGCCGAGCTGGGGGCGCCCACCGGCGAGGTGGCGGGCCCGGCGGCGGGCGCCGAGCAGCACACCTCGATCTGGCCGTCGGTGCAGGAGCGGATCCTGGAGCTGATCCGGCAGCACCGCTCGACCATCGTGTTCTGCAACTCCCGGCGGCTGGCCGAGCGGCTGACTGCCGGGATCAACGAGCTCGCCGCCGAGGAGCCCCCGTCGGCGGAGCGGTTCCCGGCCGAGGCGGTGGGCGGTTCCGGGGTGGCCGCCGGTGCGCCGCCGATCGTCGCCAAGGCGCACCACGGCTCGATGTCCAAGGAGCAGCGCGCCGTGGTCGAGGAGGAGCTCAAAACCGGGCAGCTGGCCTGCGTGGTGGCCACCTCCTCGCTGGAGCTGGGCATCGACATGGGCGCGGTGGACCTGGTGATCCAGGTGGAGACGCCGCCGAGCGTGGCCTCCGGGCTGCAGCGCATCGGGCGCGGCGGGCACCAGGTCGGCGCGGTGTCGCGCGGGGTGGTGTTCCCGAAGTTCCGGGGTGACCTCGTCGGGTGCGCGGTCGTGTCGGAGCGGATGGCCGACGGGCTGATCGAGTCGATCGCCTTCCCGCGCAACCCGCTGGACGTGCTGGCGCAGCACGTGGTGTCGATGGTCGCGATGGACGCCTGGCCGGTGCCGCAGCTGGCCTCCGTGGTGCGGCGGTCCGCCCCGTTCGCCGGGCTGCCCGACTCGGCGCTGAACGCGGTGCTGGACATGCTGGCGGGCCGCTACCCCAGCGAGGAGTTCGGCGAGCTGCGGGCGCGCATCGTCTGGGACCGGGTCAACGACGAGCTGCGCGCGCGGCCCGGGGCGCAGCGGCTGGCGGTCACCTCGGGCGGCACCATCCCCGATCGCGGGCTGTTCGCGGTGACCACGCCGGGCGACGACGTGGCGGGCCGGGGCGGGGTGCGCGTCGGCGAGCTCGACGAGGAGATGGTCTACGAGTCGCGGGTCGGCGACACGTTCCTGCTGGGCACCTCGGCGTGGCGGGTGGAGGACATCACCCACGACCGGGTCGTGGTGACCCCGGCGCCGGGCCAACCCGCCCGGATGCCGTTCTGGAAGGGCGACTCGCCGGGCCGCCCGCTGGAGCTCGGCCGCGCCCTGGGCGCGTTCGTCCGGGAGCTGACCAGCGCCGACTCCGCGGCGGCTCGGGAGCGGATCGCGGCCGCCGGGCTCGACGAGTGGGCGCAGGACAACCTGCTGTCCTACTTGGACGAGCAGCGGCGGGCCACCCGGCACGTGCCCGACGACCGCACGGTCGTGGTGGAGCGGTTCCGCGACGAGCTGGGCGACTGGCGGCTGGTGGTGCACTCCCCGTTCGGGGCGAAGGTCAACGGCCCGTGGGCACTGGCGATCGGGGCGCGGATCCGGGAACGGCGCGGCGTCGAGCCGCAGGTCGCCTCCTCCGACGACGGGATCGTGCTGCGGTTGGCCGACGCGCTGGACGACTCCGGTGCGGAGGTGCTACCGACCGCCGAGGACGTGCTGCTGCCTCCTGAGGAGGTCCAGCAGGTGGTGACCGACGAGGTCGGCGGGTCGGCGCTGTTCGCCGCGCGGTTCCGGGAGTGCGCGGCGCGGGCGCTGCTGCTGCCGCGCCGCGACCCGCGCCGCCGCACACCGCTGTGGCAGCAGCGGCAGCGGTCGGCGCAGCTGCTGGCGGTGGCGTCGCAGTACGAGCAGTTCCCGGTCGTGCTGGAGGCGATGCGGGAGTGCTTGCAGGACGTCTACGACCTGCCGGGGTTGACCGAGCTGATGTCGCAGGTGGCTGCGCGGAAGGTGCGGGTGGTCGAGGTCGAGACCCCGACGCCGTCGCCGTTCGCGCGCAGCCTGCTGTTTGGCTACATCGGCATGTTCCTGTACGAGACCGACGCCCCGCTGGCCGAGCGGCGCTCGGCCGCGTTGAGCCTGGACTCGACGCTGCTGGCCGAGCTGCTTGGGTCGGAGGCGCTGCGGGAGCTGCTGGACCCGGAGCCCCTCGCGGAGATCGAGCAGCAGCTGCAGCGGCTCGCCCCGGAGCGGCACGCCCGCGATGCCGAAGGCGCGGTGGACCTGCTGCGCTTCCTCGGTGATCTGTCCACTGAGGAGGCTGAGGCGCGGGGCGTGCGGCCTGGGTGGCTGGCCGAGCTCGCCGAGCAGCGGCGCGTGCTCCAGGTGCGCATCGCCGGGCAGGAACGCTGGATCGCGATCGAGGACGCGGGCCGGGTCCGGGATGCGCTCGGCGTCGCACTGCCGGTCGGGGTGCCCGAGGCGTTCACCGAACCAGTCGCCGATCCGCTGGGCGACCTGCTGATCCGCTACGCGCGCTGCCGCGGACCGTTCACCGCCGACGCCGCGGCGCAGCGCTTCGGGCTGGGTGTGGCGGTCGTGCACACCGTGCTGGACCGGTTGACCGGGAGCGGGCGGCTCGTCCGCGGTGAACTGCGACCGCTGGAAGCCGGGGGCGGCCGGACGCTGGAATACTGCGACGCCGAGGTGCTGCGGCGGTTGCGGCGCGCCTCGCTGGCCCGCCTGCGCGCGGAGGTGGAACCCGTCGAACCTGCCGCGCTGGGGCGGTTCCTGCCCGCCTGGCACGGCATCGGGGCGCGGTTGCGCACCGCGCCGACGGTGGACGACGTGTACTCCGCCGTCGAGCAGCTGGCCGGGGTGCCGGTCCCGGCCAGCGGCCTGGAGTCGCTGATCCTGCCCGCGCGGCTGCCCGGCTACTCGCCCGCGCTGCTCGACGAGCTGACCGCGGCCGGGGAGGTCACCTGGGTCGGGTCCGGCGCGCTGACCGGCGGTGACGGCTGGGTCGCGCTGGCCCCCACCGACGTCGCCGACCTGCTGTTGCCGGACCTGCCCGAGGAACCAGGCACCGACTCGCCGCTGCACCGCGCCGTGGTGTCCGCTTTGGACGGTGGCGCGCTGTTCTTCCGGCAGCTGGCCGACCGGGCCGGTGCGCTGCTGCTGGAGCAGGCCGAGGAAGCACCCGCCGACGACGCGGTCACCACTGCGCTGTGGGACCTGGTCTGGTCCGGCGCCGTCACCAACGACACGCTCGCGCCGCTGCGGTCCCTGGTGTCCGGGCGCGGCGCTGCGCACAAACCTCGCCGCAACGCGCCTCGTGGCCGCTACGCGCGGTTGCGCGCGGGACGCCCGTCGATGCCGAGCCGGAGCGGCCCCCCGACCGTCGCCGGGCGGTGGTCGCTGGCACCCCAGCCCTCGGACGAACCGACTCGCCGCGCGCATGCCCGAGCCGAAGCGTTCCTGGAGCGGCACGGGGTGCTCACGCGTGGAGCGTTGGACATCGAGCGCGTCACCGGTGGGTTCTCCGCTGTGTACAAGGTGCTTCGGGCGATGGAGGAATCCGGGCGCTGCCGCCGCGGGTACGTCGTCGAAGGACTTGGGGCGGCGCAGTTCGCGGTGCCCGGAGCGATCGACCGCCTGCGCGCGCTCTCCCGCGAGGAGAGCGACGACGAGGCCGTGGTGCTGGCCGCCGCCGACCCGGCCCAGCCGTACGGCGGCGCGCTGGAATGGCCTGCCGTGATGGGCGAAACCCGGCACCGGCCGGGCCGCAAGGCGGGCGCGCTGGTGGTGCTCGTGTCCGGCGAAGCGGTGTTCTACGTGGAGCGCGGCGGGAAGTCGCTGCTGTCGTTCACCGAGGACGAATCGGCGCTGCGCGCGGCGGCGGCAGGCCTCGCGCGCGTCGTGCGCGAGGGCTGGCTGGACCAGCTTTCGGTCCAACGTGCCGACGGTGAAGGCGCGTGGGGATCACGCCTCGCGGCAGTGCTCACCGAAGCAGGATTCCGCGCCACCCCCAAGGGCTTGCGCCTCCGCGCCTGAATCCGCCGCAGGATTCCACCGGGTGAGGAGTGGCCACGTCGGCCCGGCTTCACTGCCACGACCGGTGATACCCGGTCGGTTTCCTGCGATGACCAGCTCGTGAACCCGTTGGTGGTGGCAGTGCTGGTCGTCGCGGGCGCAGCGGGGCGTGGACGCTGCACCGGAAGGTTCGCCGGTACGGCTGGCAACTCTCCGGTCTGGTCGCCGGTTCGCTGCTCGTCGCGTACTCGTCCACTCCACCACCTACCTGATCACGATCCTGCGCTTCGCTGCGCTCCTCTCCATCGGCTGAGCCACCGACCCTGTGCTACAGCCCCAACTCCGGTAGGAGGTGGACTCGCCGCGGATCGCCGTTCCACTGGCGGTGGGCGACCGGCCGTGCAAGCACGGGTCCACTCCGGCACCTGCGGCGTGAACCCGCGCTTTTCCGCCGGTTCGAACCCGCACTGCGGTCGGCAGTCGAGGTTCCGAGCAGCACCACCACCGGCCCCCGCACATCGACGAGCCGACTTCGGTGGGGACGGTGTCCGGCTAGTCGGCGAAGGCTGCTGCGCGCAGGGGGCGGATGGCGGTGGAGTCGGCGGGGTGCCACGTCGGGCCAGCACCCGCCCACCCGCGCCGATCGCCCCTGCGGGGCAACCGGTTCCCGCGCCGCGGTCAGCGGGTGGCGAGTTGCAGCAGGCCCCACAGCTGGGCCACCGCGTTCGGGTCGCCGCGGGTCTCCACCGCCCGGTTCGGCAGCCGTCCCCACATCCACAGGTAGACCGCTGCCGCATCGCCCGCCACCACCGCGTCCGGCGTCGTGGTGGCCACGTCGTCCGAGCTGACCACGGCGGTGCCCTCCTGGTCCGCGGTGACCAGCCAGTTGCGCCCGGCCACGTGGACGCCGACCGAGCACGCGTGGCTCGCTGTGATGCCGAGCGCGTGCAGCCGGTGGCCGAACCACACCCGCAGCACCTCGTCGACGCCGTCGGCCGCCACGTCGGGCTCGATCGCGGTGCGCTCCACGCCCGCGGCGGTCTGCACGTCCACCCGGTGCACCGTGGTGGCGTGCAGGACCCGGCGCAGCCAGAACCGGACCTCGTGCTGCTCCGGCCACCAGGTCGGGCACGGGTCGTGCGGTGGCCGGGCCCCGAACTCCGCCAGCAGCCCGGCCAGCCGGATCGCGAACCGGCTGGTCACCTCGCGCAGCTCGGGTCGTTCCGGCAGCTCCCACAGCCGCTCCACCTCCGCGGACCCCAGCCAGCACAACGCGTCCTCGCACAGGTCGCCCAGGTGCCGGATGGTCTGCCCCAGCGTCCGCCCGGAAGCGCTCCACACCGGCGCGTCCGGGTGGGCGTCGTGCGTCGCCGCGGTCAGCAGCTGCGCCTCGATGCCGAGCAGGTCCAGCATCCGCCCGTAGTCCAGCCCCACCTCGGTGCCGTTCACCGCGCCACCCCCAACAAGCTTCGTCCGACGATGTCCAGGAATTCCCGGCTGCGCGCCAGCAGGCCGTCGGCGTCGAGCCAGGTGATGGTCGGCACCCCGGCCTCGGCGGCCGCCCGCCGGTCCGATCGCGCCGCGAAGTAGGCCGCCCACTCCCGCAGTTCGGGGGCGGCCCCGGTTAACAGCGTCCACACGCTGGCCGGACGGCCCTTCTCGTCGCGCCGCCAGGAGCGGGCCACGACGACCGCCGTGGCCGCGCGCAACGCGGCGACGTGCGCGGACACGTACCGCTCGGCGGGGCGCTCCGCCTGCTCCGCTTCGTGCAGGCAGGTCCGGGCGTTGAGCAGCAACGACAGCGAGCCCGCCGGGGTTTCGGCCTCGGGGGTCGGGCCCTGGTCCTCCACGGAGCTCCGCGGAGCGGGAATCGAGAGATCGGTGGAAAAAGACATCGGCGCTCTCCTCTGCACGACGAAGCCGTCCACGCCCACCAGGGCACCGCGCGCTGCCGTGGAGCTCGGGCAGCAGGTCCGAGGCGGTAGGTCCGGCGGCGGGGTGCTTCCCCCACCCCGCCGCCGAACCTCGGTCTCGAACAGGAGTTCATCGAACTTCCGTTCGAACACCTTCAGATTAGCGCGCTCGGCAGATCGACTCAAGCACTGCGCCATAGCTCACCTGTTCGAGTCATGACCAGCGGAGATGATCACCCGGAGGGACGAATCGAACACCGGGTGACCGGGTCGCCACCCCGGCGGCACGCCAGGCAGGACCGCGCGCCGCGGACCGGCTAGTGTTCGGCCGTGACCGCCGCACCACCGCCCCGCTGTGACCGGATCGCCGAGCTGACCACCGACCAGCTCCGGGCCCGCCTGCCCGAGGCCCTGCGGATCTACGTGACCGCGATGGGCTACCCGCCCACCACCGCCCAGCAGCGCGCCCCGATGTGGTCGGCGCACATGCTGCGCGCCGGGTGGCGCTGCATCGGCGCGTTCAGCGAGCAGGACGAGCTCATCGGCATCGGCTACGGCTACCTCGGCGCCCCCGGCCAGTGGTGGCACGAGCAGGTCCGCCGCGGCATGCTGAGCAGCGGCGCCGAGATCGGCGACTGGCTGGACGACTACTTCGAGCTGACCGAGCTGCACGTGCACCCGGCCGGCCAGGGCGCCGGGGTCGGCGAGGAGGTCCTGCGCCAGCTGCTGAGCGGCGCCCCGGGCAGCAAGGTCCTGCTCTCCACCCCGGAGGGCCCGACGCGCGCGTGGCGGTTGTACCGCCGGGTCGGGTTCACCGACGTGCTGCGCAACTACCGGTTCACCGGCGACCCGCGCCCGTTCGCCGTGCTCGGCCGCCCGCTGCCGCTCGAACCCCGCTGACCGCATCCCGGGAAAAACCCGAGAACCTTTCACGAAATCCTTGCCCGAGCCACCTGTGATCGTCTTCACTTCGGTGCAGACGATCAGTGGAGGTGCCGATGGGCCGGGTGGGGTTGCTCCGCAGAGCGGGCGGGATCGCGTTGTCGGTGTTGGTCGGGTTCTCGCTGGGGGCGGCCCCGGCGGTGGCCGACGAACCCGAGTACCAGCACTACGTCGCCCTCGGCGACTCGTTCACCTCGGGACCGCTGATCCCGTGGATGCGCCTGGACCCGCTGCTGTGCGGCCGGTCCACCAACAACTACCCGGCGCTGCTGGCGCGCGAACTCGAACCCGCGGAGTTCACCGACGTCAGCTGCGGCGGCGCGGACACCACGGACATGACGCGCGCCCAGGACTGGTACACCGGCCCGCAGTTCGACGCGCTGACCGCGGAGACGGATTTGGTCACGCTGGGCATCGGCGGCAACGACTTCGACGTCTTCGGCGACACCATCTCCACCTGCTCCGCGCTGCGCGCCACCGACCCGGTCGGGTCGCCGTGCCGGGAGCACTTCGCCGTCGACGGCGGTGACGACCTCAAGCGGCGCATCGTGCTCACCGGGCACCGCGTCGCGGAGGTCGTGCGGGGCGTGCAGGAGCGCTCGCCGCGAGCCGAGGTCCTCGTCATCGGCTACCCGCGGATCGTGCCGGAGAGCGGCTACTGCCCGGACATCATCCCGATCGCCGACGGCGACTACCGCTACGCCGACGAGATCGAGCGGGAGCTCAACGCCGCGATCGCCGACGCGGCGAAGCGCACCGGCGCCACCTTCGTCGACACCTACGGCCCGTCACTGGGCCACGACGCCTGCGCCACCGGAGGCGCGGCGTGGATCAACGGCCAGCACCTGAGCCCGGTCGCGGCGCCGTACCACCCGTTCGCCTCGGCGATGGCCGCGCAGGCCAGCATCATCGCCGACGTCCTGGAAGGCGGGGCCCCGGACGTCGGCGAGGCCGAACGAGCCGCCGACCGCGCTGCCGAGGACGCCGCTCGCCAGGCCGAGCAGGCCGACCCCCGGCAAGCCGCGGCCCGCGCCCAGCTGGCCGAGCAGTGGTGACGAGCGCGGGGCACCCGCGACCACGGGTGCCCCGCGCCTGCCGCCTCAGAGGCGGGCGAGCTGCTCGCGCAGGGTGTCCAGCCCCATGCCGCCCATGCGCAGCGCCGTCGTGTGGAACTCCTTGACGTCGAAGTCCGCGCCGTGGCGCTGCTTCGCCTCGTCGCGGGCCGCGCGCCAGAGGCGCTCGCCGAGCTTGTACGACGGGGCCTGGCCAGGCCAACCCAGGTAGCGGTCGATCTCGTCGCGCACCTGGGCCGGGTCGGTGATCGTGCGGGACAGCATGAACTCCAGGCCCAGCTCCGGCGTCCAGCGCTCGCCCTCGTGGAACCCGGTGCCCGCCGGGATCTCCAGCTCCAGGTGCATGCCGATGTCGACCACCACGCGCGCCGCGCGGAACAACTGGTCGTTGAGCATGCCCAGCAGGTCGCCGTCGTCCTCGAGGTAGCCCAGCTCGCGCATCAGGCGTTCGGCGTAGAGCGCCCAGCCCTCGCCGTGCCCGGAGACGAAGCAGGCCAACCGCTGGAACTTGTTCAGCCGCTGCGCCTCGTGCACCGCGGTCGCCACCTGCAGGTGGTGCCCGGGGACGCCCTCGTGGTACACGGTGGACACCTCGCGCCAGGTCGGGAAGTCCTCCCGGTCCGCGGGCACCGACCACCACATCCGGCCAGGCCGGGAGAAGTCGTCGGTCGGCCCGGTGTAGTAGGCGCCGACCCCGCCGCCCGGCGGGGCGATCCGGCACTCCAGCGCCATGAGCGGGTCCGGGATGTCGAAGTGCTTGCCGCGCAGGTCCTGCAGCGCCTGGTCGGACAGCCGCTGCATCCACTCCTCGAAGGCCCGCTGGCCGCGCACCTGGTAGCGCGGGTCGGCGTCGAGCGCCGCCGCGGCCTCGGCCAGCGTCGCGCCCGGCTTGATCCGGTTCGCGATCTCCTTCATCTCGGCCTCGATGCCGGCGAACTCGGCCCAACCCCACTCGTAGGCCTCGCGCAGGTCCAGCCGGGCACCGGTGAAGTACCGCGACCACAGCCGGTACCGTTCCTCGCCGACGGCGTCCTTCTGCGGCGCCTTCGGCAGCAGCTCGCCGCGCAGGAAGTCGGCGAGCCCGGCGTAGGCCTCGGCCGCCTGCTCCGCCGCCGCGTCGAGGTCGCGGCGCAGCGACTCGTCCACGCCGTCTGCCCGCGCCACCATCGCCGCGAAGAACGACTGCCCACCGCGGCCGGACCAGGTGTCGCACTGCTCAGCGACCTTGGCGACCTGCCGCGCCGCCGAGACGTTGCCGTCGGTGGCCGCCGCCAGCAGACCGGCGCGCAGCCCCAGCACCGCCTCCGGCATCCGCGACAGGCGGCGGGCGATGGTCCGCCACTGCTCCGGGGTGTCGGTGGGCATCAGGTCGAAGACCTGCCGCAGCTCCTGCGCGGGGGAGGCGATCACGTTCAGCGCGGACATGTCCGCACCGATCTCGTGCAGCTCCAGGTCCAGCCCCACCCGTTCGGTGAACACCGCCTGCGCGATGCGCTCCGAGTCGTCGCGCGGCTCGGCGGCCCGCACCGCGGCCAGGCTGCGGCTGGCCAGCTCGGCTCGGGCGCGGTGCCCGTCCGGCGAGTAGTCGGTCAGTTTCTCTTCCCCACCTGGCACACCCAGGTACGTCGCGGCGATCGGGTCCAGCGCGGCCAGCTCGTCGACGAACCGGTCGCTGATCTCGTGCACGCCGTCGTGGTCAACTCCCATACCCGCCACGCTATCGCGGGCTGCTGACGCGCACGCACGCGAAGAAGGTGTTCCGCAGTCGGCGGAATCGGCCGCCAGATGCGAAGATCGCCCGCGTGGAGGCCACGAATCCGCGCCGCCGCGCGGCATCGCTGCTGGTGCTGATCACCGTGCTCGGCACGCTGCTCAGCGGGTGCCTGCGCGTCAACGCTTCGCTGAACGTCTCCGGTGACGACCTGGTCTCCGGCGAGGTGCTGGTGGCCACCGAGTCGCCCGACGGGCAGGTGCCGTTCGAGCTGCGCCCACCGGACGCGCTGGCCGACCGGGTGGAGGTCGTGCCGTTCCGCGGTGAGGACCGCGTCGGGTACCGGGTTTCGTTCCAGGACCTGACCTTCGCCGAAGTCGAGGAGCTGGCCGCTGCTCTGAGCCAGTCCGACTCCCGCTACCAGCTGAAGCTGTCCAGGTCGGGTTCGCTGGTGTTCTTCGAGGGCTCGGTGGACCTGACCCCGCTGGTCGACACCGACTCCGCGGTGAACCTGAAGATCAGCGCACCGGGCGAGATCACCAACACCAACGGCGAGGAGTCGGCGGGCACCGTCACCTGGAGCATGCAGCCGGGCGAGGTCACCGAGGTCTCGGCGATCTACCAGTACTCGAACTCCGCGGGCGGGGACTGGATCGGCTGGGCGCTGCTGGTCGGCGCCCTCACCTTCGTCGCGGCGGCGCTGGTGGCCGCGCTCGCCCTGCGCACCCACCTCCGCAACCGCGCCGAGGTGGACGCCTGACCCCCGTGCCGGGGACATCAGAGGCCGAGGGCGGCCACCACCTGGCGCGTCGCCTTGGAACGGTTGAGGGTGTAGAAGTGCAAAGCGGGGACACCTTCGGCGATCAGGCGCTCGCAGAGCCGGGTCACCACGTCCACCCCGGCCTGCCGGAACCCGGCCGGGTCGTCGGCCAGCGGGAGCAGCTGGTCGGCGATGGCTGGCGGCACCGGGCCCCCGGCCAGCTCGCCGAACTTCGCCAGCACCCGGGGTGTCGTGATCGGCATGACCCCGGGCAGCAGCGGCACTTCGCAGCCGCGGGCGGCCAGCCGGTCGCGCAGCCGCAGGAAGTACTCCGGTTCGAGGAACAGCTGGGCGATGGCGAACCCGGCCCCGGCGCGGATCTTGCGGGCCAGGTGGTCGGCGTCGACGTCCAGGTCGGCCGAGCGCGGGTGCCCGTGCGGGAAGGCCGCCACGCCGACGCAGAAGTCGCCGAGCTCGCGGACCAATCGCACCAGCTCCTCGGCGTGCTCCAGGCCCTCCGGGTGGCGGACCCACTCGCCGTTCGGGTCGCCGGGCGGGTCGCCCCGGACGGCCAGTACGTTGCGCACCCCGGACGCGGCGTACCAGCCGATCACGTTGCGCAGCTCGGCCACCGAGTGGTCCACCGCGGTCAGGTGCGCCATCGGGGTCAGGGTGGTCTCCTGCGCGATGCGCCCGGTGGTGCGGATGGTGCGGTCCCGGCTGGAACCACCCGCGCCGTAGGTCACCGACACGAACGCCGGGTCCAGCGGCTCCAGCTCGCGCACCGCGCGCCAGAGCACGCGCTCCTCGCCGTCGTCGCGCGGCGGGAAGAACTCGACCGAGAAGGTCGTCCGCTCGGTCCGCAACCGGTCCACCACTGCCATGCGGCCCAGCATAAGGAGTTCCCGGCTACGCTCCGGAGTCTTCCCAATGACTGGGAGCTAACCGGTAGCCCGGGCA
Organism: Saccharopolyspora sp. NPDC000359; assembly: GCF_040300525.1. Classification (NCBI taxonomy): domain Bacteria; kingdom Bacillati; phylum Actinomycetota; class Actinomycetes; order Pseudonocardiales; family Pseudonocardiaceae; genus Saccharopolyspora; species Saccharopolyspora sp. NPDC000359. The sequence continues at coordinate 52,993 of NZ_JBEPDU010000038.1, read as the reverse complement.
GCCCAAGCCGGATGGCATCGCGGAGGATGGAGACGTGCCCCCATCACATTCGGTTACCGCGCAAGCAACCCGCCAGGACACCGTCGTGGAGTTGAGCCTTCCCGATCAGGTCCAGCAGAAGCTGACCGAATTCCTGCAGTCCCGCCGCGTCGAGGCCGACGACCTCGATCCGGCGTTCGGGGCTGCGGTGGCCGAGCTGGCCGACTTCGTGCTCACCGGCGGCAAGCGCATCCGCCCCACGTTCGCCTGGTGGGGTTGGCGCGCGGGCGGCGGCAGCGACGAGGGCCCGGCCGCGGTGGCGATGCTGCGCGCGGCCAGCGCCCTGGAGCTGATCCAGGCCTGCGCGCTGGTGCACGACGACCTCATCGACGAGTCCGACACCAGGCGCGGCAACCCGACCGTGCACCGCAAGTTCGAGCGGACCCACCGGGAGTCCGGGTTCGCCGGGGACGGCACGCAGTTCGGCATGGCCAGCGCCGTGCTGCTCGGCGACCTGGCGCTGTCCTGGGCCGACGACATGCTGCACAGCGCCGGGATCCCCCCGGCCGCGCTGAACCGCGCGCTGCGGCCCTGGCGCGCGATGCGCACCGAGGTGCTCGCCGGGCAGTACCTGGACGTGCTCGGCCAGGTGCGGGTCGACGAGACCCCGCAGGCGGCGCTGCGGATCTGCCAGCTCAAGTCCGCCTCCTACACGGTGCAGCGCCCGCTGGAGCTGGGTGCCGAGATCGCGGGCGCGACTCCGGCGGCGCTGGACGCACTGCGCCGGTTCGGCTCGGACATCGGCGTCGCCTTCCAGCTGCGCGACGACCTGCTCGGGGTCTTCGGTGACCCCGCCGTGACCGGCAAGCCCGCGGGTGACGACCTGCGCGAGGGCAAGCGGACCGTGCTGATCGCCGAAGCCACCGCCACCGCCCGCGAGCGCGGCGACCAGCAGGCCCTGGACCTGCTGCACAGCGTCCTCGGCGACCCCGCGTTGGACGCGCAGCGCGTCGAGCGGGCGCGGGAGGTGCTCACCGAGCTCGGCGCGGTCGCCGCCGTGGAGGAGCGGATCACCGACCTGACCGGATCGGCCCTGCACGCGCTGCACGGCGCGGGCCTGGCCGAACCCGCCGCCTCGCGGCTGGCCGAGCTGGCCGTCGCCGTCACCGACCGCACCCGCTGATGCGCACCACCGCCGGTCGCAGCGACCACGTCCTGGTGCTGGGTGCCGGGCTCGCCGGGCTCGCCGCGGCACTGCACCTGGCGGGCGCCGGACGGCGGGTGACGGTGGTGGAACGCGCGCCGCTGCCGGGCGGCCGGGCCGGGCTGCACCGGCTGGACGGCTACCGCATCGACACCGGTCCGACGGTCCTGACCATGCCGGAGCTGGTCGACGAAGCGCTGCACGCGGTCGGCGACTCGCTGGCCGACCGCCTCGACCTGGTGCCGCTGCACCCGGCGTACCAGGCGCGCTTCGCCGACGACTCGGTGCTGGACGTGCACACCGACGCCGAGGCGATGGAGCAGGAGGTGCGGCGCTTCGCCGGGCCCGCGGAGGCGGCCGGGTACCGGCGGCTGCGGCGCTGGCTGACCGAGGTGTACCGGGCGGAGATGCACCGGTTCATCGACGCCAACTTCGACTCGCCGCTGGACCTGGTCTCCCCGGAGCTCGCCCGGCTGGCCGCGCTCCGCGGCTTCGGCCGCCTGGGACCGGCGATCGGCCGGTTCCTGGGCGACGAGCGGCTGCGCCGGGTGTTCTCGTTCCAGGCGCTGTACGCCGGTCTCGACCCGCGCCGCGCGCTCGCGCTGTACGCGGTCATCTCCTACATGGACACCGTCAACGGCGTGTGGTTCCCCCGCGGCGGGATGCACGCGGTTCCCCGGGCGCTCGCCGACGCGGCCGCGGACGCGGGCGTCGAGTTCCGCTACAGCACCGAGGTCACCGACCTGGAGCAGCGCGGTGGTCGGGTCGTCGCCGCCCGCACCTCAGCCGGGGACCGCATCAGCGCCGACGCGTTCGTGCTCACCCCGGACCTGCCGGTGGTGCACCGGCTGCTCGGGCACCGGCCACGACGGCGGCTGCGCTGGTCACCCTCGGCGGTGGTGCTGCACGCGGGCACCACGCGCAGCTGGTCCGAGGCGCACCACACCATTTCGTTCGGCGCGGCCTGGGAACGCACCTTCACCGAGATCATCCGCGACGGTGCGCTGATGAGCGACCCGTCGCTGCTGGTCACGCGCCCGACAACGACCGATCCTGCGCTGGCCCCGGCGGGTCGCGAGCTGCACTACGTGCTCGCGCCGTGCCCGAACCTGGCCACCGGCCAGTTCGACTGGGCGCACATCGGCCCGGCTTACCGCGAGGAGCTGGTGCGCACCCTGGAGCACCGCGGCTTCACCGGCTTCGGCGACTCGATCGAGGTGCAGGAGCTGATCACGCCCGCGGACTGGGCGGCCCAGGGGCACGCGGCCGGGACGCCGTTCTCCGCCGCGCACACCTTCCCGCAGACCGGCCCGTTCCGGCCGCGGAACCTGGTCCGCGACCTAGGCAACGTCGTGCTGGCCGGCTCCGGGACCACCCCGGGCGTCGGCGTTCCGCCGGTCCTGGTCTCGGGGAAGCTCGCAGCTCAGCGCATCACCGGGGGGTCGTGAGCGCGGACCGGCGGTCCGCGCTCACGACCACGGTGTTGTTCGTGCTCAGAAGCCCATCGCCTGGGCGCGGCGCTTGACCTCCCGACCCCGGTCTCCGCGCAGGGCGTCGATCGGGGTTCCCGGCAACGAGTCGTCCGGGGTGAACAACCAGCGGAGAATCTCGTCCTCGTGGTAGCCAGCATCCCGGAGCAGGGTGATCGTGCCGGGCAGGCCCTTCACGATCTCGTCGCCAGCGAGGAACACGGCGGGCACGCCGAGCACCGCGTCACGGCGCAGGGCCAGCAGATGTCCATCACGAATCAGTTGGTGCACCCGGGTCACGGAACGCCCGAGCCGTTCGGCCACGGCGTCCAGCGGAACGACCTCCACATCGGGAGCGAGCACATCCGGGGCAGCGGGGATCGCACTCACGCTGCTTACCTTGCCACATCGCGGGGGCCGACGCCGAGCACCGCCCAGCCGGAGATCCACCCGGCCCGGAATACGATCACGATCATGACCCATCCCGCCACCTGGCCCCGGCGCGTCGTCCGCACCTGCCACAATCGAGGTGGAAAGGTTACCCGGCGGTTGGCGGACAATGACTTCTGAGACACGGCGAGGACGCGGCGCGAGCCTCGTCGGAGCCATGCTCGAACGCCGGTACCGGGTCGACGCGCTGATCGCCCGCGGTGGCATGTCCACCGTCTACCGAGGCCTGGACACCCGGCTGGACCGGCCGGTGGCGATCAAGGTCATGGACGCCCAGTACTCCGGCGACCGGTCCTTCGTGGAGCGCTTCGAGCGCGAGGCCCGGGCCGCGGCGAAGCTGCACCACCCCGACATCGTGGCCGTCTACGACCAGGGCGTGGACCACGGCGCCGACGAGGAGCACGTCTTCCTGGTGATGCAGCTGGTCGAGGGCTGCACGCTGCGCGACGCGATCATGGACCGGGGCGGTCGGCTGCCGCTGGCCGTGGCGCTGAGCGTCATCGAGCCGGTGCTCTCCGCCCTGGAGGCCGCCCACCGGGCCGAGATGGTGCACCGCGACGTCAAGCCGGAGAACGTGCTGATCGGCACCGACGGCTCGGTCAAGGTCGCCGACTTCGGGCTGGTCCGCGCGGCCGCCGAGGCCGGGACGACCAGCGGCAGCGTCATCCTCGGCACCGTCGCCTACCTCTCCCCCGAGCAGGTCACCACCGGTGCCGCGGACGCGCGCACGGACGTCTACGCGGCCGGGATCGTGCTCTTCGAGATGCTCACCGGTCGGCCGCCCTACGTGGGCGACACCGCGCTCTCGGTGGCCTACCGGCACGTCAACGACGACGTGCCGCCACCGGTCGAGCTCGTCCCCGACCTGCCACCGGCCATCAACGACCTGGTGGTGCGCGCCACCCGCCGCGACCCGGAGCAGCGCCCGCAGAGCGCCGAGGCGTTCCTCGCCGAGGTGCAGCAGGCGCGCGCCGAGCTCGGCATCTCGCTGGTCCCGGTGCCGGTCCCGGAGTCCGCCGAGAGCACCACGCTGATGCCCACCATCAGCGACGACCCGCCGACCGCGCAGATCCCAGTCGTCCAGGACGCGCCGCCCCCGCCCGCCCCGCCGCAGCGGACCCGGGCGATGCTGCGCCCGGCCACCGACGACGACTACACCCAGGAGATGCCGCCGGTCCCGGCCGGACCGGTCCGCGAGCGCCGCCGGGGACGGCGGACCGTGGCGATCTGGACCGCGGTCGTCCTCGTGCTGGCCGCCCTGGTGGGCGGTGCGGCGTTCTGGCTGGGCATGGGCAGCTACGTGGACGTGCCCAAGCTCACCGGCGAGACCGAGGAGACCGCCCAGCAGGCGCTCACCAGCGCCGACCTGGTGGGCAACGTGACCCGGGAGCACGACAACACCGTGCCGGAAGGCGTGGTGATCAGCTCCAACCCCGCCGAGGGCGCGCAGGTGCGCACCGGCAGCACCGTCGACCTGGTGGTGTCGCTGGGCAAGCCCAAGGTGCCGGAGGTCGCCGAGGGCACCCCGCTGGCCGAGGCGGAGAGCATCATCCGCAACGCGAAGCTGCAACCCACGCACGACGAGTCCGCCGACCAGTTCCACACCAGCGTGCCGGAGGGCCGGGTCATCAGCGTCGACCCCGCACCGGGCACCCCGCTGAACATCAGCGGCGAGGTGCGGCTGATCGTCAGCAAGGGCCCGCCGCCGGTCCCGGTGCCCGACGTGCGCGGGATGAGCCGCGAGGACGCCTTCACCACGCTGAGCGGCGCCGGGTTCGAGCCCTACGACCTGGGGCAGCAGTTCGACTCCGACGTCGAGGCCGGGCACGTCATCAGCACCGACCCGGAGACCGGCACCGAGGTCCGGTTGGTCGGCAGGCCGCGGGTCGGGGTGCTGGTGTCGAACGCGGTGACGGTGCCCAGCCTCAACGGGGTCAGCGTGGAGGAGGCGCAGCAGCAGGTCGCGGCGCTGGGGCTGCGGCTCAACGTCAACTCGTTCTTCCACCGGGACAACATGACGATCTGGGGCCAGCTGCCGCTGCCCGGATCGCGGGTCGAGCCGGGAAGTGAAATCCACGTCACGGCGTTCTGATGTGATCCTGATCTCCATCGGGTTGCGTAACGTTTTCCCGCCGTGGGATCTACCTGCGGCTACTGGGTGCCCCAGCATCGCCCGATAGGTGGTGCCGCGGCGGGTCTGGCCTGGTCACAGGTGGCGCGCGGACTGGTTGTGGAAATATTGGCGGCACGATGCCCCCGACTGTTTCCACCGAGTCGGCACCGGACTGGTCCGAACGGACCACCAGCACGGCAGCCGACCAGGCCAGCGGCGGACGGCGCGAGAGCCGCCCGCTGCCCCTGCGCACCATCGCGCTGGGCGCGATCGGCTCGGTGCTGCTGCTGATCGGTTCCTTCGGGGCGGGCGGAACGCTCGTGCACGACCCGGTGCTCGGCACCGGCCCGCTGTCGGTGCTGCGCTTCGGGCACGGCCGCGACATCGCGGTAGCCGTCGTCTACCTCGGGTTCGCGCTGCTGGTGTGGGCTTGGGTGCGGCTCGGTCGCGGCGTGCTGGCGCACCTGGTGACCTCCCGCGGCGTGCTGTGGGCGACAGTCGCCTGGCTGGCGCCGATGCTCATCGCCCCGCCCTTGTTCACCCGCGACGTCTACAGCTACCTGGGGCAGGGGCTGCTGGCGCTGCACGGCCTCGACCCCTACGGCGTCGGACCGTCCGCGCTCACCGGCCCGATCCCGGAGAACGTGCACCCGACCTGGCAGACCACGCCCGCGCCGTACGGGCCGCTGTTCATGGGCGTGGCCAAGGGCGTGATCCTGCTGGCCGGGCACGACATCATCGCCAGCGTCATCGTGATGCGGCTGGTACTGCTGGGCGGCCTGGTGATGCTGATCTGCGCGCTGCCCGGCCTGGTGCGCCACCTCGGCGGTCGGCTGCCGGTCGCGCTGTGGCTGGTCGCGGCCAGTCCGATGACCGTGGTGCACCTGGTGGGCGGCCCGCACAACGACATGCTGATGATCGGGCTGCTGTCGGTCGGCACGCTGCTCGTGCTGGAGGGCCGCCACGCCAGCGGGATCGCGCTCGCCTCGGCGGCGATGGCGATCAAGGCCACCGCCGGGCTCGCGCTGCCGTTCCTGGTGTGGATCTGGGCGTCCCGGCTGACCGGCCCGCTGTGGTCGCGGTTCCTGCGCGCCGTGTTCCCCGCGGTCGGGATCTTCGCGGTGGTCTTCGGCGGGTGCACGCTGCTGGCCAAGGTGGGTTTCGGCTGGTTGTCGGCGCTGTCGGCTCCGGGCATGATCGTCAACTACCTGTCCGCGCCCACCGCCGTGGGGCAGGCGGCGCACACCCTGGTCTCGCTGTTCGGCGAGGCCAACATCTGGCCGTTCGTGGGCGCCACCCGGACCCTCGGCTCGGTGCTGCTGGTGGCGATCCTGGCCTGGAACTGGTGGCAGGCGCGCGAGGGCGGCCCCGAAGCGGTGCGCCGCGCGGCGATCGTCCTGTGCTGCGGCGCCTTCCTGTCCCCGGTCCTGCTGCCCTGGTACACGACCTGGGGCCTCGCGCTGGGCGCGGCGTTCGCCTGGACCCCGCGGGCCCTGTCGTACGTGGTCGGGGCGTCGATCGCCCTGGTCCTGGCGTACTACCCGGACGGCGAGCAGGCCATGTACAACTGGCCGTTCGTGGCAGTGGGCATCGGCGCCGCGGTCCTGGGCGCCCTGTCCCTGGTCCGCTTCGACCCGCTGGGCCTCAGCGGGGCGTTCGGCCGCCTGTCGCGGGCGCCGCTCGCAACGCGCCGCTAGCGGCCTCGACGGTGCTGCTCCGGCTGCCACGCCGAAAAGGGGAAGGCCCCGGAACCGCGCGCGGTTCCGGGGCCTTCGCGCCAGTCGTTCAGCCGCGGAGCATCTCGGCGACCAGGAACGCCAGTTCCAGGGACTGCTGGGTGTTCAGGCGCGGGTCGCAGGCCGTCTCGTAGCGGCCCGCCAGGTCGGTGTCGGAGATCTCCTGCGCGCCGCCCACGCACTCGGTGACGTCCTCGCCGGTCAGCTCCACGTGGATGCCGCCGGGGTGGGTGCCGAGCCGGTGGTGCACCTCGAAGAAGCCCTGGACCTCGTCCACGATCCGGTCGAAGTGGCGGGTCTTGTAGCCGGTGCTGGCCTCGTGGGTGTTGCCGTGCATCGGGTCGCACTGCCAGATCACCTGGTGGCCGGAGGCGGTGACCTTCTCCACGATCGGCGGCAGCGCGTCGCGCACCTTGCCGTTGCCCATCCGGCTGATCAGGGTGAGCCGACCCGGCTCGTTGTTCGGGTCCAGCCGCTCGACGTACTCCACGGCCTGCTCCGGGGTGGTGCCGGGGCCGATCTTGATGCCGATCGGGTTGGAGATCAGCTCGGCGAAGGCGATGTGCGCGCCGTCGAGCTGGCGGGTCCGCTCCCCCACCCACAGGAAGTGACCGGAGAGGTCGAACAGGCGCGGCTTGTCACCGGTGGTGTCCAGCCGCAGCATGGCGCGCTCGTAGTCCATCACCAACGCCTCGTGGCTGGCGTAGAACTGCACCGAGTGCAGGCTGGAGTCGTCGACGCCGCAGGCGGCCATGAAGCGCAGCCCGCGGTCGATCTCGGCGGCCACCGACTCGTAGCGCTCCCCGGCCGGGGAGTTGAGCACGAAGTCCTTGTTCCAGTCGTGCACCTTGGTCAGCGCGGCCATCCCGGCGCTGGTCAGGGCGCGGGAGAGGTTCATCGCGGCGCTGGCGTTGGCGTAGGCGCGGATCAACCGCGACGGGTCGTGGCGGCGCGCTTCCTCGGTGGCGACCAACGAGTTGATCATGTCGCCGCGGTAGGACGGCAGCCCGAGCGCGTCGGTGTCGCTGGAGCGCGGCTTGGCGTACTGCCCGGCGATGCGGCCGAGCTTGACCACCGGCATGCTCGCGCCGTAGGTCAGCACCACGGCCATCTGCAGCAGGGTGCGGATGTTGCCGCGGATGTGCGGCTCGGTGTTGTCCGCGAAGGTCTCCGCGCAGTCGCCGCCCTGCAGCAGGAAGGCCTCCCCCCTGGCGACCGCGGCCAGGTGCTGGCGCAGCCGGTCGACCTCGGTGGGGACGGTCACCGGAGGAACGCTCTCCAGCACCTTCCGGACGTTGTTCGCCTGTTCCTGGTCCGGCCACTTGGGCTGCTGGGCAGCTGGGCGGGCCAGTGCGTCGTCGAGCCGGGCACGCATCTCGGGCGGCAGCGGCGGCAGTTCGGGCAGGTCATCCACGGGGACGTCGACGGTCCAGTTCACGTTCCCAGAATAGGCGGTCAGCGCCAGCGGTTTTACTCCGGGAAGCCCGTCCCACGATGCGGAAGCCCAGCGGGGCTCGATTCAGTAGCCGCCGCCGAGCTCGCGGTGGCTCCCAGCTGTGGGGTGAGCCCCAGCCCGACCGCCCCCGCCGGGCGGCGCGGACCCGCCCCTGACGCCCCGCTGCGCCACGGCGCACAGCCCGCTCCCCGCAGTCCGGCGATCTCGCGCTTCCGGAGGGCGCCGGCAACAAGATCGAACCGGCCCCAAGCACCCACGGTGATCACTATGCTTCGTTCCGCACAGGACGGAGAGGAGCTGCAGTGACGCGCACGCGGCCGGAACCGGTGGAGGCCCAACCGGAGCGCAGATCCATGGCGCAGCGGTTGTGGCCGATCGGGATCGTCGCGGACGTCGCAGCTGTGGTCACCCTCGTGAGCGGCTCGAAGACGATCCTCGCCGCCGTCATCGCCGCAGTGGCCCTCCTGCTGGGCGTGGTGCACCTAGCCGCGAACGTGGGCAAGCTCGTCGACCGGTGGGTCATCGTGTCCGTCGCGGGGATCGTGGCGGGCGCTGTGGTGATCACCGTCATCGTCACCCAATCCGTGCACGGCGTGGTCGCCCCGCCCAACGGCCAGGCCGCCTCACCACCGACCTCGAGCCCCGCGCCGCACAGCCCGGCGCCCACTCCCCCTTCGTCGGCACCCATCAGCACCGACCCCGCCGCGCCCCCGGTCAAGCGGCAGACCGGCGACGACCCCATCGTGCTGACCAGCGCCTACTCCCTGGACCTGGACTCGGACGACCCGTTGTGGGTCGCCAAGAAGGACGAGGGGACCTCCGGCAGCGACCTCCGCAACAGCTCCGGCACCCTCTACGCGCCGGACGACCTCGCGCCCGTGCCCGCCGACGCGACCTACGAGGACTGCGTGCGAGCGGGCTACGTCGACTACCTCTCCTCCAGCGACATCGAACCGGGCACCGCGTTCTGCGTGAAGACCTCCGGCGGCGCTTACGCCCGGGTCATCATCCGGGACAGCCAGGACGAGGCCACGCGGCTGACGCTGGACGTCGTGGTGTGGGAGGAGCCCGCCTAGGTCAGCGCACTGCTGCCTCCTCGCGCTGCCACTCCGCCTCGACCGCGTCCGCGTCGTAGCCGACCGGCTCCCACCGCTTGACCAGCAGCGCCACCAGGCCCATCAGCGGGGCCAGCGCGATCACCCAGAAGACGCCGCTGCCGAAGGCGGCGCTGAGCACCGGGAAGAAGAACAGCGCCAGGGTGGAGCCGACCCGCAGGGTGCCCTGGTTGAAGCCGATGCCGGTGCCGCGCATGCTCGTCGGGTAGCTCAGCGAGGCGAAGCTCATGAAGTGCGCACCCGGCCCGGAGGCCTGGGCGAACATGAACGCACCCAGCGCGAAGATCGCGAACAGCACGTACGTGGCGGCCGAGGGCTTGCCGATCAGCGCCAGCACCACCAGCGACGCCAGCTGCACCGCGAAGCCCACGAAGGTCATCTTCCAGGCGCCGGTCCGGTTCGCCAGCCGGATGCCGAGCAGGCCACCGGTGACCGCGAAGACCAGGTTGAGCACCAGGGATGCGGTGATGGTGTTCAGCGCGCCCTGGGCGAGGATGCTGGTGATGATGATCGGCAGGCCGTAGGCGACCGCGTTGTAGCCGAAGGTCTGGGCCAGGCCGATGGTCAGCGCCTGGACCGTCCGGCCGCGGTAGCGCGGCTCGAACAGCCTCGCGAAGTCGCGCAGCCCGCGGCGCTCGGCCGGCTTCCCCGCCACCTCGGCGTCCGGGGCCACCACGGCGTTGACGCCGTAGGACTTGCGCAGGATGCGCGCGGCCCGTTCCAGGTCGCCCTGGTTGGCCGCCCAGGACGGCGACTCGTTCATGTACTTGTTGCGCACCAGCAGGATCACGATCGCCGGGACCGCGCCGAAGCCGACGGTGAACCGCCACAGCAGGTCGTGGTGCTGCTCGGGCAGCGCGAAGTACAGCCCCATGATCACCAGGTAGCAGGCACTGGTGGCCACGTACCAGGCTGGCGACCAGGCGGCGGTGCGGGACCCCTTGCTGCCCTTGCCCTTCAACCGGGAGAACTCGGCCAGGAACGCCATGGCGACCGGGATGTCCATGCCGACGCCGAAGCCCATCAGGAACCGGAAGAGGATCAGGACCTCCATGTTCGGCGCGAGCGCGCAGCCGATCGCGGAGACCACGAAGAACAGCATGTCGGCCATGAACACCCGGTAGCGGCCGAGCCGGTCGACCAGGACCCCGCCGAGCCAGGCGCCGAAGATCGCGCCGACGCTGATCGAGGCGGTGACCGCGCCCGCCCCGGCCGGGGACAGCCCGAACTGCTGCTTGATGTCGGTGATGCCGTAGGCCAGCGAGGTCAGGTCGTAGGCGTCGAGGAAGATGCCGCCGAGCGCCAGCAGCACGATCATCTTCGCGTGGGTGCCCCGCGCGGCACCCGAGTTGACCAGTTCGGTGACGTCCCGGGCCGAGCGGATGAGCACCTGCTCCCCGCCGGCCCCTGGTTGCGTGGACACTGCTTCCCCTCCGCGTCGAACGATCGTGCGCGGCGCAGGGTGCGCAGGCGCGGCCCAGCCGCGTGCACGGCCCCAACGCCCAGTCGCGAGGGATTAGCCTAACTGGCGGAACACCAGCGTCCACATGCTGGAACACCCTTGTCCAAGCCCCATCCAGACGCGCGATTCCGCTGGAAACCAGGCATCCGACCTCAATGGGAACCGCACGGCCCCCAGACGCGCCACCGGCGTGTCGGGCACCCGACACGCCGGTGGACCGCAGTTTCAATTGAAACTGCGCCCGGACCCCCACTCATCCGGCGACGCGCCACCGCTCGTTCCCGCCAAAGATGAAGGGCACATCTCGCCGACTCAGTCGACGAAAGGTGCCCTTCCCCAACGCCCGTGATCGGCACTGGACGCCAACGGAGTCAGCTTCGCTGTTCACCCGGGGGTACAGTTTCAATTGAAACTGGTTGTGTCGGGCGACCGCCCGCGAGGTTTCCGGCGAGATCACCTCGATGGAAATCCGACGTGCGAGCTCAATGAAATCGCGTGCAGCCCGGACACCCCAGTGGCGTGTCGGGTGCCCGACACGCCGGGGGGTTCGGGGTCGGGTCGCAGTTCGCGTGGGCGTGCGACCCGACCTGGGTCAGCCGAAGAGGACTTCGGCTTCGGCGTAGCGCTCCAGGGGGACCGTCTTGAGCTGGGCCGTCGCTTCGCGCAGCGGGACCCGGACGATGTCCGTGCCGCGGAGCGCGACCATCTTGCCGTAGTCGCCCTCGGTGATCGCGTCGATGGCGTGCAGGCCGAAGCGGGTCGCCAGGACCCTGTCGTACGCCGTCGGGGTGCCGCCGCGCTGCACGTGGCCGAGCACCACCGCGCGGGACTCCTTGCCGGTGCGCTTGGCGATCTCGTCCGCCAGCCAGGTCCCGACCCCGCCCAGCCGGACGTGACCGAAGGCGTCCCGCTCGCCGGTGACCAGCAGCTCCTTGCCACCCTGCGGCACCGCGCCCTCGGCGACCACGATGATCGGCGCGTACTGGCGCTCGAAGCGCTGCTCCACCCACTCGCAGACCCGGTCGACGTCGAACGGCTGCTCCGGCACCAGGATGACGTTGGCGCCACCGGCCAGGCCGGAGTGCAGGGCGATCCAGCCCGCGTGGCGGCCCATCACCTCCACCACCAGCGCGCGGTGGTGCGACTCCGCCGTGGTGCGCAGCCGGTCGATGGCCTCGGTGGCGATGTGCACCGCCGTGTCGAAGCCGAAGGTGTAGTCGGTGGCGTCCAGGTCGTTGTCGATCGTCTTGGGCACCCCGACCACCGGCACCCCGTCGTGGGTCAGCTGCTCGGCGACGCCGAGGGTGTCCTCGCCGCCGATCGCGATCAGCGCGTCCACCTGGTGCTCGGCCAGGGTGGCCTTGAGCTTGGCGATGCCGTCGTCGACCTTGTACGGGTTGGTCCGCGACGAGCCGAGGATGGTGCCGCCGCGGCTGAGGATGTCCTCGACGCGGTCCAGGGTGAGCGGCGTGGTCAGGCCCTCCACCGGGCCCAGCCACCCGCTGCGGAAGCCCAGGACCTCGTGCTGGTGCACGGAAATCCCCTTGCGGGTCACCGCCCGGAGCACCGCGTTGAGACCGGGGCAGTCGCCGCCCCCGGTGAGCACTCCGACACGCATTCCAGCGGGCATGGTCTCGCCGCCTCCTCAGTGAGCCAGGTTGTGATCGGGGTCTCCCCCGAACCCAGCCTGGCACGGACTGGATCGTTGCAGCAAGTAACCGCGTATTTACCGGGCGCGGACCCGCCGTGGGAACGCGCGGAGATCAACCGTGCGGATGAATGGGAACGCGGGCGGGTCAGATCGCGAAGCCCCGCTTGCGGCGGACGTCCTCGATCACCTTCCAGCGCTCCAGGTTGTGCTTGGCGTCGGCGAGGGCGTCGTGGGCGTTCTCCGGGGCGGGCGGCAACTTCGGCTTGCCGACGTCCTCCCAGCGCTGGCGGAGGTCCCGGGTGAACTTCGGGATCCGCGACGGCAGCATCGGCATCGCGCCCCACAGCTGGGCCAGCGCGACGTGGTCGTAGGCCGCGTACCAGGCCCACAGCTCGGGGTTCGAACCGCGCGAGGTCAGGAAGCTGTAGAGGTCTTCGCGGATCCGGGCGCGGGAGCGCCAGCACGGGTCGGCGGGCGGCGGCAGCTGCGGCAGCACGTGCTGCCGGACCCAGGCACCAGCCCGGGAGGCGTCGAACTCGGTGGACACCGCGTAGAACTCGCGGCCGGATTCGTCGACCATCCCGATCGACACCAGCTCGATGGTCTGCCCGTCCTCGATGAACTCGCAGTCGTAGAAGAACCTCACCAGGTCAGCGTAGGTGCCGCCGTGGTGGGCTCCGGTCGCGGGCCGGTCAGCCCGCCTTCGACTCCGGCAGCCGGCCGCCCGGGCGGGTGGACCCCCAGCCCGCGACCTGCTTGCCCTGCGCGGTCATCTCGTCCTTGACCTTGGCCGCGTAGACGTCCACGTACTCCTGGCCGGACAGCTCCATCAGCGCGTACATGATCTCGTCGGTGATCGACCGCTCCACGAACCGGTCACCGGCCATCCCCTCGTAGCGGGAGAAGTCCAGCGGCGGGCCGACCTTGACCACGACCTTGTGCGGGTACCACATCTTCGAGCCGATCGGGTTGACCCGGTCGGTGCCGAACATCGCGATCGGGATCACCGGGGCACCGGACTCCAGGGCCATCCGCGCCACCCCGGTCTTGCCCTTGTACAGCCGACCGTCCGGCGAGCGGGTGCCCTCCGGGTAAACGCCGAGCAGCTTGCCCTCGCGGAGCAGCCGGACCCCGGTGTCCAGCGCGGCCTGCGCGGCGGCGCCGCTGGAGCGGTCGATGGGCACCTGCCCGACCCCGGAGAAGAAGTACTTCTTGAACTTGCCCTTCACGCCCTTGCCGGTGAAGTACTCGCGCTTGGCCAGGAAGGTGACCCGGCGCGGCATCATCAGCGGCATGAAGAACGAGTCGGCGACCGCGAGGTGGTTGCTGACCAGGATCGCGCTGCCGGTGCTGGGCACGTGCTCGACGCCTTCGACCTTCGGACGGCAGAACAGCTTCATCAAGGGCCCGAGCAGGATGTGCTTCATCACCCAGTACAACACCGTGCCGCCGCCTCCCTGCCCAGCAAGATTTCGCTGCTCAGCCTACGGAGCACGCGCGACCAGCACAATGCGGTCGCGGCGATGGTGATCTAGTCGATCCCGGCGCGACCGGACCAGCGGGGTTCGGCGACTCGAGACCGTCCCGTTCGTCGGTCCCGCATGCGACCATGAAGCGGTACTGGCACGCCGATGCTTTGGGAGGCCGCAGTGCCCGTGCTCTCCGGCGCCGAACCGCCCCCGCCCGACGGGTCGGACGACATCGGCGCCCGGCAGCCGCTGCTGCTGTCCCGTCCGGCGGTCGACCACGTCGTCGAACCGGCGACCGCCGCGACCGTGTTGGCGAACCGCTCCCAGGTAGCGGCGCCGGACCACGACGCGCCGCGGGTCGTCGGCGGTAGCGTCGAACTCCTGCAACGGATCCACCGCGACCAGGTCGAGGAAGTCGTATGAGCACGCGCCACGACAGCACCGACGGACCGGAGGACATCGACGCGGCCTTCGCCGAGATCGTCGCCGACCTGGAGCGGGACGAGACCTTCGCGCGTTGGCCCGAGGACCGCGAACCGGCCGACGAGGGCGGGCGGGCCGAAGCGCCCGGACCGACCGCGGCCGCACCGGCCGACAGCGGCCCCCGCGACTGGGCGCCGACGGCCGAGGTGGAGGACGAGCACTACGTGCCGCCGGAGCCCCCGCCGCTCCCGACACCACGGCTGGGGACCCTGGCCGGCATCGCGGTGGTCGTGGTGGGCGTGCTGTTCGCGCTGATCCCGGGCTTGGCGGGGGTGTCGAGCACGATCACCCTGCCGCTGGGCCTGGTCCTGATCAGCGGCGGCATCGGCTGGCTCCTGCTGCGCCTGCGCCAACCCCCGCGCAGCTCCGACGACGACGGCGCGCAGGTCTGACCGGAGTTCACCCTCCCGAGGGAGCTCTGGCGGTGTTGAGGACGTGCTCCCGGGCCAGGGTCGCGGCGCCGATCATGGCCGCCGGGTCCCCGTGGTGCGCGACGACCACGTCGGCCAGCGGCCGGTGGCCCGCGCCGGTGACCACCGCCGCGTAGTGCTCGCGCGCCGCGTCGAGGTACAGGTGCGCCGAGGCCGAGACGCCACCGGCGATCACCACGACCTCCGGGTCGTAGACGTCGGCGACCAGCGCCAACCCCTCCCCCAACCAGCGCGCCAGGTCGTCCACCGCGCGCCGCGCGAGCGGATCGCCCGCTTCCGCCGCGTCCGCCACGTCCACGCCGGTCGGTTCGGCGAGCTCGCGCAACGCGCTCGGTTCGCCGCTGGCGCGCAGGAGCTCCGCCGCGGTGGCGGCCAGCGCGGTTCCGCTGCAGTAGCGCTCCAGGCAGCCGCGCTTGCCGCAGGAGCACTGCCGCCCGTCCGGGACGACCCGCAGGTGCCCCAGTTCCGGCGCCACCCCGCGGGCACCGCGGAAGACCTGGCCGTCGACCACCAGGGCGGCCCCGATGCCGGTGCCGATGGCCACCAGCGCGGCCACCCGGGCCCCGGCCGCGGCGCCGAACCGGTGCTCGGCGACCGCCGCCGCGTTCGCGTCGTGCTCCAGCACGACCGGGAGCCCGAGGCGCTCGGCGAGCTCGTCGGCGACCGCGACGTGCCGCCACGCCAGGTGCGGGGCGAAGCGCACCACCCGGCGGTCCTCGCTGACGAAGCCCGCCACCGCGAGCCCGACCGCGGCCACCGGGTACCGGTCGGACAGCCCGCGCACCGTGGTCGCGATCGCCGCGTTCAGTTCGGGTCCGGTGCTCGGCGTGGGAACCCGGCTGGTCTGGAGGATTTCACCGTGCGGATCGACGACCGCGGCGCGGACGCTGGTCCCGCCGACGTCCACTCCGATGGTCAGCACCGCGCCTCGGTCCCGTCCAGCACTGTCCCTCCCACCCGCTGCACGCGGATCCGCTGCACCTTGGGTGAGGCAGCCGGTTCGGGTTCCTCGGCCGGTTGCGCCTCGGGTTCGGCCATCGCCTGCCGCAGCAGCTGGACGATGCCCAGCAGCTGGTCGTTGAGCTCCGGGCGGTGCCCGCGCACCAGCGCCACCGCCGCGCACAGCGGGCACCAGCCGCAGCCGCGCTGCTCGGTCTCAGCGGGTGGGGCGCAGCCGCGCAGGTACTCCTCGGCCTTGCCCGCCAGCGCGTCGAGCAGCAACCGCAGCTCCTCGACCAGCTGATCGTGCTTGCGCGTCTCGTCCACCGCTCTCACCGCATCCACTGTTCCGGATCGGGCTGGAAGCGCACGGTCAGCCCGTCGTCCCCGGCGATCGCCGACGTCACGGTGCACCGCCGCAGCACCGCGGGCAGCGCGACCAGCCGACGACGTCCGTCCACCGTGATCGCCAGCTCGTCGCCGACGCGGGCCAGGTCCAGCTCCGCCGCGGGGTGCAGCGGAAGCGCGATCTGCAGGGCGTACTCGGCCTCCAGCGTCCGACCGCCACCGGTGACCCGCATGGCCGGTGCGCTCGCCCGGACCTCCAGCGGGTCCGCCTCGGCGTAGAGCTCGGCGCCGAGCTCCAGGAGCGCTTCGACCCCCACCGGTTCGGCGGCGCGGTGCTCCACGACGTGCAGCGGCAGGTCGGTCGCGGCGCGCAGGGCGTCGAGGACGTCCTCCTGCTCGCGGCGCCGGGTGCGCAGCCACTGCGCCGCCGCGCCCCGCGCCGACCCCGGGCTGGGCACGACGCGGTTGGCGATCAGGCCGTCCACCCGGATCTGCTGCAGCGCCAAGGCGGTCAGGGTCCGGCGGGTCTCCGCGGCGACCACGGATTCCGGGGTCAGCACCAGCCGCACGCTGGTGCCGGGGTCGGCGAGCAGGTCCTTGAGCGCGGCGAGTCGTTCCGCCAGCCGCCCGAGCCCGTCGGCGACCGAGTCCCAGCGCTGCACCTGGTCGCTGCCGGCGATCCCGGCCAGCAGTCCGCGCACCGCGCGGCGGTGCGCCGGGAACAGCCGCTCCAGGTACCCGGCCAGCGATTCCGGCAGGGCGAGCAGCCGCAGGGTCTCCGCGGTCGGGCCGCAGTCGACGAGCACGGTGTCCCACAGTCCGCTGGCGGCCAGCCGGTGCACCTCGGTGAGGGCGAGGAGGTCCTCCACACCGGGCAGCACGGTGAGCTCCTCGGCGTCGACCTCGTCCACCCCGGCGCCCTGCAGCATCGTCCGCAGGTGCTCGCGCAGCTCGCGCCAGGTCCCGTCGACGAGCGCCCGGGTCTGCACCTCCGCCGCGTGCAGCACCGCGCGGGAACCGTCCAGCCGCACCTCCGCGGGCTCCGCGCCGAGCTCGACGCCGAGGGCGTCGGCCAGCGAGTGCGCCGGGTCGGTGGAGACCACGAGCACCTTGCCGCCAGCCCCGGCGACGCGGGCGGCGGTGGCCGCGGCGAGGGTGGTCTTGCCCACCCCGCCCTTGCCGGTGAACAGCAGGATCCGCAACGGGTTACTCGGCGCTCTCCACGCGGCGCTTGAGCTCCTTCAGCGCCGTGTCCATGATCATCTTCTCCGCCTTGCGCTTGAACATCCCGATCATCGGGATGGCCAGGTCCACCGCCAGGCTGTAGGTGACCTCGGTACGGTCGTCGGCCAGCGGGTCGAGCCGGTAGCTGCCGTGCTGGGCCTTCTGCACCTGGCCCTCGGTGAGCTCCCAGCTCACCGACAGGCCGTCGGCCGCCCAGTCGTAGACGTTGACGTAGGTGTCCTTGACCACCCCTGCGTCCAGGACGAAGCGCACCTTCGCGGCCTTGCCCTCCGAGGTCCGCGACTGCACCTCGGTCTCCTTCACCGCCGCCGCCCACTCCGGGTAGGCGGCGAAATCCCCGATGACGTCCATGATCCGCGCAGCGGGGGCCTCGATCACGATGGACTGGGTGGACTGATCGACCATGCGCCGCAGGTTACCGGGTGGCACCAGGGGCAGCGGCGTGGAGGACCTGGGTTCTCCGTCACCCTCACCAGCGGATCGCGTAGGGCCGCCCGGTGCGCTGGAAGTGCCCGACGTTGACGCATTCCGTGCGCCCGACCCGAACCCGCTGCGCCAGTGGTTGGTGCACGTGCCCGAACAGCGACCAACGCGGCTGGTCAGCGGCGATCCGCTCGACCAGCGCGGCCGAGCCCAGCTCCGGTCGGCGGGCCACCACGTCGTAGACCAGCTCCGGGATGGCGGGCGGCAGGTGGGTGCAGAGCACGTCCAACCGCGGCAGGGCCGCCACCGCAGCGTCGTACTCCTCGGCTGGCCGCAGGTACGGCACCCAGGCGGCGTGCTTGCGCAGCGTCGCGCCGGGCGGGAGCACGGTGCCACCGACGAAGCCGAAGGTCAGGCCGCCGATCTCGACGCTGCCCCCGTCCAGCACGTGCACCCCGGCACCGGCGAACTCCGGCCACAGGTGCGGCGCGTCGACGTTGCCCGGCGTGGCGTAGGTGGGCGCGGTCAGCGCGCCGAACAGCTCGGCGTACTGCTCGCGCACCGCGTCCTCGACCACCTGGGCCGGGTCCGACAGGCTCTCCCAGAGGGACCGCACGTAGGCGCCGAACTCCGACAGCTGCGGGCCGCGGCGCAGCTCGGCGAACCGGGCCACCTTCTCCGCGCCGAACACGCGCCCCAGGATCCCCCGGCCGTGGTCGTGGTAGTCGACGAAGTCGATCAGGTCGCCGAGCACCACCAAGGCGTCGGCGCCGTCGCCCGCGCGCTTGAGCGCCTCGACGTTGCCGTGCACATCCGAAACGACGTGGACCCGCATCCGACTCCCATCCACCAGCGACTGCTCCCCCGAACCTAATCCGTCCCCGGGCCGCCGCCCACCGCCTGTGGTGCGACCTGCGCGGGCGGCCGGGGGACCGGAGTCCCCCGAGCAGCCACTTCGGGATCTAGGCTGTGCTGGCTGACGCGGTCGCCCACGGGGGACTACCGCTCAGTAACTATCGGCGTTAGGTTGTGCCCCACGGACTGGCGTGTTTTCGGAGGTTTCGACGTGCGAGAGTTCAGCGCACCAGCCACCACGGCGGTGGCCGATGACGAGAACCTCACCGACATGGTGTGGGCCAACGCGGAGCGCTTCGGGAGCACGGTGAGCTTTCGGCGCCGGGTGGACGGCACCTGGGTCGACGTCACCGCCGCGGACTTCGCCGCGCAGGTGCTGGCCGTCGCCAAGGGCCTGGTGGCCAGCGGCCTGCAGCCGGGTGACCGGGTCGGGCTGATGTCCCGGACCCGCTACGAGTGGAGCCTGCTGGACTTCGCGATCTGGACCGCGGGCTGCGCCACGGTGCCGATCTACGAGACCTCCTCGGCCGACCAGGCCGAGTGGATCCTCACCGACTCGGGTGCCAAGGCGGTCTTCGTGGAGACCGAGGCACACCGCGCCGAGGTGGACAGCGTGGTGAACCGGCTGCCCGAGGTCTCGCGCGTGTGGCAGATCGAGGGCCCGAGCAGCGGCGGTGCCGCGGCCGCGGTGGACGAGCTGACCGCGCTCGGCGCGGAGGTCGAGGACCGTGAAGTGCACCAGCGGCGCCGCGCGGTGGGCGCCGACGACGTGGCGACCCTGATCTACACCTCGGGCACCACCGGTCGCCCCAAGGGCTGCGTGCTGACCCACCGCAACGTGCTCGCCGAGGTGCGGGCCGACATCGAGGCGTTCCCGCAGCTGACCAAGGCGGGCAACTCGATGCTGATGTTCCTGCCGATGGCGCACGTGCTCGCCCGCGCGATCACCGTGATGTGCGTCTACGGCCGGGTCACCCTCGGGCACACCAGCGACGTCAAGGACCTGGTCGCCGACCTCGGCTCGTTCCGGCCGACGTTCGTGCTGGCGGTGCCGCGGGTGTTCGAGAAGGTCTACAACACCGCCAAGCAGAAGGCGCACGGCAGCGGCAAGGGCAAGATCTTCGACACCGCCGAGGAGACCGCGGTCGCCTACAGCCGCGCCCTGGACTCCGGCGGCGCCGGGCTGCCGCTGAAGCTCAAGCACCTGGTGTTCGACAAGCTGGTCTACGGCAAGCTGCGGGCCGCGCTGGGCGGCCGCTGCATCGCGGCGGTCTCCGGCGGCGCTCCGCTGGGCGAGCGGCTGGCGCACTTCTTCCGCGGCGTCGGCGTACCGGTGCTGGAGGGCTACGGCCTCACCGAGACCACCGCGGCCGCCGCGGTGAACGTGGAGACCGCGTTCAAGGTGGGCACCGTCGGCAAGCCGATCGCCGGGACGACGATCCGCATCGCCGAGGACGGCGAGGTGCTGGTCAAGGGCGACGTGGTGTTCCGCGAGTACTGGAACAACCCGCAGGCCACCAAGGAGTCCCTCGAGGACGGCTGGTTCCACACCGGTGACCTGGGCTCGCTCGACGAGGACGGCTTCC
The DNA here is from genome assembly GCF_040300525.1 of Saccharopolyspora sp. NPDC000359. NCBI lineage: Bacteria > Bacillati > Actinomycetota > Actinomycetes > Pseudonocardiales > Pseudonocardiaceae > Saccharopolyspora > Saccharopolyspora sp. NPDC000359. Next base: position 32,579 of record NZ_JBEPDU010000038.1, on the reverse strand, counting down.
TGCGCATCACCGGCCGCAAGAAGGAGATCATCGTCACCGCGGGCGGCAAGAACGTCGCCCCGGCGGTGCTCGAGGACGCGCTGCGGTCCCACCCGCTGATCAGCCAGTGCATGGTCGTCGGCGACAAGAAGCCGTTCATCGGCGCGCTGATCACCCTCGACCCGGAGTTCCTGCCGTCCTGGCTGGCCAACAACTCCCGGCCGGAGGACACCCCCGCGGCCGACCTGGTGGACGACCCGGACCTGCGCGCCGAGGTGCAGAAGGCCGTCGACGAGGCCAACAAGGCGGTGTCCCGCGCCGAGCAGATCAAGCAGTTCCGCATCCTGCCGGAGGACTTCACCGAGGCCAGCGGCGAGATGACCCCGAGCATGAAGCTCAAGCGCAACAAGGTGGCCCAGAACCACGCGGCCATTATCGAGGCCATCTACTCGTGAGTGCTCCTGGTGGTTCGCACCACCGCGAGCACTCACGAACCGAAGGCGGCGGGCAGGGAAGCGGCCCAGTCCGCGGTGAGCTCGGCCGTGGTCAGGCCGGTTTCCCCGCGGAGGGCGGCTTCCACCTCCGCTGGTGAGTCGGTGGCCGCGATCCGGCGGTAGAGCTGGACCACCCGCTGTTCACCGAAGCGGTCGACCAGGTGGCGGACGAGGGACCAGGACTGCTGGTAGGCCAGGTCCAGGCGGCGGCCCGCCTGGTGGAACTCGGCACTCCCCGGCAGCTGCTCGGGCGGGCCGCTGGTGCGCAGCTGGCGGGCCAGTGCCGGGGCGATGTCGCGCGGCGGCAGCCCGGTGCCGCGGTAGCCGACGTAGTCGGCGAAGCCCTCGCGCACCCACAGCGGAGCACCATCCACTGTGTACGGGCGCGTGGCGATGTGGGTGACCTCGTGGCGCAGCACCACTTTCAGCGCCGCGTCGGACAACTCAGCCGCCGTCCTCGGGTTGAGCACCACCCGCGGTCCCTCGACCCGGTGCGCCGCGGTGTCCACCCGGTCCGCCACCGCGACCGCCGCGATCCCCTCCACCGCGAACCCGGCGCCCACCATCGCGCGCAACTCCTCCTGCGAGGCCGGGATCAGCACCCCCACCCGCTGGTCCCAGCCCGGGCCCCACACGCCGGTCACGTCGCGGACCACGGCGTCCAGCTGCCGCGCCACCCGCTCGACCGGTTCCCGCTCGTGCCCGATCACCAGCCCGTTCGCGGTACGCGCGACGTGGCACGGGCCGAAGTCCCAGGGTCCGCGCCACCGGTGCCGCCCGGAATCGTCCGCGACGAACCAGGAACCGCCCCGGCGCACGAAGGAGTGCTCGACCGAGCGCTGCGTCGGAACTCCGTCCACACCGGCCAGCGCGTAGCGCAGCGCGACGTCCGGCCGCCACACCCCACCCGGGACCGGCGGCTCGGTCGCGTCGAGCTGGTACGACCACTCGGCGAGCGGAACGGTCGCCAGGGCCCGGAACCACGCCAGCTGCCGCTGCCGGAAGTGCTCCGGCGCCAACGGGTCCACTGTGGCCGCGAACGCCGCCTCGTCCCCAGCTCGGACCGCGGCGGCGCGCCGCGCGAGCAACTCCTGCACCGCGATTTCCGGCACTGCCCCCGAAACCACCGACTGCGCCTGCTCGACGACCTGCGGCACCCCCGGCAGCGCGGGCAGGCCGATGGCCGTCATCCCGACCAGCACCGCACCGGACGCGACCACCGCCAGCCACCCCCGAACGCCCTCCGACCCCAGCACACGGCGCATCGTAGGGCGGGGGACATTCCGGACACCGTCCGGCCTCGCGCAAGAGCACTCGGGGCCGGTGCGCGGCTGCGCACCGGCCCCGTTGCGATCAGTCGGTTCAGCCCGCGACGCGGCGGATCGCCGTCACCGGACCGATGTTCTTGTAGCTGGAGACCTTGACGACGTCGTTGGTGGTCGGCGCGTGCACCGCCTTGCCGTTGCCGATGTAGATCGCCACGTGGCTGACCGGGCTGTAGTAGAAGATCAGGTCACCCGGCTTCAGGTCGCCCGCGGAGACCGAACGCCCCTGGTTGACCTGGGTCTTGGTGGAACCGCCGAGGGTGACCCCGGCCTGCTTGTAGGCCCAGTAGGTCAGCCCGGAGCAGTCGAACTGCGACGGCCCCTTGGCGCCCCACACGTACGGCGAGCCCTGCTTGCTCAGCGCGTAGTTGACGGCCTTGACCGCCGTGCCGGAGCCGCCGATCAGGCCGACGTCGAGGTCACCGTCGGTCTTCAGCGAGTCCTGGTCGGCGCCGGAAAGCTCGGCGTAGCGCTCCTTGACCTTGTCGATCTGCTCGTCCATCTCGTCGGACTTCTTGTGGAAGTCCTCGAGGAGGCGTGCCGCGTCGGCCTCGGCCTGCGCCGCCCGGTTGCGGGCGTCCTGCGCGGCGCGCTCGGCGTCCTCGGCCTGCCGGCGGGCGGAGGCCAGCGCCTGGACCGCTTCGTTGTTGTCCTTGGCCAGCGCGTCCAGCGCGGACGCCCGGTTGAGGAAGTCCTCGGGTGTTTCGCTCACCAGCAGCGCGGACAGCTTGTTCAGCCGGGCGCCCTGGTAGGAGGCGTGGGTCAGCTGGTCGACCTGACCGCGGAACTTCTCCTCGTCGGCCCTGGCCTGGTTGGCGACCTGCTCCGCCTGGCCCGCCTCGGCGTTGGCCCGGTCGAGCTCGGCCTGCTTGGCCTTGTGGTCGTCCTCGGCCTTCTTCATGTCCTCGGTGAGCTGCTCAGCCTTGTGCTGCAGCTCGCGCACCTGCTTGGCGGCGTCCGAGGCGTTGTCGGGAAGTTGTGGGTCTGCGAGCGCCGGCCCGGAGGTCATGCCAACGACGGCGACAACCGCAGTCGCGGCCAGGGCTCCTCGCAGAGATCGCTTAAGTCGGTGCGACGCCACGTCGCGCACTGCTCCTTCTGCTTCTCCACCCGCTCACCTGACCGGATGCCCCCGTCTCCGGTCTGGCCGACTCCCCGACAAGTCGTTCCAGCGGTGCCCCGTGGGCCACCCGGTCTGGGCAACTGATCGCCACGAGGTCCCGAGTAGGTTACGAAAGGTGAGGCGCAACGTCCAGAAGCGGGGGCCAAAATGTGCGCACCTCCGCACAAGATCCCTAACGGAGGAGAGGCATGCGCTCACGGTGACGAACTTGGCGCTCGGATCACCTGGAATCATGAAGATCAGCAACCGCGGACCCGGAGATCGAACTCACCCGGGTGATCTCCTATGAGATCGACCACGCCGCGCCCGATCTGCGGGCGGTCGATCCCGTCGCCAAGGGGTCAGACCCGGTTCAGCCGCGCCAGCAGCATCGCCGAGGGCACCGCGTACGCCCCGCGCCGCTGCACGGAGGTGACCACCGCGCGGTCCGAGGTCGCCACCACCACCTGACGCCCCTTCGGCTCGGCCGAGACCAGGTCGCGGATCACGTCGTCGGCCTGCACCCCGGGTTCGCTGAACAGCACCCGCACCCCGCGCGGCCCGGCCGTCGGCACCGCCAGCACGTCGGCGCCGTCGAAGACCACCGTGACCTCCGCACCGGTCCGCGCGGCCAGCGCCGCCAGCTGGTGCGCCAACCGGTCCCGCTGGTCCGACAGCGGCAGCTCCGGGTACCCGGTCTTGGTCACGTTGTAGCCGTCCACGATGAGGTGCACGGCGGGCAGCCCCAGCAACCGGTCCAGCGCCGCCACGTCCGGGACCTCGCCGGTGGCCCCGGAATGCGCCCGCACCCGCTGCACCACGTCCGCGGGCCGCGGCCCGCTCCCGCTCGCGCCGAGCTCCCGCCGCAGGCCACCCACGGCGCCCTCCAGCGTCTCCAGCAGCAGCGCCAAGCGCACCTCGTCGCCCTGCCGGGCTTCTCGGGCGCTCTGCCGCGCCACCTCGACCTCGGCGTTCGCGCGCTCCGCGCGCCGCCGCTCATCCCGCGCCCGCGCCCGCTCCCGATCGCGCTCCGCGGCGATCTCCGCGACCTCCGCGTCGCGCTCCGCCCGCATGGCCGCCAGCTCGCCACCCGCCCGCTCCGCGGCGTCCTTGGCCTCCTTGAGCCGCACGCCCTGCTCGCGGAGGCGTTTGCGGAGCCGGTCGGCTTCGGTGCTGTTCTCCTCCCCCACCCGGTCCGCGGCGCGGCGGGCTTCGGCGAGTTCGGCACGCAGCCGGTCCACTTCGGCGGACAGGCGCTCAGCCCGGGCCACCGCGGAGTCGCGTTCGCTGCGCAGCTGGCCCTGCTCGGCGCGGAAGCCGATGAGCTCGGCGTAGTGCGGCGCGATCGGCGAGCCCTGCAGCACCGCCGCCGCGGCGACCACGACCGGGTCCTGCGCGTCGAGGGCGAGCGCCTCCGGGCGGTGCTTGCAGCACCAGTCCACCACCGCGGTGCGGAACACCGAGGAGTCGCGCAACGCGGCGAGCAGCGCCGACTGTCCCAGTTTGGCGCGCTTGGCCGGGGCGAACTTGACCACCGGGCGCAGCTGCACCGGCACGTCCGTCGGACGCATCTCGCCCAAGGCGCCCGCGGCCAGTTCGGCGAGCCTGGCGCGCAGCGGGCCGGGCAGGTCGTCCCACTCCACGGACGACGCACCGCCGGTCTGCTGTGCACTGTCCACAGCAGACTCGTCAGGTTCGGGGGTGTCCGCTGACCCCGGCATCGGTGGCGCCACCCCCACAGGCTAATCGCCGGAGGCCCGGAACCCCGCATCCACCGCGCTGTCGGTAGCGGGACGTAACGTGATCGCCGATGTCCGCGCACCCGCAGCTGTCCTTCGACGAGATCCTGACCAGCGAGGAAGTCCCGCTGCACGAGGTGACCTTCGTGGTCGTCGACCTGGAGACCACCGGCGGTGATCGCGGTCAGGACGCGGTGACCGAGATCGGCGCGGTCAAGATCCGCGGCGGCGAGGTGCTCGGCGAGTTCGCCACCCTGGTCAACCCGGAGCGGGGCATCCCGCCCGCGGTCGTGACGATCACCGGCATCACCGAGGCGATGGTCGTCGACGCGCCCCGGATGGACACCGTCCTGCCCGCCTTCCTGGAGTTCTGCCGCGGTTGCGTGCTGGTCGCGCACAACGCCCCGTTCGACACCGGGTTCCTGCGCGCCAACTGCGAGCGGCTCGGCCTGCGCTGGCCAAAACCGCAGGTCGTGGACACCGTCCGGCTGGCCCGCCGGGTGCTGACCAAGGACGAGACGCCGAACTACAAGCTCGGCACGCTCGCCCGGGTGCTGGGTGCGCGGACCGAACCGGTGCACCGGGCGCTGGACGACGCCCGCGCCACCGTCGACGTGCTGCACTCGCTGCTGGAGCGGGTCGGGTCGCTGGGCCTGCGGACGCTGGACGACCTGCTCAGCCACCTCCCGGACGTCACCCCGCAGCAGCGCGGCAAGCGCGGGCTCGCCGACCAGCTGCCGAACGCGCCCGGCGTGTACCTGTTCCGCGGGCCCAACAACGAGGTGCTCTACGTGGGCACCGCGACGGACCTGCGGCGGCGGGTCCGGCAGTACTTCACGGCTGGCGAGCGGCGCAGCCGGGTCAAGGAGATGGTGGCGATCGCCGAGCGCGTCGACCACGTCGAGTGCGCGCACCCGCTGGAGGCCGAAGTGCGGGAGCTACGGCTGCTCGCCGCGCACCAACCGCGCTACAACCGCCGCTCCAAGCACCCGCAGCGCGCCTGGTGGGTGGTGCTGACCGAAGAGCCGTTCCCGCGCCTGTCGATCGTGCGCACCCCCAAGCCGGACGCGATGGGACCGTTCCGATCCCGCCAGACCGCCGCCGACGCCGTCGAAGCGCTGCAAGCGGTGACGGCGGTGCGCCGGTGCACGGAGCGCATCCCGGCGCGAGCCCCGCAGGGGCGTCCGTGCGCCCTGTACGAGCTGGGGCGCTGTGGCGCGCCCTGTGCAGGCCGTCAGAGCGCCGCGGAGTACGAACCCGAGGTGATCTCCATCCGCGAGGTCATCGGCGGCCGCAGCGCCGTCCTGCTGGAGCGCCTGCGCGACGAGCTCGACCGCCTCTCGGCGCTCCAGCGGTTCGAGGACGCCGCCGCGCACCGCGACCAGCTCGCCGGGTTGGTCCGCTCGCTGGACCGCGGCCAGCGGCTGGCCGCGCTGGCGTCGGTCGCCGAGCTGGTCGCGGCCCGGCCGGACGGTCGCGGTGGCTGGCACCTGTCGGTGATCCGCCACGGCAAGCTGGCCGCGGCCGGGACCGCGCGCCGCGGCGTTCCCCCGATGCCGGTCGTGGACCTGCTGCAGGCGTCGGCGGAGACCGTCATCCCGGGCCCCGGCCCGCTGCGCGGCACCACCGCGGACGAGGCCCGGGTGGTCTACCGCTGGTTGACCACCGGCGGCACCCGCCTGGTCCGCTGCTCCACCCCGTGGACCGAACCGGCGGGTGCGGCGGGCGCCTGGCAAACCTGGCTGGACAAGGCCATCAACGGCCGAACCGCCTACGCAGCCATCGACTGACCCCAACCGCAGTTTCAACTGAAACCGCAAACCCCACCCACGCCGGACCACAGTTTCAACTGAAACTGCGGGCCCCACCCACGCCGGACCACAGTTTCAGTTGAAACTGCGAACCCCACCCACGGCAGATCACAGTTTCAGTTGAAACTGCGGGCCCCACCCACGGCAGATCACAGTTTCAGTTGAAACTGCGGGCCCCAGGCACGGTAGATCGCAGTTTCAGTTGAAACTGCGGGCCTGGGGTCGGTTGGGGCGTTGGGTTGGCGTAGCGAAGAGGCCCGGCACCCTCGTCGGGTGCCGGGCCTCTTCGGTGACAGCGGCTGATGCCTCACTCAGTGGGCTGCTGCGGCTTGCCCGCCGTGAGCTCGCGCTCCTCGGCGGCAGCCTCGACCTCCGCGTCGCGCTCGGCGGCCTGGTGCCGCGCCCGCTCCAGGGCGGTGGTCTCGTCCACCGGGTCCGGGCGGAGCAGGCTGCCCGCGACGGGGCTGCCAGCCGCGCCGAGCTTGTTCATCTTCTTCGGCACCGGAGCGCCCTGGTAGGGCAGCGGCTCCGGGTGGCCGTGGTCGTCCACCGGGCCGAGCGGCTGGTGGACCTCGATGAACTCACCGTGCGGCAGGCGCTTGATGATGCCGGTCTCCACGCCGTGGTCCAGCACCTCGCGGTCGCTGTGCTGCAAGCCCAGGCAGATCCGGTAGGTGATGTAGTAGGCGATCGGCGGCAGCACCAGCAGACCGATGCGGCCAGCCCAGGTCATCAGGTTCAGCGAGATGTTGAACTGGAACGCCACGATGTCGTTGGCACCCGAGATGAACAGCACCCCGAAGAACGTCAGCGCCATCACGCCCAGACCGGTGCGGACCGGGGTGTCCCGCGGCCGTTGCAGCAGGTTGTGGTGCGCGTTGTCCTTGGTGAGCTTGCGCTCGATCATCGGGTACGCGATCAGCGTGGTGAACATGATGCCCATGCCGATGATGCCCGCGAAGAACACCGGCGGCACCGTGTACGGCCCGATGTAGAGCTCCCAGGCGGGCCAGACGCGCAGGATGCCGTCCGCCCACATCAGGTACCAGTCGGGCTGCGAGGCCGCCGAGACCTGCGAGGCGTTGTACGGGCCGATGTGCCAGATCGCGTTGATCTGGAAAACACCCGCCATGATCGCGCAGACACCGGTGACCAGCGCGAAGAACGCACCGCCCTTGAGCGCGAACACCGGCATGATACGGACGCCGACGACGTTGCCCTCGGTGCGCCGCACGCCCGGGAACTGGGTGTGCTTCTGGTACCAGACCAGCGCCAGGTGCGCCGCGACCAGGCCGAGCATGATGCCCGGGATGATCAGCACGTGCAGCGTGTACAGCCGCGGGATGATCTCGTGGCCCGGGTACTCGCCACCGAACAGGGCCCAGTGCAGCCAGGTGCCGATCACCGGGATGGACAGCACGATGCCCGACATGGTGGCGCGGATGCCGGTGCCGGACAGCACGTCGTCCGGCAGCGAGTAGCCGAAGAAGCCCTCGAACATGCCCAGCATCAGCAGCAGCGCGCCGATGGTCCAGTTGGCCTCGCGCGGGCGGCGGAACGCTCCGGTGAAGAACACCCGGAACATGTGCAGCATCATCGCGGCGACGAAGATCAGCGCCGCCCAGTGGTGCAACTGCCGGATGAACAGGCCGCCGCGCACCTCGAACGAGATGTTCAGCGTGCTCTCGAACGCGCGGGACATCGGGATGCCCTGCATGTTCTGGTAGACGCCGTCGTAGACGACCTCCTCCATGGAGGGGTCGAAGAACAAGGTCAGGTAAACGCCCGTGACGATCAGGATGATGAACGTGTAGAGGCAGATCTCCCCGAGCAGGAACGACCAGTGCGTGGGAAAGACCTTGTTCAGCTGCCGCCGCATGCCCTTGGCCAGGTGGTAGCGCGAGTCGAGCTCGTCAGCCGCCGTGGCGATCTTGCGGTACGCGGCGCTCTCCGATTTCGTCGGTTGGGTGATCGAGCTCATGCGTTACGCTCCCAGTACGCGGGACCCACCGGTTCGATGAAGTCGCCCTTGGCCACGAAGTAGCCGTCCTCGTCCACCGTGATCGGCAGCTGCGGCAGCGCCCGCGTCGCCGGACCGAAGACCGGCTTGGCGTAGGTGTTGACCACGTCGAACTGCGACTGGTGGCACGGGCAGAGCAGGCGCCCGGTCTGCTGCTCGAACAGCGAGGTCGGGCAGCCGACGTGGGTGCAGATCTTCGAGTAGGCGTAGTAGTCGCCGTAGTTGAAGTCCTCCTGCCCCTTGCGCTTGACGGGCTTGCTGCCCGGGCGCAGCCGGATCAGCATGACCGGCGCGTCGCCCTTGCGCAGCGAGGTCTCCAGCTCCTCGGTGCCGCGCATGGACTCGCGGAAGGGGTAGACCGTCTCGAAGCCGCCCGCGTCGATGTCCTCCGGGCGCAGCAGCGAGACCTCGTGCTTGTTGCCGGTGTCGCGGCGCAGGTAGGTCTTCTCGCCGGTCTCCGACAGCCAGCCGGTGTGCTGCAGCGACTCCGGGCCGGTGGTCGCCCAGGGGTTGCGGACCAGGCCGCCGATGGCCATCACACCGGCGCCGAGGCCGAAGGCGCCGACGCCGAACCCGGCGGTGCGCTTGATCATCGACCGGCGGGCGATGCCGCTCTTGTCCCCGGCGTCGGCCAGGATCGCGGTGGCCGTCTGGCGGTCAACCTCGTCCGAGCCGTGCCCGTCGTGGCGCTGCTGGACGGCGACCTCGTGCGGGATGAACTTCTTCTGGTACTGCACCACACCGATGCCCACGGACAGGACCGCCAGCCCGAAGAAGAAGCCGACCAGCGGGTTGTACAGCGAGTAGATGAAGTACCCGCGCTCGTCCGACGGCGGCACGTAGTCCCACGGCCAGAAGACGAAGACGGCGATGAACGCCAGCGCCGACAGGCCGGACAGCGCGAACCAGCCCGCGACGTTGCGCTCCGCGCGGCGCTCCGCGCGGGTGCCCTTGACGGGCCACTGCTCCTGGTACTCGACGAGCTCGACGTCGTCGAGGGCCAGGCCGAGCCGCATCTTCTCGTCGCGGCTCATCTCAGCCAGTTCGGCCTCTGTGTATTCCTTGTTCTGCTCACTCATGCCCTGGCTCCGATCCACAGGGTGAGGCCGATCAGCGCGCCGATGCCCACCACCCAGGCGATGACGCCTTCCGGTCCCGGACCATAACCACCCAGGTCGTTGCCGCCGGGGTTGTTGTTCCCGTTCGTCACGGACTTGACGTAGGCGATGATGTCCTTCTTCTCCTCCGGGGTGAGCTGCCGGTCCGAGAACTTCGGCATGTTCTGCGGCCCGGTGAGCATCGCCTCGTAGATGTCCTGCTCGGTCGACTCGTGCAGGTTCGGCGCGAACTTGCCGGAGGACATCGCGATACCGCGCCCGGTGAAGTTGTGGCAGGAGGCGCAGTTGAGGCGGAACAGCTCGGCGCCGCGCGCCGGGTTCTCGCCCTGCAGCGCCGCACCGGCCTGCTTCGGCGACTCGGGTCCGCCGCCGTAGGTCTGCACGTACGCGCCCAGCGCGTCGATCTCCTCGGGGCTGAACTTCGGCGGCTTGCGCATCGCCTGCGCCTCCTGGCGCACCATCGGCATCCGGCCGGTGGAGACCTGGAAGTGCACGGCGGCCTCGCCGACACCGACCAGGCTCGGACCGCGGTCCTGGACGCCCTGCAGGTTGGTGCCGTGGCAGCTGATGCAGGCGTTGTTGTAGAGCTGCTCGCCCTGCCTCACCAGAGCGGGCTCCGCAGCGGCCTGCGCGGTCTGCGGCTCGGGAGTCACGACGGTGTACAGCCCACCGGCACCCACCAGCGCGATGCCCAGCGCCAGTACACCGGAGATCCGCCGCTTGAGCTTCGAGCCCGCGCGGTTCCGTTTCTTGTTGGTGGTCATGAGTGCGGCAACCCTTGCTGTCCGGTTCGGGGTGTTCGGTTTCGTCCTCGTTCGAAGAAGCCGGTCGTGGTGACCCGGCTCCCGGCCATCACGGGACGAGGTAGATCACGGCGAACAGGCCGATCCACACGATGTCCACGAAGTGCCAGTAGTACGACACCACGATGGCTGCGATGGCCTGCGCTGGCGTGAACTTGCTCAGCTTCGTCCGGATGATCAGGAAGACGAAGGCGACCAGACCGCCGATGACGTGCAGCCCGTGGAAGCCGGTCGTCATGTAGAAGACGGTGCCGTAGGCCGACGACGCGATCGTGGTGGCGTGCTCGGTGACCAGCGTGTAGTACTCACCGGCCTGCCCCAGCACGAAGACCGTGCCCATGATCAGCGTGATCACGTACCACCGGCGGAGGCCGAACACGTCGCCCCGCTCAGCCGCGAACACCCCCCACTGGCAGGTGAACGAGGACAACACCAGGATGACGGTGAAGGGGAGGGCGTAGGCGAGGTTCAGCTCGCTGGGCGGTGGCGGCCACGGGCCCTCGTTCTGCGCCTTCACCGTGAAGAACATGGCGAAGAGCCCAGCGAAGAACATCAGCTCGCTGGCCAACCAAACGATGGTGCCCACGCTGACCATGTTCGGCCGGTTCAGCGAGTGCACGCGTTGACTGATTGAGGGCGCTGCCGTTGTCACGCGACGCATTATGTCTTGCGACTTTTCCGCTCGCGCCTTCGGGTCCACCAGGTCGGCCGCAGGGTGATCGGATCGCAACCCGGAGGTGACGCACCGTGAAGGGCATTCGCACCCGCTGGTCCGCTTGGCGGGCCGCCCGACGAGCCGCTCGCAAGCCTGTGATCAGCGCAGATGACCCGGATCTGCGGGTCGTGGTGATCGCCTACGACGAGACCGAGGCGGCCTCGGCGGCACTAGCCCGATCGGATGAGTGGCAACCCGAACGACCTGCGGTGCTGCGGCACCACCTCGCCCTCCCGGATCACTCGATCGAGTCGGCTCGCGGCCTGCTGGCGGCCGACGGCTGGCAGCTGCGCCCGGGCGGGCGCGGCGCGGTGGACGAGGCAGCCGGGCTGACCGCGGTGGTAGCCCTGCGTGTTCAACAACTCGACGCGTTGCATTGCTCACAGGAGGGCTCGCGGATGGCCGGGCTGGCCCAGCGGCACGGCGGCCAGGCGCACGGCTGGGACGCGCTGCAACCCGACCCCGGCGCGCCGAGCTGATCGATTTCGCCCGGGCGACTACTGTTCGCCCCGGTCCGGCCGATAGCATCCGGGGGAGTTCGCGACCTCGCCAGGCCCACCGCCGGGGCGTCCCGCAGACACTGAGGAGCCGTCGATGAGCGCACCGACCACCAACGTTCTCGTGTTCAGCCACCGCCCCGAGGTGCGGGAGGCGATTATCACAGCGGTCGGTCGGCGCCCGGCCCCGGACCTGGGCCGGCTGCACTACGTCGAGGCCGGCACCGTCGCCGACGTGCTCAGCGTGGTCGACGCGGGCGAGGCGGACCTGGTGATCCTGGACGGCGAGGCGCAGCCCACCGGCGGCATGGGCGTGTCCCGGCAGCTGAAGAACGAGATCACCCACTGCCCGCCGGTGGTGGTCGCGGTGCGCCGCAAGGACGACCGGTGGCTGGCCACCTGGTCGCAGGCGGACGCGGTGCTGGTGCACCCGCTCGACCCGCTGGCCGCGGCCGAGACCGTCGCCGAGGTGCTGCGCACCAGGGGCAAGCCCGTCCCGGCCTGATCCCGGGACGGGACCTGACCGCCGCTCGCGGATTACCGTGGGCGCGGTCCGGGTACCGGAACTCCAGACGACGCGTCAGCGGGCCCTCGGGTTCGAGGGCCCGCTGTCGTCGCTGATCTAGCACGGAGAAGAAGCGTGGGAACCATGGCGGGAAGCTGGGCGGGACTGCTGGGCACCCTGGTCGCGGGTGAGGACCTCTCCGCGGAGGACACCGCCTGGGCGATGGACCTGATCATGTCCGGGGAGGCGACCCCGGCGCGGGTGGCCGCGTTCGTCGTCGCGCTGCGCGCCAAGGGCGAGACCCCGACCGAGGTCCGCGGCATGGCCGACGCGATGCTCGCGCACGCCCGCCAGCTGGACATCGCGCAGCGCGCGGTGGACATCGTCGGCACCGGTGGCGACCGCACCGGCAGCGTGAACATCTCCACCATGGCTTCGATCGTGCTCGCCGCCGCGGGCATCACCGTGGTCAAGCACGGCAACCGGGCGGCCTCCTCCAAGTGCGGCACGGCCGACGTGCTCGAGGAGCTGGGCGTCGCCATCGACCTGCCGCCGGAGGGCGTGCGGCGCTGCGTCGAGGACGTCGGCATCGGCTTCTGCTTCGCGCCGGTGTTCCACCCCGGGTTCAAGCACGCCGGTGGCCCGCGCCGCGAGATCGGCATCCCGACCGCGTTCAACCTGCTGGGCCCGCTGACCAACCCGGCGCGCCCGGTGGCCGGGCTGATCGGCTGCGCGGACCGCCGGATGGCGCCCGTGGTGGCCGAGGTGTTCGCGGCCCGCGGCAACTCCGCGCTGGTGGTGCGCGGCGACGACGGCATGGACGAGATCACCACCACGACGCTGAGCACGGTCTGGGTGGTCCACGACGGCGTGGTCCGCGAGGAGCGGATCGACCCCCGGGACTTCGGCGTCGCCTACGCCCGCCCGGAGGACCTGCAGGGCGGCGACGCGGTGGTGAACGCGAAGGCGGTCCTCGACCTCCTGGCGGGCGCGGAGGGCCCCGTGCGCGACGCTGTGCTGCTCAACGCGGCGGGCGCGATGGTGGCCTACGAAGGGCCGGGGGAAGACCTCAGCAGCCAGCTCAGCGACGCGTTGATCCGCGTCGCGGACGCGATCGACTCCGGCGCTGCGGCGGAGCTGCTGAACCGCTGGGCGATCCGCTCCTGCGCCCTCAAGGTCGAGCTGGGCTGACACCGCGGCGACGGGATGAGCCCGTCGCCGCCGGGGTTCACTCCTCTTCCAGGCCGATGGAGAAGGCCGCCTCCTCGTCCCGGCGGGAGTAGGAGCGGAAGGCGATGTGGGTGTCGGTGTCCAGCACCCCGGCCACCTTGTTGATGCGCCCCGGCACGATGTCGGCCAGGTCCTCGTGCCGCCGGACCCGCAGCATCGCGATCAGGTCCACGTCACCGGCGCAGGAGTAGACCTCGTCGACCCCGTCCAGGTCGGCGATCTCCTGGGCGGCTTCGGCGAGGCGGTCGGCGGCGGTCTGGATCAGCACGATCGCGGTGATCACGGGGGGGAACCTCCTGCAGCTGGGTGCGGAACCGATGCTAGACCGACGCAGGCCCCCGAGTCCGCTGGGACTCGGGGGCCTGCGTCGTGGGTTTTCGTCAGTGATGGCCCTGGCCGGTGTGGTACTCGAACACCAGGCCGGCGACCATGATCAGCATGAAGCCGACCGCCAGGACGATCATCCACACGTGGAAGAACGCCAGGGCGATGCCGGCGAAGGCGGCGGCCGCCGCCACGCCAGCGGGCCAGTAGCTGCCGGGGCTGAAGAAGCCCAGCTCACCGGCACCGTCGCTGATCTCCGCGTCCGGGTTGTCCTCCGGCCGCTCCTCGATCCGGCGGGCCACGAACGAGAAGTAGCTGCCGATGATCAGCGAGAGGCCGCCGACCAGGATCAGCGCCACGGTGCCCACCGGCTCCTTGGCCCAGGCCCCGTACACGATCGCGGACAGGAAGAAGAAAACGGTGATGATGTTGAAGATCCGGGATTCGATCTTCATGGAGTCCTCGCTCTCACGCCGTACGCCCTGTCGAGGGCACCACTACTTGGTCCCGACCTGCTGACCGGAGGGTGCTCCGCCGGTGCGTTCGGTGTTGAACGGAACGCCGGTCACCGCGTGCGGCTCACACAGCTCGCCGCAGTCCTGCCGCTCCTCGCCGAGCTTTGTCAGCGCCTCCGCCGCCGTGTACGGCTGGGTGGTCGCCGGGTTGACCTGCGTGCGCAGCTGCATGTACCGGTCGAACTTGTCCGGCGACAGCGCCCGGACCTCGAAGTTCATCATCGCGTGGTAGGTGCCGCACAGCTCGGCGCAGCGGCCGACGAACGAGCCCTCCCGCTCGATGGTGTTCTGGAAGACGTTGTCCTGGTTGTTCTTGTCCGGGTGCGGGAAGGTGTCCCGCTTGAAGTGGAACTCCGGGACGAAGAACGAGTGGATGACGTCGGTGGCGCTCAGGTTGTACTCGATGCTCTCGCCGGTCGGCAGGACCAGCAGCGGGATCTCGCTGCTGCTGCCGACGGTGCGCACCGGCTGACCGTCCGGCGTCTTGTACTCGGGGTAGTTGAACTCCCAGTTCCACTGGAACGCGACCACGTTGACCTTCTGGTCCGGGTTCGCGGGCTTGGCCAGCACGTAGTTCTGCGTGACCGCCGTGAAGTAGAACAGCACGACCACCAGCACGAACGGGATGGCGGTGTAGATCAACTCCAGTGGCAGGTTGTACTGGAACTGCCGGGGGAGCTCCTCGTCACCCTTCTTCTTGCGGTGGAAGGCGACCGACCAGAAGATCAGCCCCCACACGATCACACCCACCGCGAGTGCCGCGATGACCGACCAGGTCCACAGGGTTCGCATCGACTCGGCCTGCGGGGTGACACCCTCCGGCCAGCCGAACCGCAGGACCTCATCGGTCGTGCAACCCGTGGCCGCGACACCAACCAGGCCGATCAGCCCAGCGACTTTGACCAGCCGTGGCACTCGGGTCCCCTCCTTCAGGCCCACTGCGCGACGCCTCCTCGTGCAAAACTCACCGGTGCGGCCGGGTGATCCGCGCCCGACCTGGAAGCCGGACCTCCGGATCTGCCGCCGGAATCCTGCGCAGAGCCTAGCCCAGGTGTAGCCGCGATACTGCTTCGGGGGCGTCGATCGTCCCGCTCGTTCGCGCGAGCGGTCACGCAGCGGAACCGCGGCGGCCCTGCCGGCACCGCACCGCAGCCCCGTGCGCACTGGAGATCGCGGCCCAGGTCGCCCCGTCCTCACCCGCGCGTGCAGCGCGCGTGCGGGAGGACGGCATACTGGGGCAGGCCTTCGCGGGGGGAGGCTCCAGAGACGACACCGCCGACTCGAAGAGGTGCACCAGACGCGTGTGCGGCCTGCTTGGACTGATCTGTCCCACGGAAGAGAACGCCGGATTCGCGGTGAACGCGGTGGCCAACGCGCTGCCGTGCCAGCGACACCGGGGACCGGACGAGAGCGACACCTGGCACGGCGGTGAGGTCGTCTTCGGCTTCAACCGGCTGTCGATCATCGACCTGGAGCACTCGCACCAGCCGTTGACCTGGGGGCCGCCGGAAACCCCGCAGCGGTACACCATCAACTTCAACGGTGAGATCTACAACTACCTGGAGCTGCGGGCCGAGCTGATCGAGCGGTTCGGCGCCCGGTTCGGCACCGACGGCGACACCGAGGTGATCGTCGCCGCCTACCACTACCTCGGCACCTCCATGGTCGGGCGGCTGCGCGGCATGTTCGCGTTCCTGATCTGGGACAACGAGCGCAAGGTGGTCTTCGGCGCCCGCGACCCGTTCGGCATCAAGCCGCTGTTCTACGCCTCCGGCCCGGGCGGCACCGCCTTCTCCAGCGAGAAGAAGAGCCTGCTGAGGCTGGCCAGCACGCTGCGCATCGCCGAGGAGCTGGACCACAAGGCGATGCAGCACTACCTGCAGCTGCAGTACGTGCCGGAGCCGGAGACGCTGCACCGGCAGGTCCGCCGCATCGAGTCGGGCACCTCGTTCACCGTCTCCCCCGGCGGGCAGCTGGTCACCGAGCGCTACTTCCAGCCGAACTTCCACTCCCGGCCGGTGAACACCGACGCCGACGCGCGGCGGCTGCACAACGAGATCGTCGACGTGATGCGCGACTCGGTGGCCAAGCACATGCGCGCCGACGTCACGGTCGGGGCGTTCCTGTCCGGCGGCATCGACTCCACCGCGATCGCGGCGCTGGCCAAGGAGCACAACCCGAACCTGATCACCTTCACCACCGGTTTCGAGCGGCAGGGCTACTCGGAGGTGGACGTGGCCGCCGAGTCGGCCGCGGCGATCGGGGTCAAGCACGTGGTCCGCACCGTCTCCGCCGAGGAGATGATGGAGGCGCTGCCGCTGATCGTCTGGTACCTGGACGACCCGGTGGCCGACCCGGCGCTGGTGCCGCTGTGGTTCATCGCCCGCGAGGCGCGCCAGCACGTCAAGGTGGTGCTCTCCGGTGAGGGTGCCGACGAGCTGTTCGGCGGCTACACCATCTACCGCGAGCCGCTGTCGCTGGCGCCGTTCGAGAAGGTGCCGGGCGCGCTGCGCAAGGCGATGGGCCGGGTCTCCACCGCGATCCCGGAGGGCGTGCGGGGCAAGGACCTGCTGCGCCGCGGCGCGCTGAGCCTGGAGGACCGCTACTACGGCAACGCGCGGATCTTCCGGGACGACCAGCTGCGCAACGTGATGCGCAGCTACGATCCGGGCGTGTCGCACCGGGACATCACCTCGGGCCCGTACCGGCAGTCGGCGGGCTGGGACCCGGTGACCCGGATGCAGCACGTGGACCTGTTCACCTGGCTGCGCGGCGACATCCTGGTCAAGGCCGACAAGATGACCATGGCCAACTCGCTGGAGCTGCGCGTGCCGTTCCTGGACCCGGAGGTCTTCCGGGTGGCCAGCACGGTGCCGCTGGAGCAGAAGATCACCAAGGAGACCACCAAGTACGCGCTGCGCCAGGCGATGTACCAGGTGGTCCCGGCGCACGTGCTGAACCGCCGCAAGCTGGGCTTCCCGGTGCCGATCAAGCACTGGCTGCGCGACGAGATGCACGACTGGGCGCGCAACATCATCCAGCAGTCGCAGACCGACCACCTGCTCAACCGCACGGCGGTGCTGCAGCTGCTGGAGGAGCACCGCTCCGGCGTGCTGGACCACAGCCGCCGCCTGTGGGCGCTGCTGGTGTTCATGCTCTGGCACGGCATCTTCATCGAGGGGCGCCTGTCCCCCGAGGTCCCGGAGCCGCACTACCCCGTGCGCCTCTGACGCCTGCCCACGAACGGCCCGCCCACCCTCGGTGAGCGGGCCGTTCTGCGTCCTCGCCGCGCCGTCCCGGTGCCGAGCAGGAGCCGGCGGGACCGTGGCGGCGCGGTCCGCCCCGGGGTGTCAGCTGCAGTGCTCGAAGGGGCTCTCGTAGGAGTTCGAGCCGACCGAGCCGCCCCACTTCACGCAGGTGGCACCGGCCTCCTTGCGGACCGGCCCCGCGTAGTAGGTGAAGTCACCGGAGTCGGTCGCCCGCTGCTTGCCCTTGACCTCCAGGAAGGCCGAGGTCGGGGTCGCCTTGCCCAGCGAGGTCGACTTCAGCGTCACCACGCAGTTGTTCTTGTTCGAGGCGTTGTAGAGCAGGTAGACGGTGCCCGCGCTGGACAGCGCCTTGGAGTTGATCACGCTGTAGCCCGAACCGCACACCTCGGTCGGCGTGTACGGGTTGCCGCTGCAGTTGTTCTTGCTGGTGAACGACGTCTTGCCGAAGTAGGGCACGGCCACGCCGTTGAGCTTGGCCTTGACCACGGTGCCGTTCTGGCGCTGCTCGTAGTGCAGGTGCGGGCCGGTCACGCCACCGGTGGCGCCCGCGGTGCCGATCTTCGCGCCGAGGGACACCTTCTGCCCCACCGAGACGCTCTGCGTGGACAGGTGGGCGTAGCGGGTGCGCCAGCCGCTGCCGTGGTCCAGCTCGATCCAGCGGCCGTAGCTGGTGTCGCCCTCGTTGGCCACCCGGGTGACGGTGCCCGCCGCGGAGGCGAGCACCGGCATGCCGGTGATGCCGGACTTCTGGAAGTCCACCGAGTTCGCCGGGTTGTGGCCGCTGAAGGTCGCGGCCGTCACGGTGACGCCGCACTTGAACGGGACCTGGAAGTTCGGCGCGGCGAACGCGGGTGCCTGCCCCAGTCCGACCACACCGAGCGCGGCGAGTGCGAGTGCCGCTGCGCCCGTGGCTAATCGTCGCAACATGAACCACCTCCAGTGCAAGGGGGATCCATGCGACCACGCCGGAACCGGCAAAAACAGACCTGTTAGGAGGATTCTTGGTTAATCCTTCCCAACCACACCGTGGTCGCGCCGGGCAGCACACCGTCCCAGCTGGTCACGGCATCGCTGCGGCAGAGCAGGTGGCCGGGCAGGTCCAGGGCGACGTCAGCTGTGCCGAAGTTGGTGGCGCACACGAAGTCCGAGCCCCGGCGGAAGACCAGCACGTCCTCAGGCGCGCCGATCCACTCCAGCTCCCCGTCGCCGAGCGCCGGGTCCGCCCGCCGCAGCGCCAAGGCCTCGCGGTAGGTGCGCAGCACCGAGCCCGCACCGCGCTCCTGCTCAGCGACCGTCGAGGTCGCCCACTCCGCAGGCACGGGCAGCCAGCTCTCCCCCGTGCTGAAGCCGAACGGCGGCCGGTCCCCGGACCACGGCATCGGCACTCGGCAGCCGTCGCGGCCCGGGTCGGTGCCACCGGAGCGCTTCCAGATCGGGTCCTGGCGCGCTTCGGCGGGCAGGTCCAGCACCTCGGGCAGGCCGAGCTCCTCGCCCTGGTAGACGTAGACCGAACCGGGCAGCGCGAAGCTGAGCAACGCCGCCGCGCGGGCTCGCCGGGTGCCGAGCTCGCCGCCGCCGTAGCGGGTCACCGGGCGCTGGACGTCGTGGTTGCCGAGCACCCAGGTGGTGGTCGCGCCGACCGCCGCCGTGGTGGCCAGTGACTCCGCCACCACCTCCCGGAACTCCGCGGCCGACCAGGACGCCTCCAGCAGCGCGAAGTTGAACGCCTGGTGCAGTTCGTCGGGGCGCACGTAGCGGGCCAGCCGCTCGCTGGTCGACGCCCACGCCTCGGCCACCCCGATCCGCTCGCCGCGGTAGGAGTCGAGCAGCTGCCGCCAGTCGCGGTAGATCTCGTGCACCTCGTCCTGGTCGAAGTAGGGCAGCTCGCCGCGACCCAGCAGCGAGATCTGCTCGTCCAGGCCGGTGTCGGGCAGGTCCGGGTGCTTGATCATGCCGTGCGCGACGTCGATGCGGAACCCGTCGACGCCGCGGTCCAGCCAGAACCCCAGCACCTTGCGGAAGTCCGCGCGCACCGCCGGGTTCCGCCAGTTCAGGTCGGGTTGCGCCGGGTCGAACAGGTGCAGGTACCACTGGCCGTCGGGCAGCCGGGTCCAGGCCGGGCCGCCGAAGATCGACTCCCAGTCGTTGGGCGGCAGTTCGCCGCGCTCGCCCCGGCCGTCGCGGAACAGGTACCGGTCCCGGGCAGGGTCGCCCGGCGCCGCGGCCAGCGCCTCGGCGAACCACGGGTGCTGGTCGGAGGTGTGGTTGGGCACGACGTCGACGAGCACCCGCAGGCCCAGTTCGTGGGCCCGGGAGACCAGCGCATCGAAGTCGGCCAGCGAACCGAAGGTCGGGTCAACGTCGCAGTAGTCGGCCACGTCGTAGCCGCCGTCGGCCATCGGCGAGGGGTAGAACGGGGTCAGCCACACGGCGTCCACGCCGAGGGAGACCAGGTGTGGCAGCCGGTCTCGGATCCCCGCCAGATCGCCGACGCCGTCCCCGTCACCGTCGGCGAAGCTGCGCACGTAGACCTGGTAGACGACGGCGTCACGCCACCAATTCGACATCCTTGCTCCTCGTTCTCCGGGCGGTCACCGCTGCCGGGTGGACTCGCGGACGATCAGGTTCGGTCGGAACATGCGGCTGAAGTTGGTCGAGGCCCGCACCGGCTCGTCCGGGTCGAGCTGGCGGGTCAGCTCGTCGACCGCCGCCGCGGCCATGTCCCGGATCGGCTGGGCCAGCGTGGTGAGCGCGGGCTGGCAGTAGGCGGCCAGCGGGATGTCGTCGAAGCCGACCACCGAGAGGTCCTCCGGGGTGGACAGCCCACGCCGCTTGGCCTCGCGCATCGCGCCGAGCGCCATGACGTCCGAGGAGCACAGCACCGCCGTGGGCTCCGGACCGTCGAGCAGCTCGCCCATGGCCTGCGCGCCACCTTCCGCGCCGAACGGCGCGTGCGCGACCAGGTCCGGGCTCGGCTCCACCCCGGCCTCCTCCAGCGCCGCCGCCCAGCCCGCACGCTTCATCCGGGACGGCAGGGCGCGGGCCGGACCGCTGACGAAGCCGATGCGGCGGTGGCCCAGCTCCAGCAGGTGCCGCGCGGCCGTGTGCCCGGCCAGGTGCTCGTCGACGGTGATGTCCGGGACGTCCAGGCTCGGCGCGCTGCCGTTGACGAACACCATCCGGATGCCCTCGGCGCGCAGCTTCTCGTAGTAGCCCCGGCTGCGGCGCTCGTCGTTGTCCGGGTTGGCGATCTCCGGCGACACGAAGATCATGCCCTCGACCCCGCGCGCGACCAGCATCCGGACGTAGTCCTTCTCGGTCATCGCCGCCCGGGTGTTGCACAGCAGCGACGAGTAGCCCGCCAGCGAGGCGCGGCTCTCCAGCGCCTCGGCGAAGGCCGGGAACACCGGGTTGGACAGCTCCGGCACCAGCAGGCCGATGACCCCGGTGCGGCGCAGCGCGCCAGTGCCGCGCGCGGTGTGCGGCATCTGGTTGAGGACTTCGAGGACTCGTTGCCGGGTCTCCTCCTTGATGCCCCCCTTGCGGTTGAGCACCCGGCTCACCGTGGACACGCTCACCCCCGCCGCCTCGGCGATATCGGCCAGACCCGCCACTGCTCCGCTCCTGTCGCCCCAGGACCACTTCCTGCCACGATCCTGCACACGATCGAAATAATTTGCAAGCGCCGCCACCGGCGGTTTCCGGAAATGACTCCACCAAGAACCTGAAAGACCTTGACTTTGCTCACATCCTGGGTATGCAATTTACCTCCAAGTGTTCGCAAATTTTTGCAAACAGGAGGTCCGAACATGAGACCCAAGGCCACGGTCGGCGCCGCCCTGGGCCTAGTCGGCGTGCTCGCCGCCGGGTGCGGCGGCAGCAGCGGCAACCCCGGCGAGGTCATCTACTGGGACACCAGCGGTTCGGCGGAGAGCGGGGTGTTCCGCGAGATCGCGACCGAGTGCGGGCGCACCGGCGGCTACCAGGTGCGCGTCGAACCGGTCTCCTTCGACCAAGCCCTGAACAACTACAAGACCGCGGCGCAGGGTGGTCAGGGCCCGGACGTGCTGCGCGCCGACGTCGGCTGGGTCGCCCAGCTCGCGCAGGCCGGGCTGGTCCAGGACCTGTCGGGCACCCCGCTGGCCGCCGACACCGCCGACTTCCTGCCCGCGCCGCTGGAATCGACGAGGTACGAGGGCAAGACCTACGCCGTCCCGCAGATCACCGACGCGCTCGCGCTGTTCTACGACAAGGCGGAGCTGGCGCAGGCCGGCGTCGAACCACCGAAGACCTGGGACGAGCTCCGGGCCACCGCCCCGAAGCTCGGCGGGGACCGGGCGCTGTTCATCAACAACGACGAGTACTACGCGCTGCCGTTCCTCTACTCGCACGGCGGCGACCTGCTGGACACCGGATCCCGCACCATCTCGGTGAACTCGCCCGAGTCGGTGCGCGGCGTGCAGGTGGCCAAGGACCTGCTCGACGCCGGTGCCGCCCGCACCGCGCTCGACCAGCCGAACTCCTACACCACGATGAAGGCCGCGTTCACCTCCGGCGACGTGGCGATGGTCGTGGACGGGCCGTGGGCGGTCGCGGAGTACCTACAGTCCGAGCGGTTCGCCGACCCGGCGAACCTCGGCATCGCCCCGCTGCCCGGCTCGGGCACCTCGCCGGTCGGCGGCCACGACTACGTGATCCGGCAGGGCAGCGACGCCACCGACGCCTCGGTCAAGTTCGTGCAGTGCATGAGCAGCACCGAGAACCAGGCCAAGATCGCCGCGGAGCTCGGCCTGCTGCCGACCCGCCAGTCCGCCTACGACGACCCGGCCGTGGCGCAGCACCCCGTGGTCTCGGCGTTCCGGCCGCTGGCCGCCGACACCCACGACCGGCCGTGGATCCCGGAGAACGCCGAGCTGCTGGAGCCGCTGCAGACCGCCTACGCCGAGATCCTGGCCGGACGCCAGGAAACCGGCGTCGCGCTCGACGGGCTCGCGCGGACCTACCAGACCTCCGTCGTCCCCGGCTACGCGCTGCGCTGAGGTCGACATGCGGTTGCGGAATCTGCTCGCGCGGCACTGGTTCGCCTACGCGATGGTCCTGCCGGTCGTGGCGGTGCTCGCGCTGCTCGTGGTGCTGCCCCTGCTGCAGGGGCTGTTCTTCGGGTTCACCGACATCAACGACACCAACATCGCCAACCCGGTGCTCGACCGCGAGGCCAGCTACGAGTTCGTCGGGCTCGCCAACTACCTCAACGTGCTGTCCGGCGACCCGGCCTACGGCTCGTTCTGGGCGACCCTGGTGCGCACCGTCATCTGGACCGGTGCGTGCGTGTTCTGCCACTACGCGATCGGCCTGGCGCTGGCGGTGCTGCTCAACCGGCAGCTGCGCTTCCGCGGGCTGTACCGGGTGCTGCTGATCCTGCCGTGGGCGGTGCCGGTGTTCATCAGCGCCTTCGCCTGGCGGTACCTGTTCAACGCCGAGTACGGCCTGATCAACTGGGCGCTGGAGGCGGTCGGGCTGCCCGCGCAGGTGTGGCTTGGCCAGTCCGACCTGGCGCTGGTGTCGGTGATCATCGTCAACGTCTGGCTCGGCGTGCCGTTCATGATGGTGGCGCTGCTGGGCGGCCTGCAGTCGATCCCCGCCGACCTGCACGAGGCCGCCGAGATCGACGGGGCCTCGCCGTGGCAGCGCTTCGTGCACGTGACGCTGCCGGGCCTGCGGTCGGTGTCGAGCTCGGTGGTGCTGCTGGGGGTGATCTGGACGTTCAACATGTTCCCGGTGATCTACCTGATCACCGAGAACAACCCGCACACCCGGATCCTGGTCACCTACGCATTCGAACGGTTCTTCTCCGGCGCGACCCGGGACTACGCGATCGCCTCGACCTACGGCGTGCTGATCCTGTCGGTCCTGCTGGTCTTCGCCACCATCTATCGCCGGGTGATGTCCCGGCAGGGGGAGGTGCTCTGAGATGACCATCGACGCGGCCTCGCTGCGCGCCACCACCGCTGCAGCCCGCCCGAGGACGAGGCGCCACCGGTCCACCGCGGCCAGCATCGGCCTGCACGCGGCACTGGTGGTGGCGTCGCTGATCGCGGTCTTCCCGGTGTTCTGGGTGCTGGTGATCTCGTTCAAGCCGGACGCCAAGGCGATCGAGCGCACCCCGGCGCTGTTCGCTGACTCCACTGTGGACAACTACTGGGACGTGTTGTCCGGCGCCAAGGGCGCGTTCCTGAGCTGGTTCGGCAACTCGGTGCTGATCGCGGCGCTGACCACGGTGCTCGGGGTGCTGCTGGCGGCCACCACCGCCTACGCGGCCAGCCGGTTCCGCTTCCCGGGCCGCCGGTGGCTGCTGCTGTCCTTCCTGGTGGTGCAGATGTTCCCGTTCGCGGTGCTGATCGTGCCGCTGTACAACATCCTGCTGACGCTGGGCCTGCAGGGCAGCGCGCTCGGCCTGGTCCTGGTGTACTGCAGCACCGCCATCCCGTTCTGCACCTACATGCTGAAGGGCTACTTCGACGGGATCCCCGGCGAGATCGACGAGGCGGGCCGGGTGGACGGGCTCTCCCCGTTCGGCGTGTTCTGGCGACTGGTCCTGCCGCTGGCCAGACCGGGCCTGGCGGTGACGGCGTTCTACTCGTTCATCGTGGCGTGGAGCGAAGTGGCCTTCGCCTCGGCGTTCCTCTCCGCCGAGGACCGCTCGAAGACCCTGGCGGTCGGCCTCCAGGTCTTCGTCCAGCAGAACCGAGCGGAGTGGGGCCACCTGGCAGCAGCCTCAGTCCTGGTGGCCATCCCAGCAGTGCTCGTCTTCTACCTGGTCCAACGCTTCCTGGTAGGAGGCCTCACCGCAGGCAGCGTCAAATCCTGACCCAGCCCCCTCCCCCAACCTCCGACACTCCACCCAGCACCCGACCCTCCGCCCCCTCATCGCTCCGCCCCCTCGGCCCTTTGGCGCTCCGGCGCTCCGGCCGAGGTACCACGATTTCGGTGGAAATCAGACACCCGATTTCCACCGAAGTCGCACCTGCCCCCAACACACCCCGGCGTGTCGTCCCCCGACACACCGGCACACCGCCTGTCCACCCCTGACGGGGCCACAGTTTCAACTGAAACTGTGAACGACACGCAGGCGAACCCGCAGTTTCAACTGAAACTGTGAGCACGCAGCGGGCGGGTTCGCAGTTTCAATTGAAACTGCGATTCGGCGTGCGGGGGAGGCGCAGTTTCAATTGAAACTGCGGGGCTTCGGGGGGCGGCTACGCTGAGCGGCATGAACGCGTTCACGCTCGGCGGCAGTGTGACCACGATCCTCGACGGTGGTCTGGCCACCGAGCTGGAGGCGCGCGGGCACGACCTCTCCGACTCGCTGTGGTCGGCCAGGCTGCTGGCCGACTCACCGGAGGAGGTCGTGGCCGCGCACGCCACGTTCTTCCGCGCTGGGGCCGAGATCGCGACGACGGCCAGCTACCAGGCGAGCTTCGAGGGCTTCGCGGCGCACGGCATCGAGCGCAACGACGCCGCCAAGCTGATGCGGCGCAGCGTGGAACTGGCCCGGCTGGCCGGGGACGTCGAACCGGGTCGGCACCGCTGGGTGGCGGCGTCGATCGGCCCGTACGGCGCGATGCTCGCCGACGGCTCGGAGTACCGCGGCCGTTACGGCCGCACCAAGCAGCAGCTGCGCGACTTCCACCGCCCGCGGCTGGAGGTGCTGGCCGAGTCCGGACCGGACGTCTTCGCACTGGAGACCGTCCCGGACGTCGACGAGGCCGAAGCGCTGGTGGAGGCGATCGACGGGCTGACCACCCCGGCCTGGCTCTCCTACACCATCGCCGGTGACCGCACCCGCGCCGGGCAACCGCTGGCGGAGGCGTTCGCGGTGGCCGACAGCCCCGGGATCATCGCGGTCGGCGTCAACTGCTCGGCCCCGCGGGACGTGCTGCCCGCGATCGAAATCGCCCGCGCGACAACAGGGAAACCGGTCGTCGTCTACCCGAACAGCGGTGAGGGCTGGGATGCGCAGCGGCGGACGTGGACCGGCCGGGCGCAGTTGTCCCCCGAACTCGCGCACAGCTGGCGGGCGGCCGGTGCCCGGGTGATCGGCGGCTGCTGCCGGGTGGGCCCGGAGGACATCTCGGCGGTGGCCGAGGCGCTGATTGATCCGGCGGGCTGAACCCGGTTGGGCCGAACTGCCGATCCTGGCGCACTTTTACCGAACAGTTCACGCTACGCCAGGTTCAGCGAGAACGACCTGGCACGCTGAAAACCGTGCGCTGACAACAGAGAACCACGACGAGGTGCGCGATTTCGCAAGCCGTGTCGCGAAATCGCGCACCTCCGGTCAACACGGCGCTCAGAGCTTGGCTCCGGCGTGGAGGGCCAGGCCGGAGTTCGGCGCGACGGTCGCGTCGAACCTGCCGTCCTGCCCCACCTCGACGGTCGTGCCGGTGCACGCGCCGTCCACCAGCTCACCGCTCATCACGTCGCAGTAGGTCCCGGCGGGCAGGGAGCTCTGGAAGGTCTGGGACAGCTCGCCACCCTCCCGGTTGATCGCCACGAAGCCCTTGTCCCCGCGCCCGAACGCGACCTGCCCACCGCCGTTGTCCCACCAGTTCACGAGTTCAGTGCCCTGCACCTCCCCGTGGAACCCGGCCATCCCGGCGATGATCGGCCGCCGGTGCTCGCAGGTCCACGCCGAGTTGTCGCAGCTGGCCGCCTGCGTCGTCCCGTCCGCCTCGGCCGGTGGCCCGGCGTCGTTGTCGTCGAAGGCGAAACCGGAGATCAGCTGCGGCGTCCCGTACGGGTAGGCCAGCTCGAACGCGACCGCCAGGTCGTAGGTGACGCCGTCCGCGTAGGTCAGGATCGGCGAACTGCGCTGCGTGTCGTGGTTGTCGATGAACACCACCGCCTGGTCGCTCGGCAGCGACATCCGCTCCGGCAGGTTCGCCAACTGCGCCAGCGAACCGTCGCGGACGGCGTTGGCCACGACCCCGTAGTAGCCGAACTCGGTCACGTCCCCGTTGCCGGTGTACTCCCCCGCGGTCGTCGTGCCGTCCGCGATCACCTCCTGGAACACGTAGGGCCGGGCACCCGTGCCCGGGACGTCCCGCACCGCACCGAAGATCGCGCCGACGTCCTCCGGCGGCATGTGCTTGACGCCGTCCACCCGGAAGCCGGACACACCCATCCCCACCAGGTCGTCCAGGTAGGCGGTCAGCGTGCTGCGCACGTGCTCGGACTCGGTGGCCAGGTCCGCCAGCCCGACCAGCTCGCAGTTGCGCACCTCCCACTTGTCCTGGTAGTTCGCGATGTCGCGGCGGCAACCGTGGAAGTCGGCGTCGGAGTACACGCCCGGGTAGTCGTACTTCTCGTAGGTCGAGCCGCCGCTGCCCGGTCCGCTGCCGACCGACCCGGTGCCGCTCATGTGGTTGACCACCGCGTCGACGTAGATCTCCACCCCGGCGTCGTTGCAGGTCCGCACCATGGCGGCGAACTGCTCGCGGTCACCGCGGCGGCTCTGCAGCTGGTAGCTGACCGGCTGGTAGTCCTGGTACCAGGGGTGGCCCTGGTCGCCGAGCACCACGTGCTCCTGCGGCGGTGACACCTGCACCGCGCCGAAGCCCTTGGGCCCCAGGAAGTCGGTGCACTCCCGGGCGATGGACTCCCACGGCCACTGGAACATCTGGACGATCGGTCCGCGGACCGGGGCGGCCGCGGGCACTTCCGCTGTCGCGGCGGGCACCAGCGTGGTCCCGCCGACCGCCGCGGCGAGCGCGAGCAATGCCAATCGCATGACAACCTCCTCAACTTCGAGCGGTCGCCATCGATCACATTTTCTTGCGCGAGTTAAGTCAATACTCCATCGGAACCAGCGTTGAGCTGCTCCAATGCTTGCAAAAATTTGCGAACTAGCTCAGCAAGGCGGCCACTTCAGTCGCTGCCGCAGCGCCGTAAGCGTCCGTGAAGCGCCGCAGCGCGCGGCCGTGGTCCAGCGTCCACTCCTGCGTCCCGGTCACCTCCAGGACGTGCACCGCGACCAACGACCCGAGCTGCGCGGCCCGCTCCCACGACAGCCCGCTCTGGACACCGGCGAGGAAGCCCGCCCGGAACCCGTCCCCCACCCCGGTCGGATCGACCCGGCCGCGATCGGGCACCGCGGGCACCCGCACCCGCTTGCCATCGCCCCCGACCACCTCCGCGCCCTCCGCGCCGAGCGTGGTGACCCGGACACCGACCCGCTCCCGCACGTCGGACTCGGTCCAGCCGGTCTTCTGCAGCAGCAGCCCCCACTCGTACTCGTTGCTGAACAGGTACTCCGCCCCATCGACCACCCGCCGCACCTGCTCACCGTCGAGGCGGGCCAGCTGCTGCGACGGGTCGCTGGCGAACGGGTAGCCGCGCTGGCGGCACTCGTCGACGTGCCGCAGCATCGCCAGCGGATCGTTCGGACCGATCAACACCAGGTCCACGCCGGAGCGGTCCAGCACCGGGGTCAGCTCCACGTTGCGGGCCTCGGCCATCGCCCCGGTGTAGAAGGAGGCGATCTGGTTGAACTCCTCGTCGGTGGTGCACACGAACCGGGCGGTGTGCGCGACCTCCGAGACGTGCACGCCCGAGCAGTCCACACCGTGGCGCTCCAACCAGGAGCGGTAGTCGGCGAAGTCGTCGCCGACCGCGCCGATCAGCACCGGCCGCTGGCGCAGCACGCCCAGCGCGAATGCGATGTTGGCCGCGGCACCGCCCCGCCGCACCACGAGGTCGTCGACCAGGAAGCTCAGCGAGACCTGCGTCAGGTTGTCGGCGACGAGCTGGTCGGTGAACCGGCCGGGGAAGTGCATCAGGTGATCGGTGGCGATGCTGCCGGTGACGGCGACGGGCACGGCGACCTCCCGGATGTCGCAGCAGGTGAGCGAACGATCACCGAGCGTACCGCCGACCGCCGCGCCCGGCCGCCGCGCGCCGCGGCGGACAATGGGGCCATGCGCGAAGTGGAGATCCGGGACGACGTGATCCGGCTCGGCCAGCTGCTGAAGCTGGCCGGGCTGGTCGAGCACGGCGCGGAGGCGAAGGAGGTCCTGGAGGAAGGCCTGGTCCAGGTCAACGGCGAGGTGGAGACCCGCCGCGGCAAGCAGATCACCGAGGGCGACGAGGTCGCCCTCGGCCCCGAGACCATCCGCGTCGTCACCCGCTGACGAGTCGTGAGCGGCGATGGTCGCAAGGACCACCATCGCCGCTCACGAGGGTCCGTGCACGATCCGACCGTCCACGACCGTGCAAGCCACCGGAAGTTCCGGCAGGTCCTGCGGTGCGCAGGTCAGCGGGTCGCCGTCGAACACCGCCAGGTCCGCCCGCATGCCGACCCGGATCCGCCCAGCCACCTGCTCCTCCCCCGCGCCGTAGGCGGCTTCGGTGGTGTAGCCCGCGAGCACCTGCTGCGCGGTCAGCGCCTGCTCCGGCACCACCGGCTCCCGGCCCGGCTCCCCGACCGGGCGGCGCAGCCGGGCCCCGGACATGATCTCCCGCGGGTCGTACCCGGCGATCGGCCAGTCCGAGCCGAGCGCGACGTGCCCACCCGCGGCGAGCACGTCCCGGTACCGCCACGCCCGCCCGCAGCGCTCCTCGCCGATGCGCGTGGACCAGTTGTCGCTGTGGTCGGGCAGCGTCCAGTCCATGTGCGTGGGTTGCATGGACGCCACCACGTCCAGCTCGGCGAACCTGGTGACGTCGCGGTCCTGGAGCAGCTCGACGTGCTCGATGCGGTGCCGACCGCCGGAGGCGCGCCCCGACACGGCGTAGGTGTCGAGCGCGAAGGACACCGCCTGGTCGCCGATCGCGTGCGTCCAGCACGGCAGGCCCAAGCCCACCGCCCGCTGCACGGCCTCCGCGTAGGCCCGCGGCTCGCGCCACACCGGCTCGGTGCCCTCCCCGCAAGAGTCCGGTTGGCACAGCCAGGCGCTGCCGCCGTCGATGGTGCCGTCCAGGAAGAACTTGACCGCACCGGTACGCCACATCCGGCCGGGCCGGTTCCGCAGGTCCTGGACGACGTCCAGGGTGTCGTCGACGGTGCCCGGCAGGCACCACGGCGCCACCAGCGTCCGCACGGTCAGCTCACCGCGGTCGTCGAGCGCCCGGAACAGCTCGTCGGTGCCCGGCCAGATCGCCAGGTCCAGCATGTGCTCGCCGGTGATGCCTACGGCGTTCTGCGCCCGGTGCAGGTCGGCCACCCGCCGCGCGAGCTCGTCCAGCCCCAGCGGGGGAACGGCCGCGTCGCCGAGCCGCACCGCCGACGTCTCGTGCAGCTCGCCGGTGGGCGTGCCGTCCGGGTCGACCACCACCTCCGAGCGGTCGGCGAACTCCACCGCGCCGGTGATGCCCGCCCGCTGCAGGCCCCTGGTGTTCAGCAACGCCGTGTGCGCGTCGATCAGCGTCAGCAGCGCCGGGTGGTCGCCGATGGCGTCATCGATGTGCTTGCGGTGCAACCAGCCGGGCCGGAAGGCGTTGTACTCCAAGCCGTACCCGAGCAGCCACTCGTCGCGCCCCAGCCGAGCGCTCTCCGCGCGCAGCTTCGCCCGGAGCTCGCCGAGCTCCACCACGCCCCGCAGGTCCAGGCCGCGGATGTTGGCGACGCCGTGCACCGGGTGCTGGTGGGAGTCGACCAGACCGGGCGTGACGGTGCGCCCTGACCCGTCGACCACCTGGGTGCGCCGTCCGATGTGGTCACCGACGTCGTCGCCGACCGCGCAGATGCGGCCGTCCCGCACCGCCACCGCGCTCGCCGGTGGTCCGTCCATCGTGATCACCCTGGCTCCGGTGATGACGAGGTCCGCAATGGTCACGAGGCACTCCGATCTGCGAAGGAACTGCTGAGGACGACCCGGTCGCGCGGCTTGGCGGCCGCGAAGTAGCCGAGTCCGATGAGGACGATCAGCGCGGTGCCCAGCGGCGCCGCCCACACCTGGTACCAGGGGGCGCCAACCGGGGCGAGCAGCGCGCGCGGCCAGGTGATGTTGACGAACTCGAACGCCAGCCACAGCACGGCGCCGAAGTTCAGCGCGGTGCCCAGCCGCCCCAACTGGACGCGACCGGCGGGCACCCACGTCCCGCGCAGCCGAGCCGCCAGCGCGGCGAGGGCCACCAGGAGGAAGGTCAGGTAGAAGGCCGAGGTGCCGAAGGTGATGAGGCTGCCCATGGCGGCGCTGTTGAGCGCCAGCAGCAGCCCGGCGCAGGCCACCGCGGTGACCGCGACGGCACCGCCGACCGGCGCCTGGCTCCGCTGGCTCACCGTGCGCAGGAACTTCGACAGCGGCAGCACGTCGTCGCGCGCGACCGAGTACAGCGCCCGCGCCGTCGACCCCTGCGCCGCCATCCCGCACGCCAGGAACGCGAGGAGCACCACGACGACGAAGGGCTTGGCCGACCAGTCGCCGAAGGAGGCCACCACCGCAGTGGTCACCGGGTCGGCGTCGGCCCCGGCCACCACGCTCGCCGGGTCGGGGTGGCTGAGCACCACAGCGAAGGCGTTGAGGATCACCAGCAGACCGACGCTGAGCAGTGCGATCCAGATCGCGCGCGGCACGTGGCGGGTGGCGTTACGGGTCTCCTCCGCGGTCGACACGCAGGCGTCGAAGCCGATGAACGCCCAGCCCCCAACGGCCACCGCCGCGACGAACGCGGCAAGCCCGGATCCGCCGAACAACCCCTCGGTGCCGAACCCCTCGGTCAGGACCGACCACGGCTGCGTGCGGAACACCAGCAGCAGGGCGACCCCGACCAGCACCGAGGCGACGGCCTCGGCTACCACGCCCATCGCCAGCGCGCGGCGCAGCACGTCCACGCCGAGCATGTTGGTCAACGAGCACACCACGACGAACACCGCCGCGGCCGCGACCAACTGGTTCGGCGTCGGGGTGAGGCCGACGAGGGTGAAGGCCCACGGGGCGGCCAGGTAGGCGATCGTGGTGTTGGCCAGCAGGCTGGAGCACAGCGAGATCCAGCCGGTGAACCAGGCGTAGGACGGCCCGACCAGCCGCCGGGTCCACTGGTAGGCACCGCCTGAGATCGGGAACTGCGAGGACAGCTCGGCGTAGAGCGCCAGCAGCAGGCACTGCCCGACCAGGCAGACCGGCAGCGCCCACACCCACCGGGGCCCGGCGATCGTCGTGCCGACCAGCGCCACCGCGTAGAGCCCGACGACCGGGGAGATCGTCGCGAAACCCATCGTGATGTTGCCGAGCACCCCCAGCCCGCGCTTGAGCTGGGGCTCGTAGCCGAGCTCGCGCAGCCGCGCCGCGTCCTCGTCCGGATTCCCCCCGGCAGCTTGGATTTCCATGCCTGCGTCCTCCTCCGGACCGGCTTGCCTAACTAAGTTAGGCACGGACTGTAGGCCCCCGCCGGGGCTTTGGGAAGACCTCGGCGGCCGACGGATCCCACGACCGGCCCCCGCTCGGGAAGAATGGGAGGCGCCAGCGATCACGGAGGAGGACCGGTGACCCAGACCAAGCGCGGCTCGCTGACCAGGCACGACATCGGGCTGGCCGCGCTCGCGGTCGTCGACCGGGAAGGCGCCGAAGCGCTGACCGTCCGGCGCATCGCGGCCAAGCTCGGCGTCCAGGCCCCGTCCCTGTACACGCACGTCAGCGGCAAGGACGACATCCTCGAACTGATCACCGAAATCATCACCGCGGACATCCCGCCCCTGCAGCTCGACCCGGCGGACTGGCGCGCGGGCCTGCTGGCCTGGGCCCACACCTACCACGCGGCCTTCGCCAAGCACCCCAACGCGGTGGGGATCATCGCCCGCCGCGCGGTGACCATCACCGAATCCCGCCAGGCCTACGAGGACGTGCTGACCATGCTCGCCGGGGCGGGGTTCACCCCGGCGGCGGCGCTGCGCGTGGTGCTCGGCATCGACTACGTGGTCCTCGGTTCGATCCTCGCCCCGTTCTCCCCCGCCTTCGACCAGCCCCTCGGCGACGACTACCCGGCCCTGCGCACCGCGGTCCGCGCCACGGAGACGGCCGAGGTCGACCAGACCGCCTTCCGCGAAGCGGTGCGGTCCTACGTCGCCGGCCTCCCTGACCCGTCGCGGGGGTCGTGAGTGCGTAACAGTGTTCGAACACTGTTACGCACTCACGAC
>NZ_JBEPDU010000037.1:0-82869 GCF_040300525.1 Saccharopolyspora sp. NPDC000359 | reverse complement strand
GTCTACCCCCCCCCCCCCCGGGGGGGGGGGGGGGGTTTTGTTCTTTTATTTTTGTTCTAACACTGTTACGCACTCACGACCCCATCGGCACGCCGAGGTTCGCCTCCAACGGCCCCCCGTCACCGAGAGCGACCCGCGGCAGGCCGCGGCAAGACTGCGTCACCACCCCGAGCATGTCTACTACTGCGGTTAGTACTACTCTTCGTGGGCCAAATCGGTCCACAGTGGCCAACGGCAACCTCTTCCCACCTTCGGCGGGACATCCGGGAGCAGCCGCCCCGACACAGGGCTCAACGGGACCAGGTTCAGCCCGAGCACCTACCAGGAGCTCACCGGCGCCATCGACGCCGCGCTGGCTGAGTAGCAGGTGAGCGCACCTACAGGTGCGCGGAGCCGGTGACGCTCGGCCGTCCGGAGCAGATCGGGGTCGGGTCGACCGTGGCGCAGGGCACGAGCACCGCCGCAGCCGCGACGAGTGCGATCGCGGGCAGGCTCAGCGCCGCGACGATCCGCCAGCGCGCCGCGCGCACCGCTGCCCGCGGCTGCAGGAGACGCTTGACGCGTTCCGGCACACCCGAACCCGCCGCGGCGAGCGCCATCTTCGGCACCGGAGTCGCCGACCTCCGCCCGCTGGTGGCCATCACCGCCAGGGCCCTGGCCACCGCCCGGTTGCCGTGCCGCCGCCCGGCCCGGTCGTCGGCGGCCCACTCGACGAGGCGGGCCACCTCCTGCGACGCCGCCTTCAGCAGCGGGACGAAGGGGAAGGCGCGGGCCAGGACCGCCACCCACCCCAGCACGAGGTGGTGCTTGCCACGCAGGTGAGCGATCTCATGCGCCATGACGGCGTCCCGCTCGGCCGGGACCAGGCGCTGCAGCGCACCCGTGGTGAGCACCACGGTGGAGCAGCGCCCGGGCACGCAGTACGCGGCGAGCTGCTCGGCTTCCACCACGGCCACGCGTACCCCGTTGCGCACGACCGCGGGCGAGGACCAGCGCAGGGCCTGCCGGTGCAGCTCGCGGTGCCGCCGGGTCCGCCGGATGTGCCGCGTAGCCACGACCACCAGCCGGACGATCACCACCGCCGAGCCGAGCAGCGCAATCGCAGCGGGCACATCTGTGAAGCTGCGCACCCCGAGGATCGTCAGCAGCGCGCGCAGGCAGGCGTGCAACAGGCCCGCGAGACCGTACCCACCGGACAGCTGCGCCATCGCGGCGAGACCAGCGCTGATCACCGCCAGGACCCACGAAGTGGCCAGCGCCGTCCAGAGGACCAGCCCCATGCGGGGCGCTGCGGACTGCCAGCGCTGCCAGGCCCGGATCAGCCGGGGTCCCAGCACCGCCAACGCCGCGGTGTAGGCAAAAAGCGCGACGAGCAGGGGTGTCATCGTTCCTCCGGCTCCTCGGCGAGCAGTTCCCGCAGCATCGCGGCTTCCTCGTCGCTGATCTCGTCGACGAACTTGAGGAACGTCGCGCGCGGGCTGCCGCTGGCCGCCAGCGCCTCCCGCATCAGCAGCGCGGCGTGCTCGCTGGCCTGCAGGCAGGGGCGGTAGAACCAGACCCGGCCGACCCGGTCGCGGTCGACCCACTGCTTGCGGTGCAGGTTCTCCAGCACGGTGGCTACCGTGGTGTAGGCCAGCCCGCGGTCGTGCAGGCCGTCCAGGACCTCCCGCACGCTCAGCGGCTTCGCCGCCTCCCACAGGTGGTCCATCACGGCTGACTCCAGCGGCCCCAAGCTGCGCATCGGAACTCCCCTCTCCGGTCGGCAGAGTAGGTCATCGGCGTCGGAGCCGAAGGCACCGCCGCGTCCCGGTCCCCGCTGCCCCCGCACCTCGGTCCGCGCCACCGGGGGTGCCGGGAACACCTCGGCACCGGCCTCTACTATGCACCATAAGAATTCTACTAAGACGAATAGAAGAGGTGGTGCGCAGTGGTGACCTCGAAGAGCTCACCAGCGCTCCGGTGGGGGCTCGCGGTGGTGCTCGTGGTCGTGGTCGGTGCGCTGGCGTGGGGCGCGTTCGCCGGTGGGCCCGCCCCCGAGCGGAACCAGCAGTCCACCGCGGCGCAGCAGCAGGACGACGAGGTCACCCAGGTGTTGAAGTCGCTGCAGCGGCGCCAGCCCGACGACCCGTTCGCGATGGGGCGCACCGACGCCCCGGTGGTCATGATCATGTACGAGGACTACCGCTGCCCGTTCTGCTCGAAGTTCACCTCCGACGTCAAGCCGGAGCTGATCAAGCGGTACGTGGACACCGGTGTCCTGCGCCTGGAGTGGCGCGACTTCCCGATCTTCGGCGAGGAGTCGATGGCGGTCGCCAAGGCCGCCCGCGCCGCCGCCCGCCAAGGCCTGTTCTGGGAGTTCCACACCGCCGCCTACGCGCGCGGCAACGGTGGCGACAAGCCGTCGTTCCCGGAGGAGACCATCCAGGAGCTGGCCCGCGAGGTCGGGGTGCCGGACATCGCCAGGTTCAACGCCGACCGCGAGGACCCGGCGATCATGCAGGAGATCCAGACCGACGCCTTCGAGGGGCAGGCGCTCGGGGTGTCCAGCACCCCGTCGTTCATCATCAACACCCAACCGGTGCTGGGCGCCCAGCCGCTGGACCAGTTCACCTCGGTGATCGAGGCGGAACGGGCCAAGGCATGACGATCGGCTACTTCGGCGCGTTCCTCGGCGGTGTGCTGTCGCTGCTCAGCCCGTGCTCGGCGATGCTGGTGCCGGCGTTCTTCGCCTACGCCTTCGCCGACCGGATCCGGCTGCTGCTGCGCACCAGCATCTTCTACCTCGGCCTGGCCACCACCCTGGTCCCGATGGGCGTGGCGGCGGGCTCGGTTGGCGCGGTGTTCAACGAGCACCGCGATCTCGTGGTGCTGATCGGCGGATCGCTGATGGTCCTGCTCGGCCTCGGCCAGATCCTCGGGTTCGGCTTCGGCTCCTCGGCGGCGCAGCGGTTGAGCGGGCGGATCAGGATCTCGTCCTCGCTGTCGGTGTACCTGCTCGGAACCGTGTACGGGCTGGCGGGTTTCTGCGCCGGTCCCCTGCTCGGCAGCGTCCTGACCATGGCCATGACCGGCTCCAGCCCCGCCTACGGCGGCATCCTGCTGGCCCTCTACGCGCTGGGCATGGCGGTCCCGCTGTTCGTGATCGCGGCCCTGTGGGACCGCTTCGACCTCGGGCGGCGCCGGTGGCTGCGCGGACGCGAGCTCAAGCTCGGACCGCTCCGCGTGCACAGCACCACGCTGCTGTCCGGCCTGGTCTTCATCGCCCTCGGCGTGCTGTTCCTCATCACCGACGGCACCGGTTCGCTCAGCGGGCTCGTCAGCATCGACGCGCAGTTCACCATCCAGGCCTGGGCCCAGCACGCCTCCGCGCTCGTCTCGGACCGGCTGGCCCTGCTCGTGGTCCTGGTGATCGGTGTCCCGCTGGCCCTGCTCGCCTTCCGGAAACTGGGCCGGGGCAGGGAAAACCCCGAAGCTGCGGAGTCCGGAACCGACGAGGAGGTCGGCTGAAGCGCAAGGACCTCAGCGGCGGCAGCCCGGGCCCGCAGCGACGCTCGCACCGAGCCCGGGCTGCCGGTGAGATCAGCCCTCCGCTGGTTCGGCGAACCACCCGGCGCGGAAGACCGGGGCCTTCCCGGCCACCGCGTCCTCGCACCAGTCGGTGACCCTCGCGCCCACCTCTTCCGGCGTTAGCCGCGAGGTGTCGAGGACGGTCATCGCCCACTCCGGACAGGGAGCCCGGCCGACCCAGCGGTCCCAGCGCATCTCCGGCCAGGCGTCCATGGTGACCGCCTCCGGGACGTGCCCGGGGTCGGTGGCGTGCGCCCGCATCCACGCGGCGAAGCCCTGGTGCAGCGGGCGCAGTTCGACCGGCTCGGCGCGCCGCTCGAGACGCGCGAGGTGGGTCTCGTCATCGAGGTCGAGCAGGCACGCGGCGATGTCGATCCGGTCCGCGCTCGGAGCGGCCAGCGCCTCCCCCAGCGGCACCGGATCACCCGAGAACAGCAGGTGCTTGCCCTCCTCCTCGAGGGCGATCGCTCGGCGGACCGCGACCTCCACCTGCTGCTGGCGCCAGGCGATGGTCGGCACGTCCGGGATCGGACCGAGCGTGAACAACTCGGCGGTCTCGTAGACGGTGTCGAGCCCGCGGCGTTCGAACAGGTGGCGCGCGTGCAGACGGGCGGTGGTCTTCCCGACGCCGGACGCACCGGAAACGAGCAACAGCATGGTTCTCCTCCAGGCATGACACGGTGGGCATCGCGCCGCGCAGGCGCGATGCCAGGACTCGGAGCCGGGTCAGCCCAGGCGGAAGAAGAACTGCTGCATCATCACGGCGGCGAGCCTATTACGACGATGTCGAGTCCCCAAGCGATTTTCCGGCTGCCTCAACAGCCCGCGAAGTGGTGGTCCGCCGCCCAGCCGGTGTTGGCCCGGACCCGCGCATCGGCTGGGGTGAAGCCGGGGTAGCGCTCGGCGAGCTGGGTG
Organism: Saccharopolyspora sp. NPDC000359; assembly: GCF_040300525.1. Lineage (NCBI taxonomy): Bacteria > Bacillati > Actinomycetota > Actinomycetes > Pseudonocardiales > Pseudonocardiaceae > Saccharopolyspora > Saccharopolyspora sp. NPDC000359. Next base: position 78,387 of record NZ_JBEPDU010000037.1, on the reverse strand, counting down.
AGCAGCCAGGAGGTGAAGCGGGCCACGCCCTGCCTGCAGGTGTGCACGCCGTCCGCGCTGCGGTCGGCTCGACCGTCCCGGACCTCCTGGTACGCACTACCCCACAGCTCGCTCGCGTCGAGGACCTCCGCGGCAACGCCCTTGGTCGGCTGAACACGCGTCATGCCGCCAAATTCGCTGCCCCATGTCGGCGAACCGTCCACGCCAACTCCCCATCCCGTCGCAGCCGACGACGATCACCGGAGTTGCCGAAAAGGATCACCACATAATCACCCTGAGCGATAGGATCGTGACCAAGCGATACATCCCCGCCCATGCCGGACAGGTCACCTCACAGCTCCATCTGTGCCCGTTCCAGCGCCCATGAGGGGTAGCTCGCTCAAGCCGCACATGGAAACAAGTACCTGGAATGGAGAGACCACTCGTGGCGGAAACGCTGTACAGCGACACCGGATACTCCTTGAACCACCTGATCGAGGATATTCGGACCGGCCGCATCGGCCTGCCCGACATCCAACGGCCGTTCGTCTGGTCATCGGCCAAGGCACGAGATCTCTTCGACTCGATGTACCGGGGTTACCCCGTGGGAACGCTCATGTTCTGGGAGACTGGCGCGGAGGTTGGAGTCCGCCAGATCGGGACCGAAACAGCCGAACGAGCGCCCCAGGTGCTCGTCGTCGACGGACAGCAGCGCCTCACCTCGCTCTACGCCGTGTTGACTGGAGAGCCGGTTCTGACCCAGACCTTCGAGAACCGGCGCATTCGGATCGGTTTCCGTCCCGAGGACGAGACCTTCGAGGTCACCGACGCTGCGATCGAGCACGCCCCCGAGTTCATACCCGACATCACCAAGCTCTGGGCTCCGGGCTACAAGACGATTATCCGCGAGTTCATGAACCGCCTGGCAGCCTCGCGGACCGAAGAGATGGTGGACGAGCACAAGGACCTGCTCGAGGAGCGCATCGACAAGGTGCGCAACCTGCGCGACTTCCGGTTCCAAATCATCGAACTCGGTGAATCAGCGACCGAGGAGCAGGTCGCGGAGATCTTCGTCCGCATCAACTCTGAAGGCGTGCAGCTCAACCAGTCCGACTTCATCCTCACCCTCATGTCGGTGCATTGGGAGAAGGGGCGTCGAACCCTCGAAGCGTTCAGCCGCGCGGCTGTCGACCCGACGGTCACCGGGCCAAGCCCCCGAAATCCCTACCTCGACCCGAGCCCCGACCAACTCCTGCGCGTCGGCGTCGCCGTGGCATTCCGCCGCGCCCGGCTGCAGCACGTCTACAGCATCCTCCGTGGCAAGGATCTCGACACCGGCAAGGTGTCCGCCGAGCGGCGGGCTCACCAGTTCGGCTTGCTGGAACGAGCGCAGGAGCTGGTGCTCGACCTGAACAACTGGCATGAGTTCCTCAAGTGCCTCAGGTACGCCGGTTTCCGCAACCGGAAGATGATCACCTCAGACAACGCCCTGCTCTTCAGCTACGCGCTTTGGCTGATCGGGCGCCACGACTTCGGTCTGGGCATTGACGAGCTCCGACCAGCAATCGGACGCTGGTTCTTCATGTCGCAGACCACCGGCCGCTACACCAATTCGCCGGAGTCCCAGTTCGAGTTCGACCTGGGCCGCATCGCGGACCTCCCCGCTGGGGACGATGCCGCGTACGTCTCCGAACTCGACCGGGTCGCCAAAGCGAACTTTACCAACGACTACTGGATGATCTCGTTGCCCAACCGCTTGGACACGTCATCGTCCCGGTCACCGGTCTTGTTCGCCTACCTCGCAGCGCTCGACCTGCTCGATGCCGAAGTGCTGTTCAGCGACGTGCGAGTTCGGGACCTGCTCGAACCGGACTCGGGAGCTCCGCGCAAACTCGAGCGTGGGCACCTGTTCCCAAAGAAGCACTTGGCGTCACAGGGCATCAGTGGGACGCGCCAGGTGAACGCGATCGCCAACAGGGCATTCGTGCAGTGGACGGACAGCTCCAAGCTCAACTCAGCGGCTCCTGCTGACTACTGGCCAGTGCTGTCGTCGAGTGTCAGCCCGACGCGGTTGAAGAAGCAGATGCGCTGGCACTGCCTGCCAATCGGCTGGGAACAGCTCGACTACGCGACCTTCCTCGAACGTCGACGCTCCTTGATCGCCGGACTCGTGCGCGAGGCGTTCGACACACTCTGGGGGAAGCTCAAGCCCACGGATCCTCCGTCTGTCACCGAGCTGATCGCCTCAGACGAGTCCCAGCAGCTCGAGTTCAAGACCACCGCCCGCCGGAACATGGCCACCGGTGAGGTGGACCCGAAGAAGCCTCATGTCATCGTCAAGGCCGTGTGCGGCTTCCTCAACGCTGAAGGCGGCACGCTTCTGATCGGCGTGGGTGATTCCGGAGACGTCGTCGGGATCGAGGGCGACATGGCGACGCTGGGCAAGGCGAACGAAGACGCGTACGAGTTGTTCCTGCGGCAGGTGCTCGACTCGAACCTGTCGTCACCAACCGCGGCAACGGTTCGGATCAACTTCCACCGAGTCCAGCGCCACGTGGTGTGCGGACTGACCGTCGCCCCGTCGAGCCAGCCGGTCTTCGCGAACCCGCCGAAGGGGGAAGGTTTCGCCGGCTCCGACTTCTGGGTGCGAGTCGGAAACGGTACCAAGAAGCTGCACGGCGAGAGCATGGTCAAATACCAGAAGGCCCACTGGGGCTGATGCTCGGGGTCTGGTGGTCAGGCTCCCGCTACGACGTCGGCTGAGATGACGCCCGTGGAGCGGCGGACGCGGGTCGTCCGCCGCGTGCCCCAGGGGCCGCGCTCCGAGACCTTGGTGATCGCGACTGGGCACGTTCGCCCACCAGTCGCGGGAGCTAGCGCGAATTCATCATCGGACACGACGTGTTCAGTCACGATCTCCACCTCTGGAACAGCGCGAGCAGCTGGGCCCGGAAAACCGGAATGGGATGCGCGACAATTGTGGCTCATGAGGCGCGGAATGGTCTCGCCGGGTCTCCCGAACGCGTGACACGCAGGTCACCAGCATGGCCGTACTTGATCACCACCTCTGGTCCGCATCCAGAACCACGGTGCCGACCAGCTGCGTGGACGAATCATCCGGTGATCATTTCGGCCGCCGCCGAATTCGGGTGATCACGTTTCGCCGCGGGGTGGTCCGGGGGTGGCAGGGTTCGGGCGATGAGGGCCGCTCGCAGGTGTGTCGCGTCGGTGGGGTCCGCCGGGTTGAGGCCGGTGAGCTCGGCGACCTTGCGCATGCGGTAGTCGACGGTGTTCGGGTGGATGTGCAGGCGGCGGGCGGTGCGGCGGCGGTTCAGGCCGGTGCCGAGGTGGGTGCGCAGGGTTTCCAGCAGGTCCGGCTCGTGCTCGATCGCGCTGAGCTTGCCCGCCAGCACGTCGCGGGCCGGACCGGGGCGGGTGAGCTGGTAGTCCAGCGCGAGGTCGTCGAGCGTGTAGACGCCCGGAGGGCGCCCGGCCACCGCGATCCGGCGCAGTTCGTGCGCGGTGCGCGCGGCCTCGGGGATCTCGGCGACCAGTGCCGGCACCACGCCCACCGTCACGTCCGCGCCCGCCGCCGTTCCGGAGGCCAGGACCAGGTCGTGGATGCGCAGGTCCGGGTCGCGGGCCAGCAGCACCACCCCGCCGGACCCGTTGAGCCGCGCCAGGAGCGGTTGCGGGGAGCGGCGTTCCAGTTCCGCGCGGAAGCGGCGGAGCTTGCGCCACCGGACCACGTCGGCGTTGGTGCCCGGGGCGGACTCGTCCGGGTGCGCGGCGATCTCCATGTCGAGCACCGCGTAGCTCTCGGCCGGGCGGATGCCCAGCCGGGCCGCCGCGTCGAGCGGGTTGCTGCCGGTCAGCAGCGCCGACAGCAGGTCCTGCTTCGCCGCGTGCTCATCGGCCAGGAAGACGTCGCGCTCCTGGAAGTACGCGGAGGAGACCACCGAGGTGATCTCGCGCAGGTAGCGCAGCACGACCTCCACGACCCCGACCAGGGTGCGCACGTCCTCGGGCTGCGCCTGCGCGCTGAAGTGCTCCCACGCCACCCGCACCCCCACGTTGTGCGCGTTGAGCACCGCCTCGATCGGCACGCCCTCCTCGGCCCGGTGCAGGACGTCCTCGCGCAGGTCGGCCAGTGACTTCGGGTCGGGCTGGCCGCCGTGGCGCAGCATCCGCACCACCATCGCCACGGCCCGCTCGATGATCCGGGTGATGTCGCCGCGCAGCTCCTCCTCCGGCAGCTCGGCGTACGCGGGCAGCTCGGCGACCACCTGCTGGAGCACGGCGGGCACCAGCTCCGGCGCGGCGGTGGCCAGCGCCCGGTCGAGCGGCTCGCCGCGCCAGCGCGGAACCGCGTTGGGTTCGATCACAACGATGACCTCCCAAGACTGGAGAACTCACCACCACCACTGCCCCCACCGGGGGTCCAGCATGGTAGCGAGCGCCTTACCCGCAGGTAACTTGCGGTCGGCCGCGTGGGACGAGTTGGCGACAGGGGATTTCATGGACTCTCGTGGGAACGGCCAGATCAGTCGGCGGTCGGTGCTGATCACCGGGGGCGCGACCGCGGTCAGCGCGGCCCTGCCCGCGGGTGCGGCGACTGCCGCGCCGAACACCTCAGGTGCCGACGCGGACGCCATCGTCGTGGGCAGCGGGCTGGCGGGGCTGGTGGCCACCGCGGAGCTGGCGGCCGCGGGCCGCAAGGTCCTGCTTTTGGACCAGGAGCCGGAGGCCAGCCTCGGTGGTCAGGCGTTCTGGTCGCTCGGCGGGCTGTTCTTCATCGACTCCCCCGAGCAGCGGCTGGCCGGGATCAGCGACTCGCTGGAGCTGGCCCGCGCGGACTGGTTCGGCAACGCCGGTTTCGACCGCGACCCCGAGGACCCGCTGGGCCAGGACCACTGGGCCGCCCGCTGGGCCGATGCCTACCTGGAGTTCGCCGCCGAGGAGAAGCGGGCCTGGCTGCACGGGATGGGGATGCGGTGGGTGCCGGTCGTCGGCTGGGCCGAGCGCGGCGGCCAGCTCTCGGACGGACCCGGCAACTCGGTCCCCCGCTTCCACCTCACGCTCGGCACCGGGCCCGGGGTGGTGGAGCCGTTCGAGGAGGCGGTGCGCGAGGCCGCCGAGCAGGGCCTGGTCTCGTTCCGGTTCCGGCACCAGGTCGACGAGCTCACCGTCACCAACGGCGCCGTCGACGGCGTGCGCGGTGGGGTCCTGGAACCCAGCGACGCGCCTCGCGGCACCCCCAGTTCCCGCACCAGGATCGGCGACTTCGAGCTGCACGCGCCGGTGGTGGTCGTGACCTCCGGCGGGATCGGGGGCAACAAGGACCTGGTCCGGCAGAACTGGCCGGACTGGCTGGGCGCACCGCCGCAGCGCATGGTGACCGGTGTCCCGGCGCACGTGGACGGCCGGATGCTGGCGATCAGCGAGCGCGCCGGTGCCCGGCTGGTGAACCGGGACCGCATGTGGCACTACACGGAGGGCCTGGTCAACCACAGCCCGATCTGGCCCGACCACGGGATCCGGGTGCTGGCCGCACCGTCCTCGCTGTGGTTCGACGCCCGTGGCCGCCGGTTCCCGAACCCGGGGATCCCGAGCTACGACACCCTCGGCACCCTGGCGCTGATCAGGGAAACCGGCTACGACCACTCGTGGTTCGTGCTCAACCAGCGGATCATCGACAAGGAGTTCGTCCTCTCCGGTTCCGAGCAGAACCCGGAGCTGACCCGCAAGGACCTGGCCGGGTACCTGGCGAGCCGGCTGCTGAACTCGACCCCGCCGCCGGTCAAGGCGTTCCTGGACCGCGGCGAGGACTTCGTGGTCGCCAAGTCGGTGCCGGAACTGGTGGCCGGGATGAACCGGCTGGCCGGGGCGGACCTGGTGGACGCGGCCGAGCTGGAGCGCCAGATCACCGCGCGCGACCGCCAGGTGGACAACAACTTCACCAAGGACGACCAGGTCATGGGCATCCGCAACTCGCTGGCCTACTCCGGTGACCTGCTGGCGCGCACCACCCCGCTGCACAAGGTCCTGGACCCGGCGGCCGGTCCGCTGATCGCCATCAGGATGAACATCCTGACCCGCAAGACGCTCGGCGGCCTGCAGACCGACCTGTCCGGCCGCGTCCTGGACCACCAGGCGGCCCCCATCCCGGGCCTGTACGCGGCGGGCGAGGTGGCGGGCTTCGGCGGCGGAGGGGTCCACGGCTACCGAGCCCTGGAGGGCACCTTCCTCGGCGGCTGCCTGTTCTCCGGCCGCCAAGCGGGCCGAGCCGCCGCAGCCGCAACGGCCTGACGGCCGGGGTCAGTTCGCCGCGCGGGCAGCACCCCGGAGCTGCCCGCGCGGCGGGGCTCCCCGCCGGTCAGCGCCCCCACTACGGACGCGCGGCGAGCCCATTGCGCTCGACAACACCCCCCACCACGTGCTCCGCGATGGCCAAGGAAGACGTCGCTCCAGGCGACGGTGCGTTGCGCAGATGCGCAACCGGCCCCACGTGCTGGATCACGAAGTCGTCCACCAAGCGCCCATCCGCCCCCAGGGCCTGCGCCCGAATCCCCCGCGGCAACCGCGCATACCGAGCTCCCTCGATCGCCGGAACATAACGCGCCGCCGCCCGGACGAACCTCCGCGCCGACAGCACACCCCCCAGCTCCCGCCGGGCACCAGCGAGGTTCCCGACCGCGAACCGCCAGAACCCGGGATCCACCGCAACATCCACCACATCCCGGAGATCCACCCCCAAACCCCGGTAGACCTCCCGGGAGAACGACAGGAACGCGTTCGGCCCGACGGTCATCGCACCGTCGACCCGCTTGGTGAGGTGCACCCCCAGGAACGGGTACTTCGGGTCGGGAACCGGGTAGACGAGTCCGCGCGTGATGTCGCGGAACCGCGGTTCGAGGACCAGGTACTGCCCGAAGAACGGCACGATCGACGGGGACCTGGCGGCTCCGGATCGCCGGGCGAGCCGGTCGGACTGCAGCCCGGCGCACGCGATCACGTTGTCGAACAGCTCGTCCCCCTGGCTGGTGCGCACCCGCACCCGCCCCCCGGTTCCCACGTCCGCGCCGAGCACTTCAACCCCCAGCCGCACGTCCACCCCGGCACGCCGGGCGTCGTCGACGAGGGCGCGCGTCACCGCTGCGTAGTCGATGATCGCGGTCTCCGGTGAGTGGAGGGCCGCGACGCCCCGCGCTTCGGGCTCCAGTTCCCGGAGCTCGCCGCCGCTGATGAGGCGGACGCCGGGAACCCCGTTCTTCGTGGCCCGGTCGTGGATCGCTTCGAGCCGCCCGCGCTCGTCCGCGTCGAGCGCGACCACCACCTTGCCGCAGCGCTCGTACGGGAGGCCGCGCTCGGCGGCGTAGTCCCGCATCAGCTGCACGCCCCGGCGGCACAGGCGCGCTTTCAGCCCGCCGGGCTCGTAGTACAGCCCCGCGTGGACGACACCGGAGTTGTGCCCGGTCTGATGGGCCGCGGGTTCGCGTTCCTTCTCGAAGAGGACGACCTCGGCGTCGGGGAGTCGCCGGTTCAGCTCCCGGACCACGGCGGCACCGATGATGCCGCCACCGACCACCGCGAAACGTCGCGTCTCAACCATTCGACTCCTCCTGGTGCTCACCGGCGCGTCCGGCAGAATGGGCGGGGTGGAAGCCCTCGACGTCAGCACCGTGACCGGGCGTGTCCTCGACCAGCTCCGAGCGGCGATCCTGAGTGGCGAGCTCGAACCCGGCCAGCTGTACAGCGCCGCGGCGCTGGGCGAGCAGCTCGGGGTGTCGAGGACGCCGATCCGCGAGGCCTCGCACGAACTGGCCCGGCTCGGTCTCGTCGAGATCGAGCGCAACCGCGGCATCCGCATCGTCGCGACATCCGTCGAAACCCTGCTGCAGGGCTTCGAGGTCCGACTCATGCTCGAAGTCCCGCTGGCCCGCCGCGCCGCGCGGCTCGCCCAGGACGACCCCGGGGCCCGCCGCCGCCTGACCGAGGTGCACGACCGGTTCCGCGCGGCAGCGGAGGCGGGCGACGCGGAGCTGACGTTGCGGACCGACCGCGACTTCCACACCGTCCTGCTGGAGCTGAGCGGCAACGACCGGGCCACCAGCGTGCTGCGCGAGCAGCGCACCATGGTCCTGCGCAGCGGTGTTGGCACGGTTCCCACGTCCCGCACGCCGCTCGAGTGCTTCGAGGACCACTCCGACGTCTACGCGGCGTTCATGGCTGGGGACGAGGCGGGCATCGGCGCGGCCATGAGCCGCCACATCATCAACACCGCGACCCTGCTCATCGACCAGGAGTCCCGCCGCCGGTCCGACTTCCACGACCACGGCGTCGCCGACCGCCTGCGCGCGCTGCTCGGCTGAGCGAGCGGGGGCGGGCTGCTCCGTCGTCACGCGGCCAATCTAGGGCGAGTAGCATGCAACATGCAACAGCACGTTGACCAGGGCCCGCGGATCACGGGCGGCCCGGTCGCCGGATCTCCGGGACGGGCCGTGCCATCATGTGGTGCTGTGGAATCCACCCGTGTCGACCGCTGGCTGTGGGCCGTCCGACTGACCAAGACCCGCCCGGACGCCGCCGCCGCCTGTCGCGGCGGGCACGTGCGCGTCAACGACCGCCCGGCCAAACCGGCGACCACCGTCTCCCCCGGCGACGAGGTGCGGGCCCGAGTCGGCAACCGCACCCGGACCGTCGAGGTGGTCCGGGTGATCCAGCGCCGCGTCGGTGCGGCCGACGCGGCCACCTGCTACATCGACCGGACCCCGGCCCCACCCCCGGAGGCAGCGGCCCCGGTGGCCCGTCGAGAACGCGGAGCGGGCCGCCCCACCAAGCGGGACCGCCGGATGATCGACAAGTTCCGGTCCAAGGGCAACTAGCCGACGCGGGCCCCCGCAGGGCGACCTGCTCGCCCCGGTCCGCCGCCCCGCGGCGACGACCTCCGGGGCTTCAGGTGCGGGGTTGGTGGGATTTGGCTGCTGGGACGGCCAGGGCGGAGGGGACCAGGAGGACCGCGACCACGAGGAGGGCGTGCAGGGTTCCGACGTGATCGCCCAGGTAACCCAGCAGGGGTGGTCCGGCCAGGAACGCCGTGTAGCCGATCGTCGAGACCACGCTCACCCTGGTAGCGGCGTGGCCCGGGTCGTCGGCCGCCGCGCTCATCCCCACGGGGAAGCCGAGCGACGCCCCGAGGCCCCACAGCACCGCTCCGAGCAGCACGAGCGGCAGCCAGGTGGCGAAGACCAGGAGCAGGACGCCGAGCGCGGCGGTGGCCATGGTCGCCCACAGCACCGGCAGCCTGCCGAACCGGTCGAGCAGCGCGGTGCCCGCCACGCGGCCGGTCGTCATGGCGGTGAGGAAGACCGCGAACCCGGCGGAACCGGCCCAGTGCGGGACCCCGTGCCCGTCGACCAGGGCAGTGGCCAGCCAGTCGTTGGCGGTGCCCTCGGTGAGTGCCAAGGCCAGCACCATCACGCCGAGCACCAGCGTCCGCGGTTCGGTCCAGGCCCGCCACGACGCCCCGGCTCCGCTGGCGCGGCCGTCGTCGGCGTGCTGCTCGCGGAGGAACGCCGGTGTGGCGATCGCGGGCAGCACCGCGACGAGGACGGCGACCACGCCCAGGTGCAGCGGCATCGGGATCGACCAGGCCGCTGCCGCAGCCCCTCCCCCGGCACCCACCACGGTTCCGGCGCTGAACGCCGCGTGGAAGCGCGGCATGATCGTGCGGCCGAGCCCGCGCTCGACCACGGCGCCCTCGACGTTCATCGCGACGTCCCAGACCCCCGAGCCGAACCCCACCAGGAGCAGGCCGATCCAGGTCACCCGGTACTCGCCGAGCAACCCGACCCCCACGCCGCTGCCCGCCAACCCCGCCGCGGTCACGACGGCACCGCCCGAGACCACCGCTCGCGCGCCGAACCGCCGGACCAGGACGCCGGCGAGCGGCAGGGCGGTGATCGACCCGACCGAGATCGCCAGGAGCAGCGTTCCCAGCTGCCCCGGCGTGACGTCGAGCCTGTCGCGGGCCTCCGGGATGCGCGCCATCCAGCTGGCCGCGGCGAACCCGTTGACGACGAACACCGCGGTGACCGCGTTGCGCGCGCGCAGCACGGCCGGTCGGGCGGTGAGTTCCTCCACGGCCACGGAGCCAGACCCCCAGTTCCGCTTCGATCGGGTGGGCGGCACCGGGCCCGGGTCGTCGCGCTGGGACGGACGCCGACGAGCCGCTCAGCGCGCCCACGGGAGGCTACCCGGCACCGCGGCGCACCGGCATCCGCCGAACGGTGATCACCGCACGCACCAGCGGCGAGCTCCAGGAACCGCGCGGTGCGGCGGAACCCGGGTTCGACCAGCTCAGCTTCCTGCCGGTTCGGTGTCCACAGTGGCCTGCCTGGGTCGCCCGGCAGGCGCTCCCCGACAGGTTCACCTGCCCGGCCTGGGAAGCCGTTCCCCAGCACGCCAGGACCTCGCGCTGGTCGCGGCCGGGCTGCTGCTAGCGTGCCCGCACACCGGTGATCGGAGGTCTTCGCGTGGGCGAGTTGAGGTTCGAGCAGGAGCTGGTGCGGGCCCTGCTGCGGGAGCAGCACCCGGATCTCGCGGACCTCGAACTGCGGGACGTCGACGGGGGCTGGGACAACCAGCAGTGGCGGCTCGGCGACGACCTCGCCGTCCGCCTGCCGCGCACCGGGCAAGCGCCGGAGCTGCTGCGCAAGGAGCAGGCGTGGTTGCCCGCGCTGGCCGGACGCCTGCCGCTGCCGACACCCGTGCCGGTTCGCGTCGGCGAACCGTCGAGCCTGTTCGAGCACACCTGGACGATCATGAGCTGGGTCGAGGGCGAACCGGCCGATCGCGCGCCCATCACGGCCATCGACGCGGCCGAAGTTCTCGCCGACTTCCTCAAGGCGCTGCACCACCCGGCACCCGCCGACGCCCCGACGAGCCCGACGCGCGGCATCCCGCTGGCCGACCTCGCGCCGGAGGCCGACGCCTGGTTCGAGGTCATCGCGGACCACCCGGACGTCGACGCCGCGCGAGCCGTGTGGGAGAAGGCCGTCGCCGCACCGGCCTGGCAGGGTCCGCCGCTCTGGTTGCACGGCGACCTGCACCCGGCCAACGTGGTCGTCCAGGACGGGTCGCTGGCCGGGGTGGTCGACTTCGGCGACATGTGCGCCGGAGACCCGGCGACCGACCTGTCCGCCGCGTGGATCCTGCTGCCCACAGGAGCGACGACCCGCTTCTTCGACACCTACGAGCACGCCGACGAAGCCACCACCACCCGGGCCCGCGGCTGGGCGGTCATGCGGGCGCTGACCCTGGTCTTCGTCGGCCGCAACGGCAGGCTCGGCCTCCCCGGCGGCAAACCCTCCTGGGAACCAGCTGGTCACGCCACCCTCGACCGGGTCCTGGCGACGACCTGATCAGGTTCAGGGGCGGGTCGTCTGGATGAGGGCGTGGGAGCCGTTGGTGCGCCAGGGGCCTTCGCCCAGGGCTTCGACCACTGGTGCGTCGAGGCCGACCACGACCTCGGATTTCAGGACGCGGAGGGCGGCGAGCGGGCTCGGGAAGTGCCCGGCCGCTTCCGCGAACGGTGTGGTGGCGGGCCAGTGCTGGTCGCCCACGAGGCGCCGGTAGTTCAGGTCTCCCTTCAGGACGGTCACCGCGGCTGAAGCCAGCTCGGTCCGCAAGTCGTCCGGCATCGCGCGGTAGTCCCTCGGGGCGCAGAAGAACGGGTGGGCGCGCAGTTCGACGCGTCCGGACCGGAGGGCTTCCCAGGCCCGCTGCCCGATCGCACCGACCTCGCCGGGGAGTCCGGCGAGGTGGCGCAGGACGCCGACCACGTCGGCGGGTGTTGCGTCGGAGACGTAGTACGGCGTTGGTTTGACGTGCAGGACGACGTGGTTCGCGCGGCCGGTCGCGAGCAGGTGGTCGATCAGCGCCAGGTCGGCGGCGAGCTCCCCGGCGGCGTTGTCGGCGATCAGGTGGACCGGGCCAGCGGTGTCGAACAGCGACCAGAACTCCTGGCTGCTCCCGGCCACCAAGCCCGCGGCGCCGCTGACCCCCGTCGACAGCTGGAACGCGAGATCGGCCTGGTTGCCCCACACCGCGGCCTGCACGACGGCGGCGTCGCGCTCCTGCGCGGTGAGCTCCGGCAGGGCGTCGAAGGCCTTGAGCGTCTCGGCCGTCGCGGCGCTGCGGAGCTCGGCGGTCTTCATCGGCGCGAACGGGTCGACACCGCGCCACGGCCCGGGCTCGAAGTACCCGACCGCGGCGAGCAGCCTGCGGAAGAAGTAGCTCTCCGCCCACAGGAACGGCGTCTCCCGCCATGGCCGACCCACCCAGCCGGCCGCCCACGCCGCCCAGCGGCGGTGGTCCGGTGCCTCGTCGTCGAGCGGGGCGACGACCCCGGTCGTGGACTCGCTCAGCAGTTCGGCCAGCCCGTCCCGCACGTCGGGCCCGTACGGCGTCGCGGAGCTCACCCGTTCGAGCATCCTGGGGTGCCGCTCGTGGAAGACCTTCCACGCGAACGACCCCTGCTCGCCAATCGTGATCACCGGCGCTTCGAAATCCACGACGCTCCTTCCCGCGCAAGCCACTCCGAAGGGTACGGCGCGGCGCACTACTCAGGGCATCTGCGGCGGCATGATTGAGTAGTTCGCCTCGCCCGCGGGGACGGTGTCCGACGTCACAGTGGGAGGCAGCCCACCAGGCAGCCATCGACGAACGGGGTGTGATCATGTCCCCTCTCCAGCACGACGCGCCGCTGACCTCCTGCACGCTGGACGAGCTCGACCGCCGCGCCAAGCTCGCCGAGCTCTGCATGAACCACGCGCTCGAACAGCAGTGCTGGGACCTGGTGCGGCGGCACCGGCGCGAAGCGCTCGTCGTCCAGGCCGAGATCACCCGCCGCCTGGACGCCCTCGAGGACTCCCCCGGCCACATCGGCTCCCGACTGGGCGAACCGACCGGTGACGCGGTCGGCTTCTGCTGAGCCCAGCACGACGGACCGGCGCCTAGACTCCCGGCTGCGGAACCCGAGCTGAGGAGCGATGCCGTGGCAGTGCGAGCGGAGCGTAAGGGCGCGGTCCTGGTCCTCACGATGGACCGGCCGGAACGCCGGAACGCCTTCGACGGGTCGATGACGCAAGCACTGGACACCGCGTTGAACGACTTCGAGGACGACGAAGGGGTCCTGGCCGCCGTGCTCACCGGCGGCCAGGACTTCTTCTCGGCCGGGACCGACCTGCGCGTGTGGGCCGGTGACCCCACCGAGCGCGGCGGGGCGTACGGGATCGCCCGGCGCCGCCTGCGCAAACCGCTGATCGCCGCGGTCGAAGGGGCGGCGGCGGGCGGCGGCTTCGAGGTCGCGCTGGCCACCACGATGATCGTCGCCTCGCGGACGGCGTACTTCTCGTTCCCGGAGGTCGGCCTCGGTCTGGTCGCCGAGTGCGGCGGTCTGTTCCGCGCCCCGCGAGCGCTCCCGCTCAACGTGGCCAGGGAACTGCTCCTCACCGGAGACCCGCTCCCCGCGCAACGCGCCTACGACCTGGGCCTGGTCAATCGCCTGACCGAACCGGGAGGTGCCCTCGGCGAGGCCCTGTCCGTCGCCGAGCGAATCGCCGGGCACGCCCCGGTCGCGGTCCAGGAGACCCTGCAGGCGGTCGAAGCGGCCTACGCAGCCGACGACGAGGCCCGCTGGCTGGACACGGCCAATGCCAAGGACCGCGCCCGGGCCTCCGCCGACGCGGCCGAAGGTGTCGCCGCCTTCCTGGCGAAGCGACCGCCGCGCTGGACCGGCGCCTGATCGCTCAACTCGGCGCGCTGATCTCCGGCTCCGGGCTCCGGCGTTCGGCGCGCTGCCTCGCGCGGGGTTTCAGCTCGCTGACGAGCACTCCGAGCACGATCAGGACTGCTCCGAGCAGCGCCAGACCGGGGAGCCGGTCCCCGGCGATGCGCCCGATGACGCCTCCCCAGACCGGTTCACCGGTGTAGATGATGGTCGCCCTCGTCGGGGAGACGAAGCGCTGCGCCCAGTTCATGGTGAGCTGGATCAGGTAGCTGGCGGCACCGAGGCCGACCGCCGCGGTGAGCCAGACCCAGGAGAACTTCGGGATCCGCTCCCCAGCCACCGGCATCAGCAGCAGCGACAGCGCGCCGCCGACGAACAGCTGCACGACGGTGACCCGGCCGAGGTCGACCTTCCCGGCGAACGAGCCGATCAGGATGATCTCGGCCGCCATGGCCACCGCGCTGAGCACGGTGACGAGCTCGCCGGTGCTCAGCGAGATCCCCGCCGCGCCCGGTCCGGCCAGCAGCAGCAACCCGGCGAACGCGAGTGCGACACCGACCAGCGTCATCAGGCGCGGCGCCCTGCGGAGCACGACCCACTGCAGCAGCGGTACCACCGGCACGTAGAGCGCGCTGATGAATGCCGAGGCGCTGCTGCTGATCGTCTGCAGGCCCCAGGTCTGCAACCCGTATCCGAGGAAGATCATCACGCCGATCGCGCTGCCCGCCACCCACTCCCGCCGGGTCAGCCCGGCCAGAGTGCGCCGGAACACCAGGACGCCGATCGCGGCGGCGGTCAGGAAGCGCACCCCGACGAAGAAGAGCGGACCGCTGTGTCGCATGGCGACGTGGATGATCAGGAACGTCGCGCCCCACATCGCGGTGATCCCGAGCAGCGCGGCCTCGTACCTGCTCAGCAGCGGGTACCGCCGGAAGAAGTGCACCATGTCGCAGCACGGTACGAGACCACCCGCACCGCCCTCGCGAACCGGTCGAGCCACCCGGCGCCTCCCGCCCCACTACCGTTTCCCAGGTGGACTGTGTTGTCGAGCAACGATCTGCGCAATGCCCATTGAAATCGGACATCTGACTTCAATGGAAATCACACTTCTGGCGGCCGGCCCCACACCTCGATTCGGCCGGTGGGAGCACAGTTCTGGTGAGGACCGCAGTCCGCCGACGACGTTCCTCGAAGCGACGACAGGGCGACTGCGCCAGAGTTCGTACTCCGTTCGGTCGATAGAGATCACTTTGCCGGACAGGTCCTCATCGACCGGTCAAGAATGCGTCCGCACCGAACGGATGGGAGGACGATGCCGGAAGAACGATGGCGCACGTTGCCTGACGGGCGCCGCATCCTGCTGAAGAAGGGGCGTGGTGGGCCGGTTGCTGTTGCGGTCGGCACAGCGGTGGCCCTCGGCGCATCGGGCGGGTTCGGCGGCACCGCTGCGGTCACTGGGTCGGCGGGCGGCACCTCTGCGCTCTCCGCCGCTGAATCCGCCGTCATCCGCAACATCCAGTCGAACTTGGGCAAGGCGAAGCGGACTGCGCGGCGCGGGGATTCCCGCAGCGCCTGGCAGCAGCTGCGGATGCGCAAGGGTCGGGAACGTTTCGAGAACGCCGTCGAGTGCGCCGCTCTCACCTACGGGCAGGTGCAGGAGTTCCTCATCGGGACGCCGTGCCAGAGCATCGACCGCTGGCAGTACCCGGTCAGCGACGAGGCGGGCAACACGATGGTGGTGGCCGTGTCCAAGGTAACCATGCGCAGGGCCACGGACACCCGGAAGTTCCGCCGCCTCCTCGACGAGCACGGCACCGGCGACATCCGTCCGATCGTCGCCCTCGTGCCCTTCACCGGCCACCACTACGACTCGAGGACCTCAGGCCGATCAATCATCTCCGCCGAGGCCGAACCGGTGACCGGCGCACCGGCCGATGAAGTCCTCCAGGCCACCGCCGAAGCTGCCGTCGCACTCACCTCGTGACCGGCCAGCCTGTCCTTGCGCACTCGTGCACGACATCGTCGAGGTCGCGCGACTGGTCCAAGCCAGTCTTCGGTGAAGCGCCGAAGCCGCCGCAGCACGCCCAATTCGAATCGCCTCACCGGCGAGCCGGGACCGCGCTCGAGGTTGGGGCGGAACCTCATCTTGTTGCCGAGGTGTGGTGGGAGTGAGGTGGGTGACAGATGGTCGCCTGGGGTGGTGGGGTGTGCCAGACTCCCGGCCAACCACACTTGCGTGCGCTCCGGGGTCGGTGCAAGTCCGAACCGGCGGTGACAGTCCGCGACCCGGTCGACCCAGTCGGCCGGTTGACCCGGTGGAACTCCGGGACCGACGGTGAAAGTCCGGATGGGAGGCTGCGCACGCGGGCATGCTGCCGCCGCGCCGCTGCGCGCGTCGGACGTGACTGCGTGCCCGCAGGTGCCCCGGTGCGCAGCACGACGCGAACGGAGGCACCGGAGATGTCAACAAGCGCAACGGTCGACCAGGCCTCGGCGGAGCTGCGGCTCGACCCGGTCGAGGACGCCGTGCGGGAGTTCGCCCGGGGCCGGGTCGTGGTCGTCGTAGACGACGCCGACCGGGAGAACGAAGGCGACCTGATCTGCGCGGCCAGCACGGTCACCCCGGCCGACATCGCCTTCATCGTCCGGTACACCACCGGGATCGTCTGCGCGCCGATGGCCGCGGAGCTGCTCGACCGGCTCGAGATCCCGCTGATGACCAACCGGAACCGGGACCGGATGAGCACCGCGTTCACCGTCAGCGTGGACGCGGGCGAGGGGATCAGCACCGGGGTGTCCGCCGCGGACCGGGCCACGACCCTGCGCACCCTGGTCGATCCGGGCTCCCGGCCCGACGACCTCGTGCAGCCCGGGCACATCTTCCCGCTGCGCGCCTCCGCCAACGGCGTGCTGGACCGCCCGGGTCACACCGAAGCCGCGGTCGACCTCGCCCGGCTGGCCGAGGTGCCCCCGGCCGGTGTGCTCGCCGAGCTCGTCAACGACGACGGCACCATGATGCGCGGCCAGCAGCTGCGCGACTTCGCCGACGAGCACGGCCTCGTGCTCATCTCCATCGCGGACCTGGTCGCCGCCCGCAACCGCGGCTGAACTCCGGTGGACCCGCGCTGGCCAGCGCGGGTCCACCGGGCAGTCACTGGTCGAAGAAGTCGGCCGCGGCCTGCTTGAACAGCCGGCTGGACACCGCGTTGAGGTGGTTGCGCCGCCCGAGGGGGACGAACGGCGCGTCGAGCCCGGCGGCGAACTCCGGTGCGTCCGAAGCGATGTCGTCCTGGTCCCCCGCGGCGAAGAGCACGGGGACGGGTGGTGGGCCCTCGAGCCGGTGGCCCGCCACCGCCTCGACGCACGCGTCCAGGCCGTCCGCCGACAGCGCCTCCGCCACGCCCCGCATCGAGGTGCGGTCGGCGGCGCGACCACCGATGCCACCGAGGGCGATCCGCCGGACGCGGCCGGGCGCCAGCTTCGCCAGCTCCCACGCCACCAACCCGCCCATCGAGTAGCTCACGGCATCCACAGTGGACAGACCGGTTTCCTCCAGCACGGCCAGGACATCGCGGGCCAGCGCCTCCGGGGCGTAACCGGAGGCGGGCCGCTCGCTCTGGCCGTGCCCGCGCAGGTCGACCCGGACGTGCCCGCGCTCGGCGAGCGCGCGCGTCCAGCCGGTGCGCACCCAGGTACTCTCGCTGTCCGACGCGAAACCGTGGATCAGCAGCACCGGGGTCGGGCCCGGCTCGGCATCGCACCAGATCTTCGCGCCGTCCTCGGCGGTGGCGAACACGGTCAGTCCTCCGGGAGGCTCAGGCGGACCCGCCGCTGCGGCTTCTTCTCCTCGGGCACGGTGCCCACGATGCCGGCCTGCTCGTCGGAGACCGTGAAGGTCACCAGCGACTCGCCCACCGCCAGCTCCTCGTCGGCACCGACGTGCAGCCGCGCGACGTACCCGGACTGCGGCGACGGGATCTCCACCGCCGACTTGGTCGTCTCCAGCTCGACCAGCGGGGCGTTGCGCTCCACCCAGTCGCCCTCCTCGACCAGCCACTCCAGCACGCGGGCGCTGATCAGGCCCTCACCGAGGTCGGGCAGCGGAAAGGTCACTTCAGCCACGGCGGTACTCCAATGTGGTCTGGACTGCGGTCAGGATGCGGTCGGCGTTGGGCAGGTACTCGTCCTCCAACGCCCCCGAGGGGTAGGGCACGTCGAAGCCGGTGACCCGCTGCACCGGCGCGCGCAGCTCACCGAAGCAGCGCTCGGTGACCAGCGCGGAGACCTCGGCACCGAGCCCGGCGGTCAGCGGGGCCTCGTGGACCACGACCGCGCGGCGGGTCTTCGCCACGGACGCGGCCAGGCCGTCGACGTCAATCGGCTTGAGCCAGCGCAGGTCCACGACCTCCAGCTCCACCCCGTCCTCGGCGGCGAGCTCGGCGACCTGCAGGCAGCGGGCCACCATCGCGCCCCAGGTGATGAGCGTGGCGTGCTTGCCCTCGCGCGCCACCCGGCTGGTGCCCGGCGGGATCGGCGCGACCGGCTCCGACGGCTCGAAGTCCTCCCGCTGCCAGTAGCGGGGCTTGGGCTCCATGAAGATCACCGGGTCGGGGTCGGCGATCGCCTGCCGCAGCAGGTGGTAGCCCTCCGACGGGGTGGACGGCGACACCACCTTCAGGCCGGGCACGTGCGCGAACACCGCCTCCAGGCTCTCCCCGTGGTGCTCCGGCGCGCGGATCCCGCCGAAGCTGGGCAGCCGCAGCGTGATCGGCATGTTCAGCACGCCCCGGCTGCGGTAGTGCATGCGCGCCACCTGGTTGACGATCTGGTCCAGCGCCGGGTAGCTGAAGCCGTCGAACTGGATCTCCGGGACCGGGCGCCAGCCGTGCATCGCCAGCCCGACCGCCGTGCCCATGATCGCCGCCTCGGCCAGCGGCGTGTCGAAGACCCGGTCACCGAACTTGGCCTTCAACCCGTCGGTCACCCGGAACACGCCGCCGAGCGTGCCGACGTCCTGGCCGAACACCAGCACCCGGTCGTCGTCCTCGCACGCGTGCTGCAGGGCCAGGTTGAGGGCCTGCTGCAGGGACAGCTCAGGCATCGAGGGACTCCTTCCACGCCCGCTGCTGCTCCAGCAGGGCCTTGGTGGGCTCGCGGTAGACGAACGAGAACAGCTCCTCCGCGTCCGGCGCGGGGGACGCCTGCACTCCCTCGCGGACCTCGCGAACCACGGCGGTGGCGTGCTCCTCGGCCTCGGCGACGTCGGAGGCGGAGAGCTGCCGCGCGGCCAGCGCCAGCGGGTCGCGACCGGCCCACGCCTGCTCGTCCTCCAGCGTCCGGTAGCGGCCGGGGTCGTCCGAAGTGGAGTGCGGACCCATCCGGTAGGTCATCGCCTCGATCACGGTCGGGCCGCCACCGTCGCGCGCGCGGTCCAGCGCGGCGCGGGTCGCCTCGAACACCGCGACCACGTCGTTGCCGTCGACCCGGTGCCCCTCGAAGCCGTAGCCCGCGGCGCGGGCGGCGACCGAGCCCCCGGCGACCTGCCGCTCGGTGGGCACCGAGATCGCCCAACCGTTGTTCTGGCAGAAGAACACCACTGGCAGCTGGTACACGCCGGCGAAGTTCATCGCCTCGTGCACGTCGCCCTGCGAGCTGGTGCCGTCGCCGATGTAGGAGAGCGCCACACCGCCGGTCTGGTCCAGCTTCGCACCCATCGCCCAGCCCACGGCGTGCGTCACGGGCCCGCCGACGACCGCGTTGATCGGGGCCAGCCGGGAGGCCTGCGGGTCGTAGAGCCCGCCGTGCCAGGTGTTGAGGTGCGTGGCCAGGTAGGCGACGAGGTCAACGCCCATCGCGACCGCCGCGCCGATTTCGCGGTACCCGGGGAAGGCGAAGTCGCGGTTCAGGTCGAGGGCGGCCGCGCTGCCCACCTGCGCGGCCTCCTGCCCCTTCGCCGGCGCGTAAGCGGGGAAGACGCCTTGGCGCTGCAGCGCGATGGCCTCCTCGTCGAGGCGCCGCGCCACCAGCATCAGGCGGTGCAGAGCGCGGAGATCAGCTGTGTGCATGCTCGGAAGGGTGCGCAACCACCGCCAGACCGTGCAAGAGTCGCCTCCACGGCTGATCACTGTGCCCGATCTGACCGGCGACATGTCGATTCCACTGGACAAATTGCCCAGCCGAACAGCACCGGGCAGCAACGAGCGCCTTCCGCGCCATGGCACCCGCGCGACCGAGACGAGCCGCTTCCTCACCAGGGGACACCGACTGCGCACTCAGCGAAGTTCCATGCCCACCGAGGAGCCGCTTCGAGGACCTGGAGCCAGGCATCGACGGTGAAAGCAGTCGTGAGTGGCGATGGCGGCAAGAGCAACCATCGCCACTCACGAGGGAGAGGCTCCCCACGGGCGATTCCGCTGCGTTACGACACTGGAACCGGTGCCGCAATCCCCCAGTCGGTCGACCATTGACAACCGCA
The DNA here is from genome assembly GCF_040300525.1 of Saccharopolyspora sp. NPDC000359. Classification (NCBI taxonomy): domain Bacteria; kingdom Bacillati; phylum Actinomycetota; class Actinomycetes; order Pseudonocardiales; family Pseudonocardiaceae; genus Saccharopolyspora; species Saccharopolyspora sp. NPDC000359. The sequence continues at coordinate 58,141 of NZ_JBEPDU010000037.1, read as the reverse complement.
GCTCACGCCCGCAAGATCTCAGATCGTATCTGATTTCGTAGGTGATGTTGGGAGCTTCCGCCGACCCGCGACCCGTGGCCGGACACCGGCGGCGGGCTCCGCAGCGGCACCCAGGTCCACCGCAGCACCGCATCGGACACAGCAAAGGAGCTGCCATGCCCGAACCGGACCTCGCGCAGGGGAGGACTCGGCGGGAGCACCGCCGAGTCGCGTTGGGCACGCTCGTCGGCACCACCATCGAGTGGTACGACTTCTTCATCTACGCCAACGCCGCCGCCCTGGTGCTGACCCCGATGTTCTTCGAGCCGTTCGTGGCCTCCTACGGGGAGCTCGCCGGGCGGCTGATGTCGTTCGCCACCGTCGGGGTCAGCTTCTTCTTCCGCCCGCTCGGCGCGATGGTCGCCGGGCACTTCGGCGACAAGCTGGGGCGCAAGGCCATGCTGGTCCTGACGCTCATGCTCATGGGCGCCTCCACCACGCTGATCGGCCTGGTGCCCACCTACGGCTCCATCGGGATCTGGGCTCCGGTCCTGCTCATCGCGTTGCGCGTCCTGCAGGGCTTCTCCGCTGGCGGGGAGTGGGGCGGGGCGGCGCTCATGGCCGTCGAGCACGCCCCGGCGGCCAAGCGCGGGCGCTACGGCGGCTTCCCGCAGATCGGGGTACCGGTCGGCATGCTGATCGCCACCGCGGTGCTCAGCGTCGTCACCGCGACGACCACCGAGCAGCAGTTCCTCGACTGGGGGTGGCGGGTCCCGTTCCTGCTGTCCGTCGTGCTCATCGTGGTGGGCATGGTGATCCGGCTCGGCGTCGCCGAGTCGCCGGTGTTCGCTGGTGGTGAGGGCGAGCAGGGGCGCGTCAAGCTTCCGCTGGTGCAGATGTTCCGCTTCAACGGGCCGCAGGTGCTGCAGGGCACCCTCACCTTCGCCGCGAACAACGCGGCCGGCTACATGGTGACCGGCGGCTACCTGCTCTCCTACACCACCACGGTGCTGGAGATGGACCGCTCGACGGTGCTCAACCTGGTCACCCTCACCAGCGCCGCCTGGATCGTCACCACGATGGCCAGCGCCGTGCTGTCGGACCGGATCGGCCGGACCGCGGTGTACAAGATCGGGTTCACCGCGCTGATCATCTGGGTGTTCCCGATGTTCTGGCTGATCGACACCGAGAACGTGCTGCTGATCGGGCTGGCGATGCTGGTCTTCAGCATCGGCATCGGGTTCACCTACGGACCGCAGGCGGCCATGCTGGCCGAGATGTTCCCCGCCCAGGTCCGCTACTCCGGGACCGGGCTGTCCTACGCCTTCGGCGCGATCCTGGGCGGGGCCTTCGCCCCGATGATCGCGACCTGGCTGCAGGCCTCGTTCGGCAGCTCCATGGCCGTGTCGGCCTACCTGCTCGGCCTCGCGGTGGTCGGCCTGGTCGCCACGTTCACGATCAGGGACCGCACCGGCGGGTCCCTCGGTGCGGATGCGTTCGACATCCCGGGCGCGGCCGAGCTCGCCGCGGCGGCCAAGCGCTAGGCACCCGGCGCGGGGGCGGTCCGGGCAGCCGTACCGCCCCCGCCGTATACGATCCGCAGGTGTCGCCAGCCGAGGACGGGACGAGGGAGATGCCGAGCACAACCGGTGCGCAGGCGCTGTCGAAGTCGGAGAAGGTCTACCGGGAACTCCACTCCCGCATCCTGTCGGGGCGCTACGCCAGCGGGTACCGGCTGGTCCTGGACCAGATCGCCCGCGAGTTCGGCACCAGCCCGGTGCCGGTACGCGAGGCGGTGCGGCGGTTGGAGGCCGAAGGCCTGGTGACGTTCACCCGCAACGTCGGCGCCCAGGTGGCCGGCATCAACACCGCCGACTACGCCAACGCGATGCAGACCCTGGCCTACCTGGAAGGCGCGGCCACCAGCCTCGCCGCCACGCGCATCGCCCCGGAGCAGCTGGCCGAGGCCGCCGCCCTCAACGCGGAGATGCGGCAGCTGTGCGAGGGGGTGCTGGACCCGGTGCGGTTCACCGAGCTCAACCACCGCTTCCACTGGGTGCTGTGCGAGAGCTGCCCGAACCAGCACCTGCTCGACCTGGTGCACCGGGAGTGGCAGCGGATGTCGGGCATCCGGCGGTCCAGCTTCACCTTCGTCCCGAGCCGCACGCTGTCCTCCGTGGACGAGCACGACCGGCTCGTCGCGCTGATCCGGGCCGGTGCCTCGCAGGCGGAGATCGAGCGCGTCGCGCGCGACCACAAGCTCCGGACGATGACCGAGTACGTCACCTCCCGCCCGGATTCCCCGGCCTGACGCCGCGGCGGAGCCGTCGCCCTCGCCCGCATAGGATTTCGGGTACCCCCACACCGGACGACCGCCCGCGCACCGGGCAGGAAGGCACGGCTCCATGCCCGACCGGCAGGCTGGCTCGCAGACCCTGAGCCGCGGCATCAGGTTGCTCGAGATCCTCTCCGCCGCCGACCGCAACCTGTCGATCGACGAGTTGGCCGCGGAGCTCGAGGTGCACCGCTCGGTCGCCTACCGGCTGCTGCGCACCCTGGAGGACCACGGGCTGGTCGTCCGCGACGGCGCCGGGCGGATCGCACTCGGGGCGGGCTTGGCGGCGCTGGCCGCGGGCGTCTCGCGGGACCTGCAGTCCGCGGCGCTGCCCGAACTCGCCGACGTCGCCGACGAATTCGGGATGACCTGCCTGCTCGCGGTGCACAACGACGGGCACGAGGCCGTCACCCTGGTCAGCAGCGCGCCCCGGCAGTCGGTGGCCGTGGTGTCCTACAAGCCCGGCCACCGGCACCCGATCACCCGCGGCGGGCCGGGCAAGGCGATCCTGCTGGAACTGCCCGAGAGCGCCTGGCCCGCGGACATGACCGACGAGCTGCGCGCCGAGATCGCGGAGAGCCGCGCCCTGGGGTTCGCGCGCAGCAGCGACGAGGTGGTCCCGTCGCTGCGCTCCGTCGCGGTGCCGCTGGTACTGCCCGACCAGCCGCTGGCCTCCATCGCGGTCATCCACGTCTCGCTCCCCCGCCCGGAGGAGGAGATCGCCGCACGCCTCAAGACCGCCGCGAAGCGCGTCCAGCGGGCGTACGGCGCCTGACCCCCGGGTTCAGCTGCCGACCGGGCGCTTGGCGGTGCTGAAGATGCCCGCGAAGAACGCGGCCAGCTCGTCCACGGCGTCCAGCGGGAGCACGTTGGCCACGTAGTGGTCGGGCCGCACCACGACGAGCGCGCCGCCCCGGTCGATGCCGCGCGCCTCGAAGATGTCCTCCGCCGGGTCGGCTGCGTAGACCTTCTCGTAGTCCACCAGGGAGAACGGGCCGACCTTGGGCAGGAACGCCCGGGGCACCGCGGCCATGTCGACGCCGGTGTGCGGCTGCTGGTAGACCACCTTGACGTCGAACCACGCGTCGACGTCGGCGTCCTCGGGCGTGTGGGCGAGCACCGGTGACTCCGGCGAACTGGTGATCCACTCGGCGAAGTCGGTCGTCTTCGACGGCTCCCCGGCGGCGGGCCGGTCGGCGAACGCGTAGATCCGCCAGCGCCCGTCCGCGCGGTGGTGGTGGCCCAGGTGCACCGGGTTGGCGTCGCAGACCCGGGTGACCGGGTTGGACTTGAAGCGCTTGCCGACCGGGAAGCCGGTGGCCAGGTCCTGGTGGGTGGCCGCGCCGATGATCATCGACGGCTGGTACTGGGTCATCAGCCCGGCGGGGAACTCCGCGGTCTTGACGTAGAAGTCCTCCAGCTCACTGGGGTCGGACAGCTCCTCGGGCTTGGCGGCCATCAGGCTCGACCACTGCCGGTCGAAGTCGATCAGGTTCTGCGCGATCACCTGGCGCTCGGCGGAGTAGGTGTCCAGCAGCGACTCCGGGGCACGGCCTTCCAGTACGTGCGCGACCTTCCAGGCGATGTTCCAGCCGTCCTGCATCGACACGTTCATGCCCTGGCCCGCCTTCGCGCTGTGCGTGTGGCAGGCGTCGCCGGTGATGAACACTCGCGGGCTGCGGATGCCCACGAGCTCGGGCGGCACGTCGTCGAACTTCGCGGCGAGCCGGTGCCCCACCTCGTAGACGCTGCGCCAGCACACGTGCTTCACGTCCAGCTTGTACGGGTGCATGATCCGGTTGGCGCGGGCCTCGACCTCTTCCTGCGTGGTGCCGCGCACGGCGCCGTTGTCGTCCTCCGGGACCTCGCCCAGGTCGACGTACATCCGGAACAGGTGGTTGCCCTCCCGCGGGATGTGCAGGATGCTGCCGCCGTCGTGGGACTGGATGGCGCACTTGGTGCGGATGTCGGGGAAGTCGGTCTCGGCCAGCACGTCCATCACGCCCCACGCGTGGTTGGCCTGGTCCCCCACGAGTTCGAGGCCGATGGACTCGCGCACCTTGCTGCGGGCGCCGTCGCAGCCGATCACGTACTTGGCCCGGACGGTCCGCTCGGCGCCCTCGTCCGCCCCCGCGCTGCGGCGCAGGGTGACCGCGACCGGGTGCTCGCCGTCCTCGGCGACCTGGAGGGTGACGAACTCGTAGCCGTAGTCCGGCACCAGGCGGGCCGGGGCGTTGCGCGCCGCCTCGGCGAAGTAGTCGAGCACGCGCGCCTGGTTGACGATCAGGTGCGGGAACTCGCTGATCCCGGACGGGTCGTCGGGGGTGCGCGCGGCGCGGACGATGTTCTCCGGGTTCTCCGGGTCCGGCTTCCAGAAGGCCATCTCGGTGATGCGGTAGGCCTCCTCGGTGATCCGCCCGGCGAAGCCGAACGCCTGGAACGTCTCGACGCTGCGGGCCTGGATGCCGTCGGCCTGACCAACCTCGAGGCGTCCCGGGCGGCGGTCGATGATGCGCGTGACGATGTCGGGGAACTGCGCCAGTTGCGCGGCGGCGATCATCCCGGCCGGACCGCTGCCCACGATGAGGACGTCGACCTCGTCCGGGAGCTCCTCGGGACGATCGACACCGACCCCCGCGGGTGGCTGCACCCGCGGATCACCGGAGACGTACCCGTGGTGGTGAAACTGCACGGTTCCTCCTCACATCGTTGTGGGTCCTGCGCGCGACCAGCGCTTGTTCTATAAAAGAACAACAAGTTCTAATATCGAACGGCCGTATCGTATAGTTCGGCCTCGGCGCCGCACAAGGGCGAGATCCCCGAGAACGGCGGCGGTTCTCGGGAATTCCGGCGGGAATCCAGTCGCGCACCCAGCGCTTCGCCCACCCCGGCGGCGAATTCCACCGCCGCGGGAACCGCTGCCCAACGACCGGTGGGGCCTGCCCGGTCCAGCTGGGCAGGCCCTGGCCGGTGCGGGACCCCACCGGGACCCCGCACCGGGTTCAGCTGCGCGGGCCGTCGATCAGCACCGGGCGAGCCGCGCACGTCGGTCGCTCACAGCGAGTTGCCGAGCTTGAAGCCCTCCGCGACGTCGTCCTTGCGGGTGTAGGAGAACCCGTCAGCGCCGATCGTCACGGCCATCTCGCTGGTGTCGGTGCGCTCCTGCACCGGCTGCGGATTGCCGTCCAGGTCCAGCACCGGCGAGGCCTCGGTGTACCAGGACGGCACGACCGGGTTGCCCCACCAGTCGCGGCGCTGGTTGTCGTGGACGTCCCAGGTCACCACCGGGTTGTCCGGGTCGCCGGTGTAGTAGTCCTGGGTGTAGATCTCCACCCGGTGCCCGTCGGGGTCGCGGATGTAGAGGTAGAAGGCGTTGGACACGCCGTGCCGCCCGGGACCGCGCTCGATGACGTCGGACTTGCGCAACGCGCCGAGCTTGTCGCAGATGGCCAGGATGTTGTGCTTCTCGTGGGTGGCGAAGGCGATGTGGTGCAGCCGCGGCCCGTCACCACCGGTCAGCGCGGTGTCGTGCACGGTCGCCTTGCGCCGCAACCACGCCGCGTAGGTGGTGCCCTCCTCGTCCTTGATGTCCTCGGTGACCCGGAACCCGAGCTCCTCCAGGTAGGCCCGCCCCTTCGGCACGTCCGGCGTCACCTGGTTGAAGTGGTCGAGGCGCACCAGCGCGCCCGGAGTGTAGAGGTCGTAGCGCCAGGCCAGCCGCTCGACGTGCTCGACCTCGTAGAAGAACTCGTACGGGAAGCCCAGCGGGTCGGTGACCCGGACCGAGTCGCCGATCCCCTTGGTGAAGCCGTCCTTCCGGCGCTCCGTGCGGCACCCGCGGGCGGCGAACCACTGCTCGGCCCGGTCCACGTCCTCCGGGGTGCGGACGCGGTAGGCGAACGCCGCCGCCGCGGCGACCGGCCCCTTGCGCAGCACCAGGTTGTGGTGGATGAACTCCTCGAACGAGCGGAGGTAGACCGCCTCGTCGTCCTCCTCGGTGACCACCAGGCCGAGGGTGTCCACGTAGAACTCCCGGGAAGCGGCCAGGTCGGTGACCACCAGGTCCAGGTAGGCGCAGCGGACGATGTCGGGCGGGGTCAGCTCCGAGACACTCATCGTTGAACGTTCCTTCGCTTGCGTGACGCCCTCAGGCGCCGAACTTGGGGGTGTGGACAGGCGCCAGCGAGATGTGCATGGCCTGCTGGTCGGAGTAGAAGTCCAGCGACCGGTACCCGCCCTCGTGGCCGAGTCCGGAGGCCTTCACCCCGCCGAACGGCGTGCGCAGGTCCCGGACGTTGTGCGAGTTGAGCCAGACCATGCCCGCGTCGATGCGCTGCCCGAAGTTGTGCGCCCGCTCCAGGTCCGAGGTCCACACGTAGGCGGCCAGCCCGTACTTGACGTCGTTGGCCAGCTCCAGCGCTTCCTCGTCGGTGTCGAACGGGGTGATCGCCACGACCGGGCCGAAGATCTCCTCCTGGAAGATCCGCGCGGTCGGCGGCACGTCCACGAACACCGTCGGCTGCACGTAGTTGCCGGTCTCCAGGCCCTCCGGCCGACCGCCACCGGCGGCCAGCTTGGCCTCGGTCTTGCCGATCTCGATGTAGCTGACGACCTTCTGGTAGTGCTCGGGGTGCACCAGCGCGCCGACCTCGGTGGCCGGGTCGTGCGGGTCGCCGACCTTGATGTTCTTCGCCCGCTCGACGTAGCGCCGGACGAACTCGTCGTAGATGGGCCGCTCCACCAGGATCCGGCTGCCCGCGGTGCAGCGCTCGCCGTTGAGCGAGAACACGCCGAACACCGTCGAGTCGATCGCGGCGTCGAGGTCGGCGTCGGCGAAGACCACGGCGGGGCTCTTGCCACCGAGCTCCATGGACAGCGCCTTCAGCGTCGGGGCGGCGTTGGCGAAGATCACCTTGCCGGTGGCCGATTCCCCGGTGAAGGAGATCAGCTGCACGTCCTCGTGCTTGACCAGCGCGTCACCGGCCTCCTCGCCGATGCCGTTGACCAGGTTGAACACCCCGTCCGGCACCCCGGCCTCGCGGAAGATCTCCGGCCACAGGCTGGCCGACAGCGGGGTGAACTCGGCGGGCTTGAGCACCACGGTGCAGCCCGAGGCCAGCGCCGGGGCGAGCTTCCAGCTCTCCAGCATGAACGGCGTGTTCCACGGGGTGATCAGCCCGGCCACGCCCTTGGGCTTGCGGTTGACGTAGTTGACCTGCTTGCCCGGCACCTTGTAGGTGTCGTCGGCCTGCGCCACGACCAGGTCGGCGAAGAACCGGAAGTTCTCCGCGGCCCGCTTGGCCTGCCCGAGCGCCTGGGTGATGGGCAGCCCGGAGTCGAAGCTCTCCCACTCGGCCAGCCGCTCGTTGCGGGTCTCCACGATGTCGGCGATCCGGTTGAGCACCCGGGCGCGCTCGCGCGGCAGCATCCCCGGCCACGGCCCCTCGTCGAAGGCCTTGCGCGCCGCTGCCACGGCGCGGTCCACGTCGGCCTGCTTGCCCGCCGCGGACTCGAGGTAGTTCTGGTTGGACACCGGGTCCAGGACGTCGAAGGTGGCGCCGTCCAGGCTGTCCACGAACTCGCCGTCGATGAAGTGCTGGATCCGCTTCGGGAGGTTCTGCGGCACGTGCTGGTTGGTCATGGTCACTGTCCTCCGGTGGTGGCGGTGCGGGCCGCGATGGTGTCGCTGTCGTCGACCGGCGAGAGGTAGTCGGCGCCTTCGGCGAGCAGCGCGCGGATCTTGTCCTTGCCCGGTTCGGTCGGGGTGATCAGCGGCGAGCGGACGTGCCCGGAGCTGATCAGGCCGCGCTGCTCCAGCACCCACTTGACCGGCGCCGGGTTGGTCTCCACGAAGATCAGGTCGACCAGCGGGTGCACGCCGTAGTGGATGTCCAGCGCGTCCTCCAGCCGACCGGCGCGGTAGGCCTCGTACATCTCCTTGGTCGCGGCCGGTGCGATGTTGGCGGTGGCGCTGATGAAGCCGGTGCCGCCGAGCGCCAGCAGCGGCAGGCACAGCAGCTCGATGCCGGACCACACCAGCAGGTCCCGCCCGGCCGCCTTGATGACCCGGGAGAAGTGCTCGAAGTCCTTGGTGGTCTCCTTGATGCCGACGAAGTTCGGCACGTCGCGGTGCAGCCGCGCGACCGTCTCCGGGGCGATCTCCACCGCGGTCCGGCTCGGCACGTTGTAGGCGATGATCGGCAGGTCGGGGTACTCGGCGGCGACCGTCTTGTACCAGGTGTAGAGCGCTTCCTGGGTGGGCCGCGCGTAGTACGGGGTGATGATCAGCGCGGCGTCCACGCCCGCGTCGTGCGCGGCGCCGGTGAGCTCGATGGTCTCGTCGAGCTTGGCCGAACCGGTGCCCGGCACGACCGGGGCCCGGCCGTCGACGGCCTTGAGCACCGTGCGGATCGCGGCCGCCCGCTCGTCGATGGTCTGCGCGCTGGGCTCACCGGTCGAGCCGCCGATGGAGATCCCGTCCGAGCCCTGCTTGAGCTGCCAGTCGACCAGGTTCGCCAGCGACTCGTGGTCCACCGCGCCGTCGGCGGTGAACGGGGTGACCACCGGCGCGATCGATCCGGTCAGTTCCTCGGGGCGGGTGCGCCAGGCACCCGGGGTGTTGCTCATCTCGATCCTCCTGCGGGCTGTGCGTCGGTGTTCGGTCAGTCGGTGCTGCGCTCGGCCTCGTACCGCTTGCGCCACTCGCCGGTCAGCGGGTACAGGCCGTCGACGGCGGCTCCTTCGGCGACCCGGGCGGCGATCCACGCCTCCTCGGCCTCCTGCTCGATCGAGGCGTCGAGCACCTCGTCCAGCAGGGCGGGCGGGATGACCAGGACCCCGTCGTCGTCGCCGACGACCACGTCGCCGGGCTGCACGGTCGCGCCGCCGCAGGCGACGGTGATGTCGGAGTCCCACGGCACGTGCCGCCGCCCCAGCACGGCGGGGTGCGGACCACCGGAGAAGGTGGGGATGTCGAGCTCGGCGACCGCGGTCCAGTCCCGCACGCCACCGTCGGTGACGATCCCGGCCGCACCCCGGACCTGGGCCCGCAGCGCGAGGATGTCGCCCACCGTGCCGCTGCCGCGCTCCCCGCGCGCCTCCACCACCAGCACGTCGCCGGGGCCGAGCGCGTCGAAGGCCCGCTTCTGCGCGTTGTAGCCGCCGCCGTGGCTGCGGAACAGGTCCTCGCGGGCAGGGACGAAGCGCAGCGTCCGCGCCCGGCCGATCATCTTCTGGCCTGGGCTGTTGGTGCGCACGCCGTCGATCGAGAGCTGGTTGTAGCCGTGCTTGCGCAGCTGCGAGGACAGCGTGGCCACCGAGACCTGCTGCAGCTTCGCCACCAGCTCGTCGGTGAGCTCGAACGGGGCCGGGAGCCCGGCCGCCTCGCGGCTGCCCCAGGCCTCGGCGCGCTGGTGGTCGTCGACCGCTGGCTGCGCGCTGAACTCCGGCAGCGGGGTCTGCCCCTCGACCACGGTGGTCCGCAACCGGCCGGTGCGGTGCTCGGTGCCCGGGACGTCCACCTCGACCTCGACGACGTCGCCCGGGCCGACCACCGACGACCCGGCGGGGGTGCCGGTGAGCACCACGTCGCCCGGTTCCAGGGTGATCAGCTGGGAGAGGTCGGCGATCAGCTCGCCGAACGGGAAGACCACGGTGCCCGCGGAGTCGTCCTGGACGAGCTCGCCGTTCACCCAGGTCCGAACGCGCAGCGCGGCCGGGTCGAGCTCGGCGGCGGGCAGCGTGGCCGGGCCCAGCGGCGTGTAGCCGTCGCCGCCCTTGGAACGCAGGTTCGAGCCCTTGTCCGCGGCGCGCAGGTCGTAGACGCCGAGGTCGTTGGCCGCGGTCACGGCGGACACGTGCGCCCAACCGTCCTCGCGGGCGACCCGACGGGCGGTCTTGCCGATCACCAGCGCGATCTCGCCTTCGAAGGCCAGCAGCTCCGCGCCCGGCGGGCGCTCCACGGTTTGGTCGGAGGCGGCCAGCGAGGTCACCGGCTTGAGGAAGTACGACGGCTTGGCCGGCGCCCGGCCGCGCTGGGCGATCCGCGACGGGTAGTTCAGGTGCAGCGCGATCACCTTGCCGGGCCGCCCGACCAGCGGGTGCCGGGCCAGTCCTCCACCAGCAGAACGGACATCGTCGTGCGTCATGCCGAGGATCGTATATGATGATGTATCTGACATCAAACATCGGAGCGCGCGGAGGGCACGGGACGCACAGGCGCGTCGGGCAAGATGGAGCGCACGTCAGCGAAGCGAGGAACCATGACCACGGACGCACCGACCGGCCGCGTCAGCAAGTCCCAACAGGCCTACGAGTGGCTCCACGAGCGGATCGTCACGCACCGCTTCACGCCCGGCTACCGGCTGGTGCTCAGCCAGATCGCCGCCGAGCTCGGCATCAGCGCGGTCCCGGTCCGCGAGGCCATCCGCCGGTTGGAGGCCGAAGGCCTGGTCACCTTCGAGAAGAACATTGGCGCCCAGGTCGCCCTGGTGGACGAGGGCGAGTACGTGACCACGATGCAGACGCTGGCGGTCGTCGAAGGCGCCGCCACCGGCTTCTCCGCCCCGCTGCTGACCGCCGAGGACCTGGCCGAAGCGCGGGCGGTGAACCAGCGGATGCGGGAGTGCCTGGAGCACTTCGACCCGCGCCGCTTCACCGAGCTCAACGAGGAGTTCCACGCGGTCCTGTTCGCCCGCTGCCCGAACGAGCACATCACCGACCTGGTGCGCCGCGGCTGGAGCCGCCTGCGCCTGCTGCGCAACTCGACCTTCAGCTTCGTCCCGGGCCGCGCGGTGCAGTCGGTCGCCGAGCACGACCGGCTGATCACCCTGATCGAGGACGGCGCCGACCCGCTCGACATCGAACTCGCGGCCCGCCGCCACCGCACGGCCACCCTCGACGCCCTCCGCCACTTCCAACGCCACCACGACCAGCCGTAGGGGTGCGCGCCCTGGTCGAGGCACCGCCGCCCGGAGGCCCCCGGATCCGCACAGGCTCGGTGCTGGCCCCGGTGGGGACGCGAATCCCCTGACAGATCGGCACTTCTGGTCAACTGGGCAAGCCCGGCGCCGTTCTGCGCACCCGCGCAGTGCGGCGCACACTGCCTGGTGGGGCTCGCTCTCCCGAAGCCGACAGCACGCTCCGCCGGGAGGCCGCAGATGACCAGCAAGCAGATCCGCGATCCGGGAACCGATGCGCTGCTGACGCCGGGGAACGCAGCGGTGGTGATCATCGACTACCAACCGGTGCAGGTCAATTCCATCAACTCGATGGACCGCCAACTCCTGGTCACCAACATCGTCGGGGTGGCCAAGATCGCGCGCACCTACCAGCTGCCGATCGTGCACTCGACGGTCAACGTCGAGACCGGCTTGAACAAGCCCCCCCCATCCCGCAACTCCGGGAGGTCCTCGGCGACCTGCCCACCTACGACCGCACCTCGATCAACGCCTGGGAGGACCAGGAGTTCACCGACGCGGTCGAGGCCACCGGTCGCCGGAAGCTGGTGATGACGGCGCTGTGGACGGAGGCGTGCCTGACGTTCCCCACGCTCGACGCGTTGCGCGAGGGCTACGAGGTCTACCCGGTCGTGGACGCCGTCGGCGGGACGTCGGTGGCCGCTCACGAGGCCGCGCTGCGCCGGGTCGAGCAGGCCGGGGCGCAACCCATCACCTGGGTGCAACTGCTGTGCGAGCTCCAGCGGGACTGGGCGCGGAAGGACACCGCCGAGGACTTCATGACGCTGTTCATCGAGACCGGCGGCACCGCGGGCCTGCAGTTCGCCTACGACCGCGGCTGACACCTGCGAGCACGCAGCTCCTGCGAAGCGCGAGGGCCCGGCGAGTCGCACTCGCCGGGCCCTCATGCGCGCCCAGACCCCAGCGGGGATCAGTTCGCGCTCAAGCATCAAGTGGCAGGTCCCGCCGACGGGCGGGGAGCCACCGAAGAAAGGACTAGGTCAGACGCGCACGCTGGCGGCCTGCGGGCCCTTGGGGCCCTGGGTGACCTCGTAGGTCACGTGCTGGTCCTCGGACAGCTCGCGGAAGCCCGAAGCCTCGATGGCCGAGTAGTGCACGAACACGTCCGGACCGCCCTCGTCGGGGGCGATGAAGCCGAAGCCCTTCTCCGCGTTGAACCACTTCACGGTGCCCTGTGCCATGTTCTTCTCCTCAGGAGCTGGATGGAAACCGGCGCGGCACACTGCGTGCCGACCGGGGCCGGAGGATCCTCAGACGGCTGCTCACTCCAGCTTGACCAGGGAAAGCGGCTCACCCGCATCGATATCCTGCGAGGTTGCGCGGAACACGAAACAGAACTACTACGACCGCTGACGACAGTACACGACGTTGAACCTCCTCGGCCAGTGGGCCTCGGTAGGCGGCTCACCCGTTGGTGACCTCGACCCGGACTACGTCGATCGAGACCTGCTCCCCCAGCGCGCCGCGCCGCAGTCGGCCGCAAGCAGTGCGGCCAGCGGGAGCGCGTTGCGCAGGATCTGGATGCCGACGTCTTCCCCCACTCGCTCGACCCGCGGACGGCACTTCTGCCACACGCATCTCGGCGGGCCCATGCCGAATCAATGCACACGCATGGAACTTCTATGCGGGCGCATGATTGTTCGCCCAAACATCGTGCACGGCAAGGAAGAACTTCGTCTCGTAGAACACAGATCATCGGGGATTAGGCGTTCGAGCGTCGAGGTTGAGGCGAGTGCGAGATCAGCATGCGGGTCTCGTGCCCACCGGGCGGACGATGTGGACCAGCTACCCAGATCCGAAACCCACCAACAAGGTCATGTCGATCGAAGAGGTGCACTACTGATGCGCAAGATCAATCGCGTGCTGGCTGCGGGAGCGTTGGCGCTCCCGCTCACGCTCGGCATCGCCGGAGCAGCCTCCGCCCAGGGGCAGGACACCACCGTCCGCGTCGACAGCCAGGCGTCCGCCCAGGCCCAGGGCCACGGCTCGGCCGAGGCGAGCAGCCAGGCGTCCGCCCAGGTGCGGGGCCACGGCTCGGCCGACGCCAGCAGCCACGCGGCGGTGCGGGTGGACGGCCGCGGCGACCACTGGAACCACCCGGACCGCTGGGACCACCGGTGGAACGACGGCCGCTGGGGCTTCCACGCGATCCACGGGCACTTCCACCAGGGGCAGCACGGCATCTGCTTCCTGGACCACGGCCACTCCTGGCACGTCGTCCGATGAGCACGATCCGGTGACCACCTGATCAAGTGGTGGGTTCTCGGCCTGACGCCGAGAACCCACCACACCCACGGCTCAGTCCTCGGCCTGACCGCCCAGGATCCGGGAGAACACCTCGTGCAGGTACTCCAGTTCCGCCTCGGAGAGCCGGTCGGCGAACGCGCGCTCGACCGCTGCCGCGTTGGTGCGGGCGGCGCTGCGCGCCAGCTTCCTGCCCTCCGCGGTCAGCTCGACGTCCACGGCGCGGAAGTCGCCCACCGCGCCGACCCGGACGACGAGCCCCCTGGTCTCGAGCCGGTCGACGAGGCGGCTGAGCGCGCTCTGGCTCAGGATGACCCGGTCGGTGAGCTCGCGGAGTCCGACCCCGCCAGCGGGGATGTTGATCAGCGCGTCGAACTCGTTCACCGAGAGGCCGTGCCGGTCCGCCAGATCGGCCTCGATCTCGCGGAGCACCGCGGCGTGGACCTCCATCATCGAACGCCACACCGCGACCCTGAACCGCCTGGACACCTTCGCCCCCACCACCCGACGTGCAACCGAGAAGCCTACCCCGCCGCGTCCGCGACCAGGTGCCGACACCCCGACGGCTCCGCCGAGGTCCCATGCACGCGCATGGCACCACTCCTCGCCGTCCGCACGATTTGAACGAGGCGATCTCACCGGACTCGCACAGGCGAGTCGCCGGATGATCCACAGTTTCAACTGAAACTGTAACCCCAGGTGAGTGCCGAAACTTCGGGTGCGCAAGAGTGGTGACGCGTTGTCGGAGGGGTGGGGATGGTTACAGTTTCAACTGAAACTGTAACCACCGGCGTGTCGGGCACCCGACACGCCGGTGATGTGTCGGGGCGCTTGCTGAGATCACCTCAATGGAAACCAGACGTCTGATTTCCATTGAGGTCGCGGCGGGTGGACCCGGGTGAGGTCGACCAGCGAGGCGCGGAGGAGCAGCACCGTCCCGGAGGCTCGGCTCGTGCGGAGGGCCCCTTCCGGGGCGGCGCTGCCCGGTCCGCTACTTGGGCTCCCCGGCGAGGTTGGTGCCGCGGCCCTCGCGGACCGCCAGGACGCAGGCCGCGGAGACCAGGAACGACAGTCCCCAGACCAACGCGACCAACCACAGGTCGCCGCCCGCGGCGAGCACCAGCCCGGAGGCGATCACCGGGGTGAACCCGGCGCCGAGGGTGGAGGCCGTCTGGTAGGCCAGGGACGCGCCGGTGTAGCGCATGCGGGTGGGGAAGAGCTCGGCAACGAACGCGCCGAACGGTCCGAAGATGACGCCCTGGACGATGCCGTTGGCCAGGAAGAGGCCGATCGCGAACCCCCACAGCGCACCCGTCTGCAGCAGCAGGGTGATCGGGTAGGCCAGCACCGCCCCAGCGACCATCCCGGCGAGCATCACCGGTTTGCGGCCGAACCGGTCGGACAGCCGGGCGGCGAACCAGATCCCGACGATCGTCAGCGCCGCCCCGACCGCCTTGACGGTGAGCACCCCGGTGCGGTCCACGCCGAGCTCGATGACGTGCGCCACCGCCCACACCGTCATCAAGCCCTGCACGGTGTAGGAGCTCATCCCGGCGACGATGCCCAGCACCAGGTTGCGCGGGTACTGGGTGACGACCTCCAGCAGCGGGATCTTCCGCCGCTCGGCCGTGTCCTCCAGCTCCAGGAACAACGGCGTCTCGGCCACCTTCACCCGGATCAGCAGGCCGATCCCGATCAGCACCGCGCTGAGCAGGAACGGCACCCGCCAGCCCCAGCTGAGGAACTGCGCGTCCGGCAGCGAGGAGAACGCCGCCACCACGAGCGTGGCGAGCACGGCACCGGCGGGCCCGCCCATGTTGGCGAAGCTCGCCGCGAACCCGCGCCGCTTCGACGGGGCGTGCTCGAGCGCTACGAGCATCGCGCCACCCCACTCGCCACCGACGGCCAGGCCCTGCACCAGCCGCAGCACGACCAGCAGGGTGGGTGCCGCGACGCCGATCTGGGCGCTGGTCGGCAGCACGCCGATCGCGGTGGTGGCCAGCCCCATCAGCAGCATCGACAGGATCAGCACGCCCTTGCGGCCGAGGCGGTCGCCGAAGTGGCCGAAGAGCGCGCCGCCGAGCGGTCGGGCGACGTAACCGACGGCCAGCGTGCTGAACGAGGCGAACAGCCCCACCGCGGGTGGCATCCCGGTGAAGAACAGCTCGCCGAACACCAGGCTGGCGGCGGTCGCGTAGAGGATGAAGTCGTGGAACTCGATGGCGCTGCCGATGAAGCTGGACGCCAGGATCCGGCGCATCTCCCTGGTGTTCAGGCTGTCCGATGTGGACCGGCGAGTGGCGGCGGTCTGCTGGCTCACGGTGCGACCACCTCTCCACCCGCGGCGCGGAGCGCGCCGACGTGCAGCACGTCGAGGTCGTCGGGGACGAGGAAGGTGCCGTGGCACCGTGCCGCGGCGGCCTCCCACACCGACCGGGGCGCGGTGCCGGGCACCAGGTGGTGCAGGGCGAGCGCTGCGGCGCCCGCGGCGTTGGCGATGTCCACCGCCTGGTCCGGGCTGGTGTGGGACTTGGTGTGGTGGTCGATCGAGGCCTGCGCGGTCGGACCGCCGCCCGCGTAGGTGCGGTGCACCCAGTCGAAGTCGATCGCCTCGTGCAGCAGCAGGTCGGTGCCGCGGGCGAGGCGGACCAGGTTCTCGCACGGCGCGGTGTCCCCGGAGATGGTGACCGAACCGTGCGCGGTGTCGAAGCGGAAGGCGAACGCCGGGGCGATCGGCGGGTGGCGCACGAGGGTGGCGGTGACGGTGACCAGGTCGTCCGCGTAGACCTCGAACGGCGGCACGCCTTCTGGGGTCGGGTTGTCGTTCGGGTGGTAGCCGATGCCCTCGGGGATGCGGATGTCCTCGGCGTGGAAGCGGTCGAGCGGGCTGGGCCGCAGCGCGTCGAGCACCCGGTCGTTCAGGTCGGTGGCGTGCGCGGCCATCAGGTGGTGGAACATCGCCGCCGTGCCCGGGGTCGGGTGGTCGGGGAACACCGGGGAGGGCGGCACCACCGCGCGGGGCGCGACGGGCGGCAGCGCCCCCCTGTCCCCCGGCCCGATGATCCGGACCGGGGGCTGGTCGTCGGCCAACGCGAACATGCCGAAGATCGCCAGGCTGGCCAGGTCGACGGTGTGGTCGGAGTGCAGGTGGGTGAGGAACACCGCGCGCAGCGAGCTGATCGGGACACCAGCGAGGTTCAACTGCCGCCCCACGCCGTGCCCGGCGTCGACGAGGTAGGTGCGGTCGCCGACGAGGACGGCCGTGGCGATGCCCGCGCGCTTGCCCGCGTCCGCGCCCGCCCACCAGCGGGGTCCTCCTGCGGTGCCGAGGGTGACGACCTTCGGGCGCGGATCGGCGGGGCGACCAGTGGTGTGGCTCATGCCGACGATTGGAAACCACCCCACTCATCGACGCCAATACCGAATTTCACGTCCAGCGATAGAGGCCGACTATGCGAGCAGGTCCAGGAACGCCTGCGCGGCGGGGGACAGCTTCCCCGGGCGGCGGAACAGGTCGATGCGGCGGTTCAGCACGGGTTGCACCGAGCACAGCACCGCGCCCTCCAGCTCGGCGAGCCGGGCCAGCGGGCGGGGCAACACCGCGCACCCGGCACCGGCCACCACCAGGTGCAGCGCCGATTCGCGGTGCCCCACCTCCACCACGACGTTGAGCTCGGTTCCGCGGCGTTCGGCTTCCGCGCGCAGGATGTCGCGCACCAGGGTGCCCTCGAAGCCGGTCACCACCTCCCTGGTGAGCAGCTCCTCGACGGTCATCCGCCCGTCCGGCGGCGGGGTGCTGCCCGGCGGCAGCGTGATGACGAGCTCCTGCTCGCCGATCGGGGTGCTCTCCAGGTCGTCGGCCGGGCGCGGCACCGCGTCGGCGAGGCCGAGCTCGGCCCGCCCGGTGCGCACGGCGGCGCGCACGTCCTCCTCGGACTCCGGCTGGTGCAGCCGCACCCGGACCTGCGGGTGGCGGGCGCGGAACCGGCCGATCGCCCGGGCCAGCGGGTCCAGCGCCAGCGTCGGGAGCGTGACCAGGTCCAGCCTGCCGGCCATCAGCCCGGCCACCTCGCGCACCGCGGCCCGCCCGGTCTCCATCTCGCGCAGTGCCCGGCGTGCGAAGTCGACCAGCGCGGAACCGGCGGCGGTGAGCCGCACGCTGCGCGGAAGCCGGTGGAAGAGCTCCGCACCCAGCTCCCGCTCCAGCACCTTGACCGAGTGCGACAGCGACGGCTGCGCCACGTGCAGGGCGGCAGCCGCCGCGGTGAACCCGCCGTGGTCCACCACGGCGAGGAAGTACTCGAGCTGGCGTCGTTCCACGCGCACACGGTAAGCGCGCGCGGCGAGCGGAGCCGGAGCGGCCCGCTACTGCTGCTGGCGGTCGGCGATGCCCTTCATGCACCACTCGCCGTCGGTCACGCCGAGCACGACGTCGATCGGGAGGGTCTGGGTCTGGCCCTGCGCGGTGAGGGTGAGGTCCACCGGGGCCAGGGCCTCGCTGTCCAGCGAGCGGTGGGTCGGGCCCGTCTGCTTGGCGGACTGGATGAGCTGCAACGCCTGCGGCGGCAGCTGCGGGGCCAGCTGGCCGTCGGTGCTGCGGCACGAGTTGTCCGCCAGCCCGGTGGCGTTCTTGCTGGCCAGCGCCGCGGTGACCGCGGAAGCCCGGTCGTCCGGCTTGCCCGGCCCGACGAGGAAGTCCGGCTTGGCGATCCCGGCGACCGCCATCCCGGCGACGACGCCCACGACCAGACCGCTGCCGAGCCCGACCAGCAGCTTCTTCCTGCCCCCGCGGTTCGGGGCGGCGGGAGCTTCCTCCTCCGCCTCAGGCTGGGCCTCCTCGGGCCCGGCGGGAGCCTCCTCCGCCGCCTCAGGCCGGGTCTCCTCAGCCGCGGCAGGCGACTCCTCCGCCGAGGCGCGCTCGGTCCCCTTGGCGGGCCCGTGCTGGGTCTCCTCGGCCTGCGACTCGCCCGCCTGCTCGGGGTTCTCCCCGCGCACGGGGTCTTCGCCCGCCGACTCGGCCCGGCTCGGTTCGGTCATGGTGGGGTACCTCCCGCGACGCCTTCCAAGCGGCGCCAGCACGTCGAAGCGCGGCGCCATTCCACCGGCCACCTTGCCTGCGCTGTCCACGCACGTCCACGAACGCGCCGACGAGAGTGGCATTACTCATAGGTCGACGTTCCTGCCCGGGGTTGACGGCGATCCGGAGATCGTCCACATCGGATCGAACCGGCGACTTCGCACCACTGGTCGACTTCCCCCGCCCCACCGGTCCAAACCAGACGTATGTGCCGCCCGAATCGCGCGGTATGCCCGTCGCGACCGCCGCCGCTGCGGAACGCCTCGCACGTGCACGCCCGCACCGGGGGCGGCGCAGGTCTCGCGGCCGAAGTCAAGCGCATTCCCCACCGGGGTCACCAGCGAGTTGAACCGCGGGCCGCTCAGCGGTAGGTACTGGATCAGCACTTCCGCACAACTGGAGGACGACCATGCGCTACACCCGACTTGGAACGACCGGGCTGGAGGTCTCGTCGGTCTGCGTGGGCTGCATGAGCTTCGGCGAGCCGGACCGCGGCTCCCACGCCTGGACACTCCCGGAGGAGCCGAGCCGGGAGATCATCCGAGCCGCGATCGAGGCCGGGATCAACTTCTTCGACACGGCCAACGTCTACTCGGACGGCTCCAGCGAGGAGATCGTCGGCCGCGCGCTGAAGGACTTCGCGCGGCGCGAGGACGTCGTCATCGCCACCAAGGTGCGGATGCGGATGCGCCCCGGACCGAACGGCGCCGGGCTGTCGCGCCGGGCGATCATGACCGAGATCGACAACAGCCTGCGCCGCCTCGGCACCGACCACGTCGACCTCTACCAGATCCACCGGTGGGACCCCGAGACGCCCATCGAGGAGACCATGGAGGCGCTGCACGACGTGGTGAAGGCGGGCAAGGCCCGCTACATCGGAGCCTCCTCGATGCACACCTGGCAGTTCGCCAAGGCCCAGTTCACCGCCGAGCGCCACGGCTGGACGCGGTTCGTCAGCATGCAGAACCACTACAACCTGCTCTACCGCGAGGAGGAGCGGGAGATGCTGCCGTTCTGCGCCGACCAGGGCGTGGGGTCGATCCCGTGGAGCCCGCTGGCCCGGGGGCGGCTGACCCGCCCGTGGGACGCCTCGACGGCGCGGTCCGAGACCGACGAGTTCGGCAAGACCCTGTACCTGGACAGCGACCGCACGATCGTCGAGCGGGTGCAGGAGCTCGCGGGCAAGCGCGGGGTCTCG
The DNA here is from genome assembly GCF_040300525.1 of Saccharopolyspora sp. NPDC000359. NCBI lineage: Bacteria > Bacillati > Actinomycetota > Actinomycetes > Pseudonocardiales > Pseudonocardiaceae > Saccharopolyspora > Saccharopolyspora sp. NPDC000359. The sequence continues at coordinate 38,330 of NZ_JBEPDU010000037.1, read as the reverse complement.
GCCGCGCAGGTCGCGCTGGCGTGGGTCCTGCGCAACCCGGTGGTCTCCGCGCCGATCGTGGGCGCGACCAAGCTGGCGCACCTGCAGGACGCGGTCGCCGCCGTGGACGTGACCCTCGACGACGCCGAAGCGGCGTACCTGGAAGAGGCCTACGCCCCGCACAACACCGCTGGTTTCGCGTGATCAAATGGTTCCGGGGCACCGCGCGGCGGGGCCCCGGAACCGCGGCACCACCACTCAGCCCGCACCTGGCTCACCGCTCATGGTGGGCGCCGGTCGCCGGAATCCCCGGGTGAGCCGGAGCAGCTGGAGGAAGCCGACCGCCACCCAGCTCAGGCCGATGACGAAGGTCAGCGGTGACAGCGAGGTCCACAGCCACACCGTCAGCGCCACCCCGATGCCGGGGTTGAGCACGTAGCGGGCGAAGTCCGCGCCCCGGCGCCGCCCCTCGCCGACCGCGTAGTGCTTGATGACGCTCAGGTTGACGAAGGTGAAGGCGATCAGGGCACCGAAGCTCACCAGCGCGGCGGCCTGGTCCAGCGACATGACGCAGGCCAGCAGCGAGATCACGCCCACCACCAGGGTGGCCAGGTGCGGGGTCCGGTACTTCGGGTGGATGCGGGCGAAGACGCGGCCGGGCAGCGTGCCGTCCCGCCCCATGGAGAACAGGATCCGGGACACCGCGCTCTGCGCGGCCATCGCGGAGGCGAAGCAGGCCGCGACGTAGGCGGCGGTGAAGAGGGCCGCCAGGAAGTCCCCGCCAGCGCTGGCCATCACCTCGACCGAGGCCGAGTCCGGGTCGGTGAAGCTCCGCCAGTCCGGGTGGACCAGGTGGCCCACCCAGGACATCAGCACGAACAGCAGCCCGCAGAAGACCGTGCACAGGATGATCGCCCGCGGGATCGTCTTCCGCGGTTCCCGCGCCTCCTCGGAGAGGGTGGAGATCGCGTCGAAGCCCAGGAACGACAGGCAGAGCACAGCCGACCCGGCGACGACCGCGCTGAGCGAGAAGTCCGCGCTGTAGAACGGCGCGAGCAGGTCCACCGGTTCCGCGCGCCCGGACACGGTCAGGAAGCTCATCGCCAGGAACGTCGCGATGAACACCCCCTGCGCGCCCACCAGCACCATATTCATGCCGGTCACCAGCTTGATGCCGAGGACGTTCAACCCGGTGACGACCAGGATCGCCAGCACCACCCAGACCCACCCGGGCACCGCCGGGATCGCGATGCCCAGGTAGAGCCCGATGACGATGTAGCTGATCGTGGGCAGGAAGATGTAGTCCAGCAGCAGCGCCCAGCCGGTGAGGAATCCCGCGGCGGGGCCGAAGGTCTGCTGCGTGTAGGTGTAGGCCGATCCCGCCACCGGGTAGGCGCGCACCATGTTGGCGTACGCCAGCGCGGTGAAGGTCATGGCGACCAGCGTGACGAGGAACGCGGTGGGCAGGTGGCCCCGCGTCACGTCGGTGACGATCCCGTAGGTGGTGAAGGCGGCGAGCGGGACCATGTAGGCCAGCCCGAAGAGGAACAGCGAGGGCAGGCCCAGCACGCGCTTGAGGCCGTGCCCGGTCGGCGCCGCCGCCGACCGGGCGATCCCGGCACGGTTGTCGAGCCCGCTCAACGCAGCCCACTCGAGGCGACGGCGCGGGTGAGGGTCTGCTCCACCAGCCCGACCAGTTCGCCGATGGCCGCGCCGTCGGCGACCAGCGGCGGGGACAGCTGCAGCAGCGGGTTGCCCTCGGAGTCGACGGCCAGTCGGCAGAGCACGCCCGCCTCGACGGCGGCCGGGGCCAGGTGCTGGTCGACGAACTCGGCGGAGGGCAGCCGGTCCGCGGCCCAGGACTTCGCCGCCCGGTCGGTGACCAGCTCCACGCTGCGGTGGAAGCCGTCGCCGCGGATGTCCCCGACGATCGGGATCGCGCGGAGCCGTTCGAGCTCGGCGGCGAACGTCGAGCTGGTGGCCGCGACGTTGCCCAGCACGTCCAGCCTGCGCATGATGTCCAGGTTGGCCAGCGCCGCGGCGCACGCGACCGGGTGCCCGCCGTAGGTGAGCGCGTGGTTGTACATGCCGGCCGGCCCGTCCAGGACGGTCTCGATGATCCGGTCGTCGGCGATCACCCCGCCCAGCGGCACGTGGGCCGAGGCGATGCCCTTGGCGAAGGTGATGATGTCGGGCTGGAAACCGTAGTGGGTCGAGCCGAACCAGGCGCCGAGCCGACCGAAACCGGTGATCACCTCGTCGGCGATCAGCAGGATCCCGTGCCGGTCGCAGATCTCGCGCACGCCCTGGAAGTAGCCCGCGGGCGGGGTGAGGCTGCCACCGGCGTTCTGCAGCGGCTCCATGATCACCGCGGCGACGGTGTCCGGCCCCTCCTGCAGGACCAGCGATTCGAGCTCGTCCAGCAGGAACGCGGTGAACGCGGCCTCGGTCTCCTGGTCGGGGCGCCGGTACCGCTTGGTGTTGGACACGTGCCGGACGCCGGACATCAACGGCTCGAACATCTTGCGCACCTGCACCATGCCGTTGAGCGACATCGCGCCGAAGCTGGTGCCGTGGTAGGCGACCCGGCGGGCGATGAACTTCCGGCGCTCGGGCTCCCCGCGACTGATGTGGTACTGCCGGGCCAGCTTGATCGCGGCTTCGTTGGACTCCGAGCCGCTGGAGGTGAAGAACACCCGGTTCAGCTCGCCCGGCGCGAGCTCGGCCAGGGCGGCGGCCAGCTTCGCCGCGGGCGGGTGCGCGGAGCTCCAGGTGGTCTGGAAGGGCAGCTCGCCCATCTGCCGGGCGATGGCCTCGCCGATCTCGGTGCCGTGCGAGTAGCCGAGCTGGGTGCAGAACAGCCCGGCCAGGCCGTCGAAGTAGCGCTTGCCCGCTTCGTCCTCGACGTGGCAACCCTCGCCGCGGACGAAGATCGGCAGGTTGGCCTCGCGGTACTTCGCCGCCGGGGTGAAGTTCATGACCAGGTGGCGCTTCGCCAGCTCTTCGAGGGTGGTGGTGTGGGCGGACATGGTGCTCCCTGCGTTGTCGGTGTTGGTGGCCCGGAGGACCGTCAGTACTTGATCCAGGTGGTCTTCAGTCCGGTGAACTTCTCGATCGCGTGCGGCGAGAGGTCGCGCCCGTACCCGGACTGGCCGAAGCCGCCGAACGGGGTCAGCGGGCTCAGCGCGTCGACGGTGTTGACCGAGACGGTTCCGGCGCGCAGCGCGTCGGAGACCCGCATGGCGCGGGACAGGTCCGCGGTCCACACCGACGCGGCCAGGCCGTAGCGGCTGTCGTTGGCCAGCCGGACCGCGTCCGCCTCGTCGTCGAAGGCGGTCACGCACAGCACCGGTCCGAAGATCTCCTCGCGCTCGATGCGCGATCCCGGTGCGACGTCGTCGAAGACCGTCGGCTCCACGAAGCAGTCCCGCCGACCTCCACCGGTGACCAGGTTGGCCTCGCGCCTGCCGGCCGCGATGAACTCGGCGACCCGCTCGGCCTGGGTGAGGTCGACCAGCGGCCCCATCCGGCTCGCCGGGTCGAGCGGGTCGCCGGGCGCGTAGGCCGCGGCCCGCTCGGCGATCCGGGCGACCAGCTCGTCCTTGATCTCGCGGGCGGCGAGCAGCCGCGAGTTGGCCGAGCAGACCTCGCCCTGGTTGAAGAAGATGCCCGCGCACGCCGCGTCGGCGGCCGCGTCCAGGTCGCTGTCGGCGAAGACGACGTTGGGGCTCTTCCCACCGCACTCCGGCCACACCTGCTTGAGGTTGGACTCGGCGGCGTAGCGCAGGAACAGCTTGCCCACCGCGGTCGACCCGGTGAAGGCGATGCAGTCGACGTCGGGGTGCAGGCCCAGCGCGCGGCCGGTGGTCTCGCCGTGGCCGGGGACGACGTTGAGCGCCCCGTCCGGCAGCCCGGCCTCCGCGGCCAGTTCCGCCAGCCGCAGCGCCGACAGCGGGGACTGCTCGGCGGGCTTGAGCACCACCGAGTTCCCGGCGGCCAGCGCGGGTGCGAGCTTCCAGGTGGCCATGTCCAGCGGGAAGTTCCAGGGCACGACCGCGCCGACGACGCCGAGCGGGACGCGCCGCACCAGGGCGAGGTCCCCGGCCGCGGTCGGCGCGATCTCGCCGTAGTACTTGTCGATCGCCTCGGCGTACCAGCGGAACAGGCCCGCCGCACCGGGCACGTCGATCTCGTGGGCGTCGGTCACGAGCTTGCCCATGTCCATCGAGTCGAGCAGGGCGAGCTCGACGCGGTGCTCCTCGATCAGGTCGGCCAGGCGCAGCAGCACCTGCTTGCGCTCGGCGGGGGCGGCGGCGGACCAGGCGCCGGATTCGAAGCACTTCCGGGCGGCCGACACCGCGGCGTCGACGTCGGCGGCGCCGCACTCGGCGACCTCGGCCAGGGTGCGGCCGGTGGCCGGGTTGGTGGTCGGGAAGGTGCGGCCGTCGAGCGCTGCGGTGAACTCGCCGCCGACGAAGGCCGCGGTGCGCGGGGTGATCCCCGCGGCGGCCTCGCGCCACTGCTCGTAAGTCATTGCCGACATGGCTCTCCTGTTCGCGGGAAACTTTGAACGCAGATTCAAAGCTTCGGCAAATACCCATGTCAATAGCTCGCGAGTAGATTGCAAAATTTGAACCAGGGAATCAATAATGGCGAACGTGACACGGACCAGGACGCAGCAGGCACGCCGGGAGCAGTTCATCGACGCGGCGCTGCGGGCGATCAACGAGCACGGCCGCGACAAGGTGCGCATCCGGGACATCGCGGCGGAAGCGGGCGTTTCCCCGGGCTCGGTGCTCTACCACTACCCGGAGCTGGCCGAGCTGATGTTCGACGTGCACCGCACGGTGGCCGACCGCTTCTACCGGCACCGGGCCGACACCGTCGAGGCGGCCCGGAGCGCGGAGCACAAGCTCGCCGCGGCCATCCAGACCGGCCTGCCGTCCGGGCGGGACGACGAAGTCGCCTGCGTGCTCTACGAGATGCACGAGCTCGCCGACCGCAGCTCGGCACACGCCGCGCTCATGACCGGCCTGTACGACCGGGAGGTCGCGCTCTACGGGTCGGTGCTGGAGGTCGGGCGCGCCACGGGCGAGTTCACGCTGTCCCGGCCGGTGCGCGAGATCGCCGAGACGCTGGTGGCGCTGGAGGACGGCCTCGGCCTGCACCTGATGAGCAACAACACCTCGGTCGAGCGCAGCACCGCCGAGCACCTGCTCACCGAGTACGCGTGGCAGGCCACCGGTCGCGTGAGATGAGCGGACGACCCACGCCGAGAACCCCGCACCCACCCGACAGGACGCACCCATGAACGAGCCCTCCTTCACCCTCGTGCAGCTGCGCTACTTCGAGGCCGCGGCCCGGCACCTCAGCATGACCGCCGCCTCGAAGGAGCTGATGGTCTCCCAGTCGGCGGTGTCGACCGCGATCGCGCAGCTGGAGAAGGAGATGGGCGTGCAGTTCCTGCTGCGCCACCACGCCCGCGGGCTCAGCCTGACCACGGCGGGCGAGGCGTTCTACCGGCGGGTGCTGGACTTCCTCGCGCACGGCGCGGAACTGGTCGAGACCGCCCGGCAGTCCGGCACCGACCTGGTCGGACCGCTGACGGTCGGCTGCTTCACCACGCTCGCGCCGTTCCGGCTGCCCGGCCTGCTCGCGGAGTTCGAGGCCAAGCACCCGAAGGTCCAGGTGTCCCTGCGCGAAGGCGAGCACCGAGCGCTCAAGGCCGCGCTGCGCTCGGGCGAGACGGAGATCGCCCTGCTGTACGGCTACGACCTGGGCGACGACATCGACCGGGAGGTCGTGGGCACCGCGTCCCCCTACGTCCTCGTCCCCGAGGACCACTGGCTGGCGCGGCGGGAACCCCCCGAGGTCTCGCTGCAGGAGCTGGCCGACGAGCCGATGGTGCTGCTGGACCTGCCGCACAGCCGCGAGTACCTGCAGTCGGTGCTCAGCGACGCGGGCGTGCAGCCACCGATCCGTCACCGCACCAGTGGCTTCGAGACCGTCCGCGCCTTCGTCGCACACGGCCACGGCTTCGCACTGCTCAACCAGCGCCCGTCGACCGAGACCACCTACGCGGGGGCGCGAGCCGTAACGCTGGCGCTGACCGACGACATCCCGCCGCTGAACGTCGTGGTGGCCTCAATGCACGGCGTCCGCCTCACCCGGCGGGCGCAGGAGTTCCGGGAGCTGTGCCGCACCCGGTACGCTCACTGAGACCACTGTGGACCTTCACGCGAATTGACCTGCAGTACAAGTGAATCCTCGGACCGCGCCCTCGTGTGCGAGCGGTCGGTGCAGGCTGGACCCAGCGGCGGAGATGACCCGTTCGCCGGGTGCACCGGCGCGCGCACGAACAGCCGCCTGGATCAGCTGAGCCGATGCAGAACCACGGAAATATCCGCTTTATCCGCGCCCGGTGAACTCCAATAGTGGACCCACGATCGGCCCAGGCACCACACGTTCCGCGGCCGCAACGCTCCGCCACTCCCCCTCCGAACACCGCCCCACCCGTCGTGCGAAAGGGATTCCGCCGTGGCCATCACGAGCGACACGCACTCCGCCGACGCCGTCGGCGAATCCTCCCCAGCCCTGATCGAGCGCCACACCATCGGCCCCATCCCCGACGCGGAGCGCACCGGTTCGGCGCTCGGGGTGTTCGGCATCTGGTTGGGCGTCAACATGCTGCCCCTCACCGTCGTGACCGGCGCGCTGGCCACGACCGTCTTCGCGCTGCCCTTCGGGTGGGCGGTGGTGGCGATCGTGGTCGGCAACCTGGTCGGCGGGGTCTTCATGGCCCTGCACGCCTCCCAGGGCCCCCGGCTCGGCGTCCCGCAGATGATCCAGGCCCGCGCGCAGTTCGGCACCAAGGGCGCGGCCCTGGTCGTGCTCGTGGCCACCGTGATGTTCGCGGGCTTCTTCATCTCCAACCTCATCGTCGGCGCCCAGTCCCTGCGGAGCGCGTTCCCCTCGGTCGACCCGGCGGCGACGATCATCGGCGCCACCGTCGCCAGCATGGTCATCACCGTCTTCGGCCTGCGCCTGATCAAGGCGGTCATCACGCTGGGCGCAGTGGTCATCGGACTGCTGGTGCTGCTGTCCGCGGGGTGGATCCTGGCCTCCGGGGTGCCCACCGACAGCCTCTCGTCCGGGCACTTCACCGCAACCGGCTTCGTCTCGATGATCGCGGTTGGCGCGGTCTGGCAGATCGCCTACGCGCCCTACGTGTCGGACTACTCCCGCTACCTGCCCGCGAGGTCCGGTGCGAAACCGGCATTTTGGGCCACCTACGGCGGTTCCGTGCTCAGCACGCTCGTGGTCATGGCCCTCGGCTGCCTCATCGGCGTGGTGTCGCACGGCGACGACGTGATGGGCGGGCTCGGCGCGCTCACCGGTGACCTCGCGACGATCGTGCTGATCGGGTTCGCGCTGGCTTCCGGGCTCAGCAACGCCGGCAACGTCTACTGCGCCACGCTCAACGCGCTGACCCTCGTGCAGACGTTCCGGTCGGGCTGGATCCCCGCGCTGCGCGGGCGACTGGTCACCTCCGGGCTCGTGCACGTCGTCGGCGCGGTGGTCGCGCTGGCCGCCACCGACGGGTTCATCACCTCGTTCACCAACTTCATCACGACGCTGCTCTACGTGCTCATCCCGTGGTCGGCCATCAACCTCGTCGACTACTTCATCGTCCAGCAGGGGCACTACGACGTCGGCGCGTTCTTCGCCGCCGACGGAGGTCCCTACGGGACGTGGAACGTCCCGGCGCTGGCCGTGTACCTCGTCGGGCTCGCCGTGCAGGTGCCCTTCGCCGTGCTGTCGTTCTACACCGGACCGGTCGCCGAGGCGCTGGGCGGCATCGACCTGGCCTGGTTCGTCGGGCTCGTCGTCTCCGGCGGGCTGTTCCTGCCCATCGCACGCCGCACCCGAACTCCCCAGGAGGCGCAGTGACCACCCCCGAACTCGTCATCGTCAACGCCGAGGTCTTCTCCGGGGTGCCCGGCGCGACCTCCGTCGCGGTCACCGGTGGCCGCATCAGCGCGGTGGACCGCGAGCCCCTCGCGCACCTCGCCGGACCGCGCACCGAGGTGGTCGACGCGGGGGGCGCGACCCTCCTCCCCGGGTTCACCGACGCGCACGTCCACCCGCTCGCCGCTGGCGTCCAGCTGCTGACCTGCGACCTGTCCGGCCTGCCCCACTCGCCGGAGCGGTACCGGGAGGCGATCCGCTGCTACGCCGCCGCGCACCCCGACCTCGAGTGGATCCGCGGCAACGGCTGGTTCGGCGACACCTTCCCCGGCGGCCTGCCGCACCGGGACTTCCTGGACGAGGTCCTGCCCGACCGCCCCGCGGTGTTCGTCAGCCACGACGGCCACGGTGTCTGGGCGAACAGCCGGGCCCTCGAGCTGGCCGGGGTCGACGACACCACCCCCGATCCGCGCAACGGCCGGATCAACCGCGACCACCACGGCCGCGCGACCGGCGTGCTCGTGGAGAGCGCGGGTGACCTCGTGACCTCGCTGCTGCCGCCGATCACCGCCGAGTTCGTGGAATCGGCGCTGCTGGCGGCGCAGTCCCACCTCCACTCGCTGGGCGTCACCGGCTGGCAGGACGCCTGCGTCGGCTCGCTGTGGGGGCTGCCCGACCCGCTCCCGGCCTACCGCGCCCTCGCCCGCGACGGACGCCTCACCGCCCGCGTCGTGGGCGCGCTGTGGTGGTCGGCCGACCAGGGTCTCGACCAGATCGCCGCGCTGGAGGAGAAGCGGGCCACCAGCAGCGCAGGCCGGTTCCGCGCCACCTCGGTGAAGATCATGCAGGACGGGGTGTGCGAGAACTGCACCGGCGCGATGCTGGAGCCTTACGCAGGCAGCGCCCACCACGGCTCGTCCACCGGGATGTCGTTCATCGACCCCGGGCAGCTGCAGCAGATCTGCGCCGAGCTCGACCGCCGCCGGTTCCAGGTCCACCTGCACGCCGTGGGTGATCGCGCGGTGCGCGAGTGCCTCGACGCGCTCGAAGCCGCCCGCGAGGCCAACCCCGGTCATGACAACCGGCACCAGATCGCGCACCTCGACGTCGTGGCGCCGGAGGACGTCCCGCGCTTCGCCGAGCTCGGCGCCACCGCCAACATCCAGGCGCTGTGGGCACGGCGGGACAAGGAGATCGTGGAGCGCAAGCTGCCCCTGCTCGGACCCGGCAGGCAGCCGCACCACTTCCCCTTCGGGGACCTCCACCGGGCGGGCGCGCGCCTGGCGATGGGCAGCGACTGGCCCGTCACCGACCCCAACCCGCTGTGGGCGGTCCACACCGCCGCGACCCGGCTCGGGCCGCCGGAGGACCCGCACGCGGTCGGCGAGGAGGCGCTGACCGTCCCCCTGGAGCCAGCCCAGGCGATCGACCTGCGGGTCGCGCTCGAGGCCTACACCGCGGGCTCCGCGCACGCCAACCACGCCGAGGGCGAAGTCGGGCGGATCGCGCCCGGCATGCTCGCCGACCTGGCACTGCTGGACCGGCCGATCCTGTCCGGGGGCCAGGTCAGCGCCGCCCGCACGGTCCTGACCCTGGTGGGCGGCCAGGTCGTGCACCGCGCCTGAGCTCGCTGCATAGATCATTCCGATGCATTGGTCCTGAAACCTCTACTGGACAGAAAGTCGCTGCCTGGCCCACGCTGGATCCGTGGCACCGCCGATCCGTACCACGACCACCAGCGGGAAGGGGCCAGCAGTGACTGCTCACCACAGCAACCACGCCCACCCCGCCGCGGTCCCCGGCGGTGACTGGGTGGACGACCTCGCCGACCAGTTCACCGAGCTGCTCAACGTGTGGCCCCCGAAGCGCGAGGACTACCTCACCCGCCTGCTCGCCAGCGAACCGAGCAGCGACGGCGCGACCGCCCACCACACCCCCTGACACCACCTCTCCCGAGAAGGACGACGATGTCCCACGCCTCGACGCGCACCGAAAGCGACATGCTCGGCGAGATCAGCGTGCCCGCGGACGCCTACTACGGCGCCCACACCGCGCGCGCCCTGGTCAACTTCCCCATCACGCGGGAGACCCTGGCCGACCGCCCGCACCTGATCAACGCGCTGGCGGCGGTCAAGCAGGCCGCGGCCAGCGCCAACGCGCAGGTCGGCGCCCTCGACCAGACCAGGGCCGACGTCATCGCGCAGGCCTGCGCCGAGATCAGGGGCGGCCAGCTGCACGACCAGTTCGTCGTCGACCTCGTCCAGGGCGGGGCCGGGACCTCGACGAACATGAACGCCAACGAGGTCATCGCCAACCGCGCCCTGGAGCTGCTCGGCCACGACCGCGGCGACCACTCCGCGCTCCACCCGCTCGACCACGTGAACCTGGGCCAGAGCACCAACGACGTCTACCCCACGGCCGTCAAGCTCGCGCTGGACAGCCACCTCGCCGAGCTGCTGGCCGCGCTCGCCGGGTTGCGGGAGGCGTTCGCCGCCAAGGCCGTGGAGTTCGCCGACATCCTCAAGATGGGCCGCACCCAGCTGCAGGACGCGGTCCCGATGACGCTCGGGCAGGAGTTCGGCGCGTTCGCCGCCACGCTCGGCGAGGACGAGCAGCGCCTGGCCGAGGCCCGGTTGCTGCTGCACGAGCTCAACCTGGGCGGCACGGCGATCGGCACCGGGCTCAACGCGCGCCCCGGCTACCGCGAGCTCGCCGTGGCGCGCCTGCGCGAGCTGACCGGCATTCCGACGCTGGTCTCCGCGCCCGACCTCATCGAGGCCACCCAGGACGTCGGCGTCTTCGTGCAGCTGTCCGGAGTCCTGAAGCGGGTCGCGGTGAAGACCTCCAAGATCTGCAACGACCTGCGGCTGCTCTCCTCCGGCCCGCAGGCCGGGTTCGGCGAGATCACCCTGCCCGCCCGGCAGGCCGGGTCGTCGATCATGCCCGGCAAGGTCAACCCGGTCATCCCCGAGGTCGTCAACCAGGTCGCGTTCGAGATCATCGGCAACGACGTCACCGTCACCCTCGCCGCGGAGGGCGGGCAGCTGCAGCTCAACGCCTTCGAGCCGATCATCGCGCGGGCCCTGACCGCGGGCCTCGACCACCTGACCGCCGCGGTCGGCGTGCTCACCGAGCACTGCGTGCGCGGCATCACCGCCCACCGCGAGCACCTGGCGGGCATGGTCGCCACCTCCGCTGGCCTGGTGACCGCGCTGAGCCCCGCCCTCGGCCACGAGACCGCGTGCACCATCGCGATGGAGGCGCACCGCACCGGCCGTCCCGCGCTGGAGCTGGTGCGGGAACGGCGACTGCTGACCGACGAGCAGCTCAGCGCGCTGACCGCACCGCAGGCCCTCACCGGCGGGCCCCTCGGCTGACACCCGGGTCCGGGGCCCGCGCGGGGCCCCAGACCTCCTGGTCAGCGCTCGGCGACCCGCTCCACCCGGCCGACGAGCAGGACGTAGGACAGGATGCCCGCGACAGTCACCACGGTCATGTAGCCGAAGGCCGGGGTGAAGCTGTCCTCGGTGACCAGGAAGCCGATCACGATCGGCGTCGCGATCGAGGACAGGTTGCCGATGAAGTTGAACATCCCACCGGTGAGCCCGAGCAGCCGTTCCGGCGCCAGCGCCGAGACCAGCGACCAGGTGATCGAGGCCAGCCCGTTGCCGAAGAACGCCACCGACAGGAACGCGATCACCAGCGCCGTGGAGTCGGTGAAGCCCGCCCCCACCATCAGCGTGCTCAGCAGCAGCCCGATGATGATCGGCGCCTTGCGGGCCAAGCCCAGCGACGCGCCCCGCCGCAACAGGAAGTCCGACACCAGGCCGGAGGCCAGCACCCCGACCAGCGCGGCCACGAACGGCAGCGAGGCCAGGAACCCGGACTTGATGTAGTCCATCCCGCGGTAGTCCACCAGGTAGGTCGGGAACCAGGTGAGGAAGAACCACAGCGTCGAGGTCAGGCAGAACTGGCCCAGGTAGATGCCCCACAGCTTGCGCCGCCCGAGCACCGTGGCGAGGTCGCCGCGGGTGATCCGGGCCCGCCGCGGCTGCTCGTCGACCAGGTCGACCAGGCCGCCGCCGGAGCGGATCAGCTCGACCTCGGCGGCGTTGGCCCGCGACTCGCGGGGCTCGCGGTAGCCGAAGTACCAGACCGCGCCCCAGGCGATCCCGACCAGGCCGGTCAGGATGAAGACCCAGTGCCAGGACACCGCCGCCTGCAACCAGGACAGCACCGGGGTCAGCAGCGCCAGACCGATGAACTGCCCGGAGGTGTAGAAGCCGATGGCGGTGGCGCGCTCCCGCTCCGGGAACCACACCGCAGCGACCCGGCTGTTGATCGGGTACGCCGGTGCCTCGCACGCACCGACCATCAGCCGCAGCACGATCAGCGCGACGAACCCCCCGACCATGCCCATGAACAGCGTCGCCAGCGACCACAGCACCAGGCACAGCGGGTAGAGCACGCGCGGCCGGATCCGGTCCACCAACCAGCCGCCGGGAATCTGCACCGCCGCGTAGGTCCAGCCGAACGCCGAGAGCAGCAACCCCTGCTGGGCGGTGGACAGCTCCATCTCCTCGGCGATCGCGGGCAACGCGATCGACAGGTTCGAGCGGTCCAGATAGTTGATCACGACGGTGCCGAACAGCAGCACCGCGATGAGCACGCGGGCGCGGGAGGCGGTGGTGGCCCGCGCCGCGGTGGCGGTCCCGGTCATCGCGCTCACCACTCCGCCACAGAGCCGTCGGCGTGCCGCCAGACCGGGTTGCGCCAGCGGTGGCCCTCGGCGGCGCGCTCGGCCACGTACTCCTCGTTGATCTCGATGCCCAGCCCCGGGCCGGTCGGGATCGCGACCTGCCCGGCGGAGTAGGTGAACACCGCCGGGTCGACCAGGTAGTCGAGCAGGTCGTTGGAGGTGTTGTAGTGGATGCCCAGGCTCTGCTCCTGGATCGCGGCGTTGTAGCAACCCGCGTCAATCTGCAGGCAGGCGGCCAGCGCGATCGGCCCCAGCGGGCAGTGCAGCGCCAGCGCCACGTCGTGGGCCTCGGCCATGTGCGCGATCTTGCGGGCCTCGGTGATGCCACCGCAGTGCGACGGGTCCGGCTGGACGATGTCCACCGCGCCGGAGGCCAGCACCGACTTGAAGTCCCACCGCGAGTACAACCGCTCCCCCAGCGCGATCGGGATCGGCGAGCCCGTCAGCACGTCGGCGACGTCGTCGAGGTGCTCGGAGAGCACCGGTTCCTCGACGAACATCAGCCGGTGGGGCTCCAGCTCGCGCAGCAGCACCTTGGCCATCGGCCGGTGCACGCGACCGTGGAAGTCCACCCCGATGCCGATGTCCGGCCCGACCGCCTCGCGCACCGCGGCGACGTTGGCCACGCACTGGTCGACCTTGGCCCAGGTGTCGAGGTACTGCAGCTCCTCGGTGCCGTTCATCTTCACCGCGGTGAAACCGCGGTCGACCACGGCGCGGGCGGCCTGCGCTGTCTCGGCCGGGCGGTCACCGCCGATCCAGGAGTAGACCTTGATCCGGTCCCGCACCCGGCCGCCGAGCAGCTCGTGCACCGGCAGGCCCAGCGCCTTGCCCCGGATGTCCCACAGCGCCTGGTCGATCCCGGCGAGCGCGCTCATGTGGATGCCGCCGCCCCGGTAGAAGCCGCCGCGGTAGAGCACCGTCCAGATGTCCTCGATCCGCGAGGGGTCCTGGCCGATGAGGTGGTCGGAGAGCTCCTCGACGGTGGCCGCCACCGCGGCGGCGCGCCCCTCCAGGACCGGCTCACCCCAGCCGACGACACCCTCGTCGGTCTCGATCTTCAGGAACAGCCAGCGCGGCGGCACCTGGTATGTCGTCATCGACGTGATCTTCATCTGGTGCGTCTTCCCTCTGTCTCGTGCTCTCGGTGCCGGCTCAGCCAGCGGCACCGGCCCAGGCGCGGCGCATCGCGACCGCGCGGGTGCCGACCTGTTCCGGGGTGTCCCCGGGCCGGTAGAGCGCGGAGCCGAGCCCGGCGCCGCCCGCTCCGGCCGCCGCCCACGCGGCGAGGTTGGTCTCGTCCACCCCTCCGACCGGCAGCATCTCGACGTCCGGCGGCAGGACCGCCCGCCACGCCTTCATCCCGGCCATCCCCACCGCGTCGGCGGGGAACAACTTCAGGTGCCGCGCCCCGGCCGCGATCGCGGTGAACGCCTCGGTCGGCGTGGCCACCCCGGGGTAGGGCCGCATCCCCGCCGCCACCGCCGCGGCGATGATCGCGGGATCGGTGTTGGGTGCGACGACGATCCGCGCCCCGGCGGCGTGGGCGCGCGGCACGTCGGCGACGTCGACCACCGTGCCGACGCCCACCGCGCAGCGCTCCCCCAAGGCCCCGGCCAGCCGCTCGACCGAGGTGAACGGGTCCGGCGAGTTCAGCGGCACCTCGATGGCATCGACTCCGGCGTCGACGAGCGCCTCGCCGATGCCGAGCACCTCCCCCGGTGTGACGCCGCGCAGGATCGCGATCAGTCCGCTGCCGTGCATTGCTCCTCCTGTGCTTCGGGCTGGTGGAGTCCGGTCGTGCGCGCGATCCGCCAGAGCCCGCGGGCCGCGACGTCCTCGGTCAGGACGGTCGGGACGACGCCGTGCGCGGCCAGCGCCTGCTGGTAGCGGCGGCACAGGTCCGCGGTGCCGCACAGCAGCACCCGGCCGGGGCCGGTGGTCGGCAGCAGGTGCGCGACCTCGTCGGCGATGAGCACGCCGGAGACGTAGTCGGGCACCGACGCCGGGGCCAGCAGGCCGTCGAGCACCAGCGGACGGGCGCCGAAGAGCTCGGTGGCCAAGCCGCGCGAGCGCCCGGCGAGCAGGCCGCGGGCGAAGGCCTCGTCGTCGCGGCGGGGTTCGGTGGCCGTGCGGGCGAGGATCCCGTCGGCGGTCAGCAACCCGAACAGCTCGCCGGACATCGCCGTGGTGAACGAGCGCACCTCGCCGCCCTCGACCCGCACCCACTTGCCGTGCGTGCCGGGCAGGACCAGGGTGACGGCCTCGGCGGGGTCGTCCAGCGCTTCCAGCGCACCGATGACCTGCGCCTCCTCGCCGCGGATGACGTCGCCGGGCACTCCCTCGGCGGACGGGACCCGCAGGCCGGGCACCAGGTTTACCGTTCCCCGGCGGTGCCGCACCGGCACGAGCGCATCGGCGCCGAAGCGCAGGTCGGCGGGCACGGTGCGGTACCCGGCGTCGGCCCAGCCCTGCGCGCTGCCGACCATGCCGCAGGCGATCACCGGCAGGTCCGGGTGCGCGGTGACCCAGTCGCCGCAGGCCGACCAGAAAGCCGCCTCGTAGGCGCGTTCCCGCTCGCGGACGTCGCGGACGTCGATGCCCGAGGTGGTGGCCAGCAAGCCCTGGTCGGGGCGGCGGACGTCGAGGATCCCGCCGTCCCGGTCGAGCAGCCAAGCGCGCTGCGCGGAGGTTCCCCAGTCGAGCGCGATCAGGCTCGCGGCGCGGCGGACGTCGGTCATGGGCGCCAACTCTGCGAGATGGTTCCCGATAATGCGAACACGGTCCCCATATGTAGGATCAGTGGCCATGCCTACCGAGGAATCCGCTGCTCCGCCGGGCACCCAGACGCTGGCCAGGGGGTTGGCGGTGGTGCGCGCGGTGGCCGACGGCGCCACCGACCTGCGCGGTCTCGTCGAGCGGACCGGCCTGGGCCGCAGCACCGCGCACCGGCTGGTGCAGCTGCTGGTGAGCGAGGGGTACGTGCGGTCCGGACGCGACGGTTACGCGCTGGGGCCGACGCTCATCGAACTCGGTTTCCAGGCCCTGCACGGCAACCCGCTGCCGGTAGTGGCCCGGCCGGTCCTCGAGGAGCTGTCGGCGCAGCTGCAGGACACCGTCCACCTCGCGGTGCGCGACGGCTCGTCGGTGCTCTACCTGGACAAGCTGCCCGGTTCGCGTGGCGCGGAGATGCGCTCCCGCATCGGGCACCGGATGCCGTTGACCCGCACCGGCGTCGGCATGGCCCTGCTGCTGGACTCACCGCACGAGTGGGAGCCGCTGCACCGGGCCGAAACCCCGGTGGAGCCCGCACTGGCCAACGACGACGTCGAGGCGTTCACCGCCCGGATGCGCGAGTACGTGGCGTCGCAGGTGACGATGGACAACGAGGACAACGAGCCGGGCATCCGCTGCGTGGCCGCCCCGGTCCGCGACGCCACCGGTGCCGTGGTGGGCGCGATCAGCGTCTCGGCCACCCGCCCGTACATGCCCGCGGCCCGGATGCGCGGCCTGGTCAAGGTGGTCAGCCGCGCGGCCCAGCGGATCTCCGCCGCACTGGGCCACCGGGCCAGCTGACCGAGAAGTGCCGCGCCGCAGTGGATTTCGCTGCACGGCGCTGGCCACGCACTCCTCGGCCGGGCCAGCCGGATGCCGGCGGACCCGGCCGCTGCGCGGTGGGACTGGTCAGGGGAGCTCGATGACCTGCCCGGTGGCGGCGCCCTCGACCGCCTTCTGGAAGCCGCGCGCGACGTCGGCCAGGTCGACCGGGGGGAAGCCTGGGAAGTAGTCGCCGAAGTCGGCCAGGCTCTCGGTGAACACCGAGGGGCTGACCACGTTGATCCGGCGCGGGGCGATCTCGATCGCCGCCGCGCGCACGAACGCTTCGATCGCGCCGTTGACGGTGGCCGCGGCCGCGCCGGAGACCACCGGGTCGCGCGACGGGATTCCGCTGATCAGGGTGAAGGAACCGCGCGGTGCCACGTGCTCCAACCCGGTGCGGACGAGGTTGATCTGGGCGAGGGCCTTCTGCTGCCACGCCGCTTCGAAGTCCGCGGAGCGGAGTGCGCCGAGCGGCGCGTAGGACACCTCCCCGGCTGCCGAGACGACCGCGTCGACCTGCCCGACCTGCTGCCACATCCCGGCCAGCTGCGCCTCGTCGGAGATGTCGCACCGGACGTCGCCGGTGCTCCGGCCGACGGTGACGATGTCGTGGCCGCGCTCCCGCATGAGCTGGTCGACGGCTCGGCCTGCTTTCCCTGCTGCGCCTACGAGGATGATCCGCATGCCCCGACGTTAGGGCCGGTCTCGCCCGGAAGGGAAATACGCGCCACGCCACCCGTTATACGCTGGGCGCATGAATGTCGAGCTGCGGCACCTGCGCGCCCTCGTCGCCCTGGCCGAGTCGGACACGTTCACCACCGCGGCCGCCGTCCTGGGCACCACCCAGCCGACGCTGTCGCGCACGATCACGCAGCTGGAGGAGATCACCGGGGTGCGGCTGGTCGAGCGCACGACCCGGGAGATGTCGTTCACCCCGGCCGGGCGGGGGTTCTCCGCGACGGCGCGCGACCTGCTCGCCCAGCTCGACGGCGCGGTGGCCGAACTGGGCCGCACCGAGGCCCCGCTCCGGCTCGGGTGGGCCTGGGCGGGCTTCGGCCGCCACACCGTCCCCCTGATCCAGGAGTGGCGGGAGGCCGAGGCGGGTTCGATCGAGCTCAGCCGCCCGCACGACCCGGTGGCGGCGCTCCGGCGCGGCGAGATCGATGCCGCCCTCATCCGCCGGTCGCCACCGTCCCCGGAACCCCTGCCCGGCCTCGCGATGACCACCCTGTTCACGGAGGAACTCGTCGCGGCGATCGCGGCGGACGACCCGCGCGCGGCGAAGAGCGCCGTCACGCTGCTCGAACTGGCAGCTGGCCCCATCGCCGCCTGCGCGACCGCACCGACCGTGACGAACCACATCTGGCAGCACACCGGCCGCACACCGCGCGCCATCAGCGTGGCCAACACCGACGAGTGGCTGACCCGGATCTCCATCGGCGACGCAGTCGGCGTGACCGCCGAAGCCACCACCTACCACCACCACGTGCCCGAGGTCGCGTACCGCCCCATCGAGGACTCCCCGCCCGTGGAGGTCGCCCTCGCCTGGTCGGCAGCCGAGCCGCACCCGCGGGCCCATGCCTTCGCGCAGTTCGCGCGGGAGTACTTCACCCGGATCCTCGACGCCAGCGCCCCGCCGCTGGTCCTGAGCCACGACGCGCAGTCCGCGCTCGACCGACCAGTCCACTGAGGACCCCGTGCTGATCGCCCGGGGCGCCCCGGGGCGCAAATGAGTTGAACGCCGTTGTCGGGCTGTGGTAGATATTTCGGCAGTGCCGCGTGTCGACGCCAGGTGGACGGCGTTGGCATGGAGGCACCGTGGCTGAGGAGACCGCCATGCGTCCACGTCTCAAGATCAACTGAGCGACGCCGGAGCCCTTCCTGCTCCGTAGAACGCGGTCCACACCGGATCCTCCCCGCCACCCGCCCTGCTGCTGGGTGCGCACGGCTCGTGCCGTCCGCTGACCGGACGTCCGAGGTGACCGCGTCGTCCCCTCCCCCTCGAAGCACCCGTCGTCGTGCCCGGCTGCGCGCGTGCCCGCAGCACGCCCGGCGCGTCGGCGCTGGAAAGGAACCGAATGCCGAACACCCACCCCGCCATCCGGGAATTCGCCGTCGCTGGGGCGGAAGAAGGCCCGTACAGCATCACGACCGGCCCCGACGGCGCGCTGTGGCTCACCTTCGCGCACAGCGGGGAGATCGCGCGGCTGACGCTCGACGGGCAGCTCAGCCGGTACCCGGCGGGACCGGAGTCGTGCCGCCCCACGGTGATCACCCGCGGGCCGGACGACGCGCTGTGGTTCGCCCGAACCGACGGCCACCTCGGGCGCATCACCACCGGTGGCGAGCTCACCGCGTTCGCCCTGCCCGATCCCGCCGCCAACCCCTTCGGCCTCTGCACGGGCCCGGACGGGGCGCTGTGGTTCACCGAGCTGAACACCGACCGGATCGGCCGCGCCACGCTCGACGGCGACATCACCCACTTCGCGCTGACCTCGACGGGGGCGTTCCCGTCGTTCATCACGCCGGGACCGGACGGGGCACTGTGGTTCACCCTCAACCAAGCCGACGCGATCGGCCGCATCGACCTGACCGGGGAGGTGGTGCTTCACCCGCTGCCCGGAGGCGCCGCACCGGTGGGCATCACCTGCGGGGCCGACGGCGCGCTGTGGTTCGTGGAGATCGCGGCGGGCAAGGTCGGGCGGCTCGACGTGGGCGGTGACCTGCAGGAGTTCCCCCTGCACCACCCGGACGCCAAACCGCACGCCATCACCGCGGCGCCCTCCGGCGACTGCTGGTTCACCCAGTGGGGAGCCAACCGCGTCGGCCGCATCTCGCCCGGCGGTCACCTCACCGAGCACGACCTGCCCACGCCGGGCTCGGAACCGCACGGCATCGCGATCGGCCCGGACGGGGCCGTGTGGACGGCGCTGGAGACCGGCTCCGTCGCCCGCATCGCCCACTGACCCAGAACTGGAGGAAACCCGTGCCAGCAACGTTCAACCACACCATCATCGTCTCCAAGGACCGCGAGGAGTCAGCCGCGTTCTACCGGGAGGTCCTGGAAGCGGCCGAAGCGCCGTCCTGGGGACCGTTCACCAACATCCAGCTCCACGAGGGCGTGCTGCTGCAGTTCGCCGAACCCCCGGTGGAGGAGGTCCAGATGCAGCACTACGCGTTCCTGGTCGACGACGAGCTGTTCGACCGCGCCTATGAACGTTTGCTGCGCAAGGGCATCGAGCACTGGGCCGACCCCCAGCAGACCCGCCCGGCAGAGATCAACCACAACCACGGAGGCCGCGGCGTCTACTTCAAGGACCCCGCCGGACACGCCCTCGAACTGATCACGAGCCCCTACCTGTGACCGACGAACCAGCGCTCCGCGACGACGTCCGTCTGCGGCGGTGCCACGGGCAGTGCGCCACGCGAGGAACCCGGTTTCGCACCACCTGAGGCACCTCGAGCAGGGCAAGCAACCTCCCCGCGGAACGGAAACCTCCTCACTCGCGTCCTGAGCTGAGGGCACCTCTCACCGCGCACCTCGGCGAAGCACGCCCTCCGGAGCCAACTCGCGGTGGTGTCTCGGTGTAGGGGATTTCCTCAGCCGGGTTGGGGAGTTCCCAACCGCCGCCAAGGGAAGCCCCAGTTGTTGGGCAGGTCACCCGAAATTAGCGTTCCCGGGACACCGGCCCGCCGACCCCCGGCGGGCCGGACGGGACCGCGGAGGGCGTGGCCGATGACCGACGAAATGCTTCCCGAGGAGCGGAAGTCGTACCGGTACCAGTGGTACGTGGTGGTGGTCTGCATGGTCGCCTACGTCTTCTCCTTCGTCGACCGGCAGATCCTGTCGCTGATGATCGAGCCGATCAAGCGCGACCTGGGCCTCACCGACACCCAGTTCAGCCTGCTCAACGGGCTGGCGTTCTCCCTGCTGTACTCGTTCATGGGGCTGCCCATCGCGCTGCTGGCCGACAAGCGGTCCCGGCCGCTGATCATCTCCGTCGGCGTCGCGTTCTGGAGCCTGGCCACCGCGCTTTCGGGGCTCAGCAAGGGGTTCGCGCACATGTTCCTGGCGCGGATCGGGGTGGGCGTCGGCGAGGCCGCGCTGTCGCCCGCGGCGTACTCGATGTTCAGCGACATGTTCCCGAAGAACAAGCTCGGACGCGCCTACGGCATCTACTCGCTGGGGTCGTTCATCGGCGGCGCCGCGGCGTTCATCATCGGCGGCTACGTCATCAACCTGCTCAAGTCGGTCGATGCCGTCGCGCTGCCGCTGGTCGGCGAGGTGCGCGCCTGGCAGCTGACGTTCCTCATCGTCGGGCTGCCCGGGCTCCTGCTGGCACTGCTGGTGTTCCTGACCGTGCGCGACCCGGGCCGCCGGGGGCTCAAGCACAACGCCGACGGCGGCGTGCAGAAGGTCGCGCTGCGCAATGTGTTCGCGTTCCTGTGGGGACACCGCAGGACCTTCGCGATGCACTACCTCGGGTTCTCCCTCTACGCCCTGGTGCTGCTGGGGATGATGGCCTGGACCCCGGCGTTCTACATCCGCGCCTTCGGGCTGACCTCCACCGAAGCCGGCTACCTGCTGGGTGTGGTGGTGCTGGTGGCCAACGGCAGCGGGGTGCTCTTCGGTGGCTGGCTGGTCGACCTGCTGGCCAAGCGCGGGCACCCGGACGCCGCGATGCGCGCCGGGGTGATCGGCGCGGTGGGCATGACGGTGCCGGTCATCGCCTTCACCCAGGTCGGCAACCTGTGGGCATCGCTGGCGCTGCTGGCGGTGGCGATGTTCTTCGCCTCCTTCCCGATGCCCGCCTCCACCGCCGCCATGCAGGTGCTCAGCCCCAACCAGATGCGCGCCCAGGTGTCGGCGATGTTCCTGCTGATCTCGAACCTGATCGGCCTCGCGCTGGGCACCACCCTGGTCGCGCTGGTCACCGACCGGGTCTTCGGGGACGAGCGGATGGTCGGCTCGTCGCTGTCCCTGGTCTACGGCGTCGCCTCGGTGGTGACCGTCCTGCTGCTGTGGCGCGGCTGCGGGCACTTCCGGCGCAGCCTCTCGCGTGAAAGGCTGCACGCCGAGCAGCACGAAGCAGTCCCGGCCAGCTGACATCCGGAAACGAGAAGGGTTCGACGAGTTGAGAATCGCAGTCCTCGGAGGCGGTCACGGTTGTTGGGCCGCGGTGGCGGAGCTCGCCGAGCACGGCCACGAAGTGCGGTGGTGGCGGCGCGATGCGCAGGCGCACCAAGCCGTTCGCTCGGCGGGCGCCCTCACCATCCGCGACCACCGCGGCACCCGGCAGGTCCCGGTGGGCGACACCCTGCAGCCGGTCACCGACCTCGCCGAAGCGGTGCGGGAGGCCGAGTTGGTCGTCATCCCGCTGCCCTCCACCACCCACCAGGACCTGGCCGCCCGGCTGGCCCCGCTGCTCACCGACGGCCAGGTTGTGTTCCTGCCGCCGGGCACGCTCGGCTCCGTGCTGTTCGCCAAGGCGATGGCCGACGCGGGCAACGCGGCCGAGGTCGCGTTCGCCGAGACGGGCACGCTGCCCTACCTGGCCCGCAAGCACGGCAGCACCGAGGTGGTGGTCAGCGGGTACGCGACCCGCCTGCCGACCGGAGTGTTCCCAAGCCGGTTGGCGGACAACGCCTTCCGCGTGCTGCGCGAGGCCTACCCGAGCGTCGAGACCGCCGAGGACGGGCTCAGCGGAGCCCTGATGAACGCCGGGCCGATCATCCACCCGCCGCTGATCCTGATGAACGCCGGACCGCTGGAGCACTTCGAGGCCTGGGACATCCACAACGAGGGCACCCAGCCGTCGATCCGGAGGGTCACCGACGCGCTGGACGCCGAGCGCATCGCGCTGCGCGAGGCGCTCGGGTACCGCGCCCCGCACTTCCCGCTGGCCGACCACTACGCCACCGACGGCGAGGAATGGATGTACGGCCGCGCCGCGCACGAGAAGCTGACCGACAGCGGGGACTGGCGCGAGAAGATCGACTTGCTCGACCACCGATACATGCTGGAGGACACCCGGCTGGGCCTGTCGCTGCTGGTGTCGGTCGGCCGCTGGGCGGGGGTGCCGACGCCGGTCGCGCTCGGCCTGCTCAGCCTCGCCTCCGCGGTGACCGGCCGCGACCTCTACGCCGAGGGGCGCACGCTGGAGGCCCTGGGGCTGGCGGAGCTGTCCCGGTACGAGCTGGCGCAACTGCTGCGGGAGGGTTTCAAGTCGTGACCGACGAGATAGCCGTGGTCGGCGCTGGCCGGATGGGCGAGGGGATCGCGCTGGCCTGCTTGGCAGCAGGCATTCCGGTGGTGCTGGCCGATGTCAAGGAACGAACCGCTGAGCAGCGCGACGCCTACTGCGAAGGCGTCCGCGAGCGCTTGGCGGAGCAGCTGCGCGCCAAGCTCGGGGACGACGCGGCGGTGGCGGACCTGGCGGTGTGTGGCCGGGAGCCGGGCCGCCTGGCCAACGCGGACGTGGTGTTCGAAGCGGTCCCGGAGGTCATCGAGGTCAAGCGGGAGGTGCTGGCCTGGGTGTGCACCCAGGTCAGCGAGTCCGCGGTGATCGCCTCGACCACCTCGACGTTCCTGGTCACCGAGGTCGCCGCGCTGGTCGACCGGCCGGGCCGGGTGGTCAACGCGCACTGGCTCAACCCCGCCGACCTGATGCCGCTGGTCGAGGTCAGCCGCAGCGCGGACACCGACCCGGACGCGGTGGCCGCGCTGACCGGGCTGCTCGAGCGCATCGGCAAGGTCCCGGTGGTCTGCGGCGCCTCGGCGGGCTACATCGTGCCGCGGTTGCAGGCGCTGGTGATGAACGAGGCCGCCCGCATGGTCGAGGAGGGCGTGGCCAGCGCGGCGGACATCGACCTGGCGGTGCGCGCCGGGCTCGGCCCGCGGTTCTCCGTGCTCGGCCCGCTGGAGTTCATCGACTGGGGTGGCGGCGACATCCTCTACTACGCCTCGCGCTACCTGGCGGAGCAGCTCGGCGAGCGCTTCCAGCACCCGGACGTGGTCGAGGAGAACATGACGGCCCACCGCCGGGGCCTGCAGGACGGCGCCGGCTTCTACCGCTACGAACCCGACGGCGTACCGGAGTACCGGGCAGCGCGGCTGCGCGAGTTCGAAGAGCTCTTCCGGTTGCGAGGGCCGGAGCTGCGCGACGGCACCCAGGTCCCGACCCGACCGGAGGACTGAACCCCGCGGCCGGGTCGGGACGTCGAGCTCACGGCCGGGGCTCGGCGCCTGCCCGGTCGACCCCGGTCCAGGCCAGCGCTATCGCACCGTCGAGCAGGGCGCGTTCGGCCTGCGGGCCGACGCAGTGCGCCGCGAACTCGCGCTGGTGGTTGGTGGCCGGGAGCGAGCCGATCCCGATGTAGGGGTGGATGGCCGGGATGACCTGGGACACGTTGCCCATGTCGGTGGACGCGCGGTTCATCCGGCCAGCCAGGCCGTCCGGGGCGAACTCGCGGCCCAGCTCCAGGGCGTTGGCCCGGTAGTGCTCCAGGGTGGCGGTGTCGGTGCGGAACTCGGCGTAGGGCTTGCTCTCCGCCTCGACCTCCAGCGTGCAGCCGGTGGCCAGGGCGCCCGCCTCGAAGCACCGCATCACCTTCGGCTCGATCTCGGCCAGCTCGGCGAGGCTCTCCGCGCGCACGTACCACCGCCCCGAGGAGTCCTCGGGGATCGCGTTGGGCGCCGAGCCCGCGGCGGTGACGACCCCGTGCACCCGCGAGCTCGGCGGGAGCTGCTGGCGGAGCAGGCCGATGGCGACCTGGGCGACGGTGAACGCGTCCGCCGCGTTCACGCCGTCCTCGGGGTAGGCCGCCGCGTGCGCGGACCGGCCGCGGTAGGAGATCCGGGAGTGGCTGACCGCGAACGGCCGGGCCTCCGCGACGTCGACCGGTGCCGGGTGGACCATCATCGCCAGGTCGACGTCCTGGAACGCACCGCGGTCCAGCATCTCGATCTTGCCGCCGCCGCCCTCCTCGGCCGGGGTGCCGTACACCTCGACGGTCAGGCCGAGCTCGTCGGCCACCTCGGCCAGGCCGAGCGCGGCACCCACCGACGACGAGGCGATCAGGTTGTGCCCGCAGGCGTGCCCGAGCCCCGGCAGCGCGTCGTACTCGGCGCACAGCGCGATCCGCAGCGGCCCCGAGCCGTACCGGGCCAAAAACGCCGTTTCCAGCCCCAGGTAGGCCGAGGTCACGGCAAACCCGCGACGGTCGAGCAACTCCGGGACCGTCGCGGCAGCGTGGTGCTCCTCCCAGGCCGTTTCCGGCCGGGCGTGCAGCGCCGTGGACAACGCGACCAGGTCATCGGCCGCCCGGTCCACCGCCGCGCGCACCGCTGACTTCTCGCGGGTCAGCATCCTTCCTCCTACTGGTCGCCGGGAACGCCGTACGAGGGCGCGGTCGAGGGCTGCAGCCCGCGCCGGACGTAGTCGTCGCGCTGCGGTAGCCAGACCTGCAGCGCTCCGGCCAGGTCGTCGATCGGCGACTCGGACCAGTCGACCCGCAGGTCGGTCACCGGCCACTCCACGTCGGCGACCACGACCAGCCCGGCCGAGTGCACCGGTCCCGCCTCGCCGCCGCCGTCGAGCCCGGCCCGCAGCGCGGCGAGCAACCGCTCCTCGAGCTCGCCCGTCGCCGCCTCGAAGGCGTTGACCATGATCCTCGGTACCTCGCTGGTGGCCAGCAGGTTCCCAGCGGCCACGGAGTGGGCGCCGACGGCGGCGCCGTGCGTGCCGAGCGTGAACTTGCCGCTGAACCACGCCGCCGGACCGGTCGGCCCGACCGCGGTCAGCTGGCGGTAGTCCAGGTCGGTGGCGGTCTCGCCGACCTCCGAGATGGCCCGGTCGGCGTCGCCGTGGACCGCCAGGCGGTCCAGGATGCGCCCACCCAGCCGCGGGTCGGTCACGTTCTGCGAAGCGGCCACGCCGATGCCCGGCCGCAGGTGCGCGCAGCGGGCCGCCACCGCCGGGCTGGAGGAGCTGACGGCCATTCCGAATCGCCCGTCCTGCCGGGCTGCGATGGAGAAGGTCACTTCTCGTCCTCCGGGATCACGGCGATGGCGTCGATCTCGCACAGCCACTCCGGCCGGGCCAGCGCGGAGACCACGAGCCCGGTCGAGATCGGGTGCACGCCCCGGGTCCAGCGGCCGACCGTCCGGTAGACGGCCTCGCGGTAGCGCGGGTCGATCAGGTAGATGGTCAGCTTGACCAGGTGCTCCATCCGGCTGCCCGCCTCGCGCAGCAGCATGTCGATGTTGGCCATCGCCTGCTCGGCCTGGGCCTCGGCGTCGCCGATCCCGACCGATTCGCTGGTGTCGAGGTCCTGGCCGATCTGGCCGCGGACGTAGACCGTGTTCCCGGCGACGACGGCCTGGCACAGGTCGTTGTCGAGGTTCTGCTCCGGGTAGGTGTCCCGGGTGTTGAACGGGCGGATGCGGGTGTGGGTGGGCATCAGGCGGCTCCCGTCTTCGTGTCGAGTGCGGCGTTGGCGGATTCGTGGTGGGCGAGGTAGCTGCGTTGGATCGAGATGTGCTCGGCCACGTACGCGGCGTCGTGCCAGACTCCCCAGATGAAGCTCGATCCGCGGCGCGACTGCCAGGGCAGGCCGAGGAAGTACACCCCGGGTTCGGTGGACACGCCACGCGCGTGCTGCGGGCGGCCGCGCTCGTCGAAGGCGTCGACCTCCAGCCAGCTGTAGTCGGTGGCGAAGCCCGTCGCCCAGACGATCGAGGTGACCCCGGCGCTGGCCAGGTCGAGCTCGACCAGCGGGTCGACCACGCACTGCGGGTCCGGCTGGAAGGTCCGGGCCTCCGGTTCCTCGGGGAGGTCGAGCCCGTTGCGCTCGACGTAGGCGTCGGCCTCGTCCAGCATCGCCAGGTAGTTGGCGTCACCGCGCGCGATGTTGTCGCGCAGGTCGCCGGCGAAGCGCATCCGGCCGTCCTCGTACTCGCGGGTCATGCCGACCAGGGTGATGCCCTCGGCCGCCAGCGCCCGGAAGTCGACGGTGTGGCCGCCGTGCGCACCGCTCACCGCGATCGTGACGTGCTCGGCCCCGCGCGGCGGCGCGGCCGCCTCCCACTTGTTGAGCACCCCGAGCCACCAGCAGAAGTCCCGGCCCCGGTAGCGCCGCGGCGGCCGGTCGTGCGGGCCGACCGACAGGTAGACCTCGCGGCCCGAGCGGCGCAGCTCGTCGGCGATCTGGACACCCGAGGACCCCGCCCCGACGACCAGGACGGCGCCCTCCGGCAGCTGCTGCGGGTTGCGGTAGGAGCTGGAGTGGATCTGGACCAGCTCCGCGCTGTCCGGGACGACCGGCGGGATGACCGGCTTCTGGAACGGCCCGGTCGCCGCCACGACGTGGCGTGCCTGGATCGTCCCCTCCGAGGTCACCACGTGGAAGCCGGGGCGCCCCTCGTTCTTCCGCACCCGCTGCACCTCGACCCCGCAGCGGACCGGCGCGCCGATCTTCTCCGCGTAGGCGGCGAAGTAGTCCGCGACCTGCTCCTTCGACGCGAAGCCGTCGGGGTCGACATCGGCGAACAGCATCCCGGGGAAGCGGTCGTGCCAGGCCGGTCCGTTGGCCACCAGGGAATCCCAGCGGCCGGTGCGCCAGCGCTCGGCGATGCGGTCGCGCTCCAGCACCAGGTGCCGGATCCCGCGCGCGCCCAGGTGCTCGCTCATCGCCACCCCGGCCTGCCCGGCGCCGACCACGAGGACCTCGGTCTCCTCGTCCGCCATCGAAACCTCCGTTCCTCGGTTCAAGACTTCCTCCCAACGGTTTCCGGCGACCGATCAGCCGGATCGGTGCCCAGGTCCTGGGCCTGGAGCAGGCTGCTCCCGGCCGTCTCGCGCATGGTCAGGGCGGCGACCAGACCGATCACGGCGGCCACCATCAGGTAAGGGCCGGGGACCAGCAGGCTGCCGGTCGCGGTGATGAGCACCGTCATGACGAACGGCACGGTCCCGGCGAAGAGCGCGGCGGTGATGTTGTAGGCGATCGACAGCCCGCCCTGCCTGGTGCGGGTCGGGAAGATCTCGGCGGACCACACCGCGTGGGTGCCGAGGATCGCCGAGAGGATCACCGCCAGCACCAGGGCTGCGACGACGGTGCCGACCATCCCGGTCTGCATCAGCAGGTAGGCGGGTGTCGCGACCACCAGCAGGGCGGTGGCGGCACCGACCACGACGGGCTTGCGGCCGACCCGGTCCGACAGGTGGCCGAACGCGGGTACCAGCACCAGCCCGAGCAGCGAGGCGAACGTCGAGAGCAGCGCGGCGCTCTCGGCGGAGTGCCCGAGGTGCTCGGTCTGGTAGTTCACCAGGTAGGTGAGCACCGCGTAGAACAGCACGTGCATCATCGTCATCAGACCGGCGGCCTGCAGCAGCTGCCGCACGTTCGAGCGGAAGAGCTCGGCGACCGGGCTGCGCGGCACCGATCCGGCGGCCTCCAGCGCGCGGTACTCCGGGGTGTCCTCGATCTTCGTCCGGATCACGTAGCCGATGACGCCCATCGGTGCTGCGATCAGGAACGGGATCCGCCAGCCCCACGCGGTGATCTGCTCGGAGGTGAGCAGTACCGACAGCAGGAAGAAGGCGAAGGAACCGACGAGGAAGCCGAGCAGCGAGCCGACCTCCAGCCAGCTCACGCCGAAGCCGCGCCGCGCCCGGGGCGCGTACTCGGCCAGGAAGCTGGCGGCGCTGCCGAACTCGCCACCGGCGGCGAAGCCCTGCACCAGGCGCACCGCGACCAGCAGGACCGGCGCCGCCATCCCGATCGTGCCGTAGCCGGGCAGCAGGCCGATCACCAGCGTCGCCAGCGACATGACGATGATGACGATGGACAGCGTGCGCCGTCGGCCGATGCGGTCGCCGAGCGGCCCGAACACCAGCGCGCCGAGCGGGCGGATGCCGAACGACACCGCGAACACGGCGAACACCGAGAGCACCCCCGCGACCTCGTTGTCGGCGGGGAAGAACACGGTCGCGATGGTGGTGGCCAGGTAGGCGTAGACGGCCCAGTCGAACCAGTGGACGAAGACGCCGATCGCCCCGGCGGCCACGCTCCGGCGCAGCGAGGCGGGATCGGCTTGGGTGACCGCGTCGAGCGCGGCGTCCGCAGCAGGACGTGCGGTGTGATCGGACACGGGGACCTCCAGCGGGTCATCGCGAGAAGACGACAGGCCCGCGCTCCGGCGCCCTGTCTGGAACCACCCCGGAACACCGGCGGCTGTTCGATGGGGCGACGCTAAGCGGCCCAGCACACATCTGGCAAACAGAGATAATTGGTCCACTGCATCAGGTAGACCGATGCAAAGAGCCTAAGGCGGTACCCGGAGATCACGACCGGCAGCTGCACCGAGCGGAGTGGGTGGAGGCGCTTGCGGGCGGTTCCGCCTGGTGGACCGCCGGATGCCACCACTGCCGCGCTGAGCCACCGGGCGTCATGGGGACAGCCTTGAGCGGTGTCCTGCGGTGAACTTCGGCCGCACCCGCGTCGTGCCGGAACCCCCAGCGACCGGCGGCGGGTCAGGCTGATGCTGCCGTGCCCCGGTCTGCGGGCGCGGGCGAGCGCAGTGCCTCGGTGGTCGACTGGTGGAGCTCGACGTAAGCGGCGATCTGGTCGAACAGCGGGATGACCCCGCGCAACCCGCGGTGCGCCGCTCGCACCTCCTGGCGGTCCGCGCCCTGGGTCTGCTCGGCCAGGGCGGTCACCAGCGCCCGGAACTCGTGCAGGATCGAGGTGTTCACCGTGGCGTAGCAGCCCAAGTCGTCGCTGACCTGCTCGGGCGGCTGGTGCTGGACCTGGTGGACCGCGGACTGGAGCTCATCGCGGGCCCGGTACAGCGACTCGAGCGGGTGCTGTGCGGATGTGCTCATGAGGTCCCCCGTCCCGCCTTGAACCCGTCCACCCTCCGGCCTGCGGTCCGCACCGGCTAGGGCACCCCGACCTCATCCGTGTGGGTGACGAGACGATCGCACTCGGCGTACTTCGACATGCCACCGAGGCCCGTGGGACCACAGTTTCAATTGAAACTGTGGTCCCACGGCGTGTCGCATGCCGACATGCCGCGGGCGTGTCCGGGTTCTGCGCGATCTCAGGGATTCTGGGACCCGTTCTCCCCTGAATGCGCGTGGAGCACGTGTCAGGAGCGTTGGAGAGCGTCCGACAGCTGCGCCGCGGCCGCTTCCCCTGCACCCAGCGCCGATCGCGGGCGCCGGAGAAACCCTTCGCTGACTGAGTCGGTGATGGGTGCCTTCACTCGGGCGAGGAAGGGCGACACGTCGTCGGATGAGCGCTGAACCGGCGCAGTTTCCATTGAAACTGCGGGCCTTCGGCGTGTCGGGTGTCCGACACGCCGGTGGCGCGTTGAGGTGAGTTCGCTGAGTCAGCGCTTGGAATCGCGCACCTGCGGGCGCCACCGCCCGCCGCCCCGGGCCAGGCCTGGGTCGGGTGGTCAGGCGTGGTGGGTCAGGCGGGCGGCCGCGGCGAACTCCAGGACCGCTGCTCGGACCTCGGCGAGGACTTCGGGTGCGCCGTTGGCCAGGTAGAAGTGGCCGCCGGGGAACCAGCGGGAGCGGAACGGCCCGGTCGTGGCGTCCTGCCAGGCCGTGAGCTCCGCGCGGTCCACTTCGGAATCCCCTTCCCCGGCCAGTGCCACCACCGGGCAGTGCAGCTTCCGACCCGCCGGGGCGCGGAAGGATTCGCTGAGCGCGAAGTCCGCCCGCAGCGTCGGCAGCAGCAGTTCCACCAGTTCCGGTTCGTCCAGCACTTCCTGGGGCGTTCCCTCCAGCCGCCGCAGCTCCGCGACGAACTGCTCGTCGGACAGCTGCGACATGAGGCGGCGGCGGGTCGGCAGCTGCGGTGCCCGCCGGGCCGAGGCGATCAAGCCCAGCGGCGCCGACCGGCGGGCGACCTCCCAGGCCAGCCCGGCACCCATGCTGTGCCCGAAGAAGGCGTACGGCCGGTCGAAGGACGGGGACAGCTCCCGGGTGACCTGCTCGGCCAAAGTGTCCATGCGCTCGTGCGCGGGCTCGGCGATGCGCGCCTCCCGGCCGGGCAGCGGCACGGGCACGACCTCGATCTCCGGGCTCAGCGCGCCCACCCACGGTCGGTACGCCGCCGTCCCGCCGCCCGCGTGCGGGAAGCAGAACAGTCGGATGGCTGGCGCCACGTCGTCCTCCTCATCTCGGTGTGCTGGCAGGTGCGGCCGGCACCCGCCGGTCAGGTGTAGCGCCGGTACTTCCACACCGACAGCGGGGCGAAGACCAGCAAGATACCGCCGATCCACAGGAAGGCGCCGAGCGCCGACGGCGCCACCGGGCCACCCAACAACAGGTTGCGGCAGGCATCGGTGACCAGTGTCGTCGGGTTCACCTGGGCGAACGCGCGCAGCCAGCCGGGCATCGTCTCCAGCGGCACGAACATGGAACTGCCGAACTGCAGCGGGATCGTCCAGATGAAGCCGACCGACTGCACCGTCTCCGGGCTCTTCAGCGCCAGCCCGATGAACGCCGAGATCCAGCACAGCGCGAACCCGTAGGCCAGCAGCACGCCGATCGCGGCGAGCGCGGACAGCACGTCGGTCTGCACCCGGAAGCCGATGATCAGCGCGAAGACGAACATCACGAGCTGGCCGAGCAGCATCCGGCACATGTCCGCGGAGATCCGCGCGGACAGCACCGCGGACCGCGCGATGGGCAGGGCGCGCAGCCGGTCCATCACTCCGCGGCTGGCATCCACGTTCAGCGTCACCCCGGTGAGCCGGGAGGCGAACGAGACCGTCTGCACCATGATCCCGGGCAGCAGGTACTGCTTGTAGTCCCCCTGGTCGTCAGCGATCGCGCCGCCGAAGACGTACACGAAGATCAACGTGAAGATCATCGGCATCAGGGTGGCGTCCAGGATCGCGCCCCGGTCGTGGACCACCTGCAGCAGGTTCCGCCGGGCGATGGCGCCGGTGTGCCGGAGCGCGGCGCGCGGACCGACGCGACCGGAGACCGCCCGCATCCGCGACGGCTTCTCCGGCGGGGGCGGCGGTTCCGGTGCGGCGCGGCGCGGTTCGGGTCGCCGACGGGGCGGCTGGGCGTTCGCCGGTGGCGGGCCGGTCCGGGGCGGGGGCGGCGGGCCGGGACGGGACGGGGCCGGACGACCGGGCGGCATCGCCGGGCGGCGGGGCGGCGGGCCGCCGACGGGCGCGCCCATCAGAACACCCTCCGCAGCACGACCGTCGCGTCCGGGTCGGCTTCGCGCGGCTTGTCGGTCAGTGTCAGGAACACCTCGTCGAGGCTCGGCAGGTGGGTGTCCAGCCCGGCGATCGGCAACCGGGACGCGGCCAGCACCTGCACCATCCCGGTCAGCTCGGCCTCGTTGACGATCGGCACCGACACCAGCCGGTTCTCCTGGTCCACCCGGAAGTTCCGGACGCGCATCCCGGACAGCCTGCGGACCAGCTCGTCCAGGTGCTCCCGCCGGGCGGTGCGGATGCGCAGCACCTGCCCGCCCACCCGGGCGCGCAACTCAGCGCTGGTGCCGGAGGCGATCACCCGCCCCCTGTCCATCACCATGATCGAATCCGCCAACGCCTCGGCTTCCTCCATGTACTGCGTGGTGAGCAGGACGGTGGTGCCCTCCTCCACCAGGTCGCGGACGGCGTCCCACAGGTTGTTGCGGCTGCGCGGGTCCAGCCCGGTGGTCGGCTCGTCCAGGTACAGCAGGGCCGGGTCGCCGACCATGCTCGCGGCCAGGTCCAGCCGCCGCCGCATCCCGCCGGAGTACTTGCCCGCGGGCCGCGAGGCCGCGTCGACCAGGTCGAACTGCTCCAGCAGCTCGTCGACCCGCTCGCGGGCGCGGCGCCGCGGGAAGTCCAGCAGCCGGGCGATCAGGTACAGGTTCTCCCGGCCTGAGATGCCCTCGTCCACCGAGGCGTACTGCCCGGTCAGGCCGATCAGCCGGCGCACCTGGGTGGCCTGCTTGACCAGGTCGTAGCCACCGATGCGGGCCCGGCCGCCGTCCGGCCGGATCAGCGTGGACAGCATCCGCACGGTGGTGGTCTTGCCCGCGCCGTTGGGCCCCAGCAGCCCGAGCACGGTGCCTTCCGGGATGGTCAGGTCGACGCCGTCGACCACTCGGCGGTCGCCGTACTCCTTGACCAGCCCCTCGACCTCGACCGCCGCCGTCATGCCGCCGGTTCCCCGGGTCGGCGCGCGGCGGGCCGGGGCCGCGGAAGCCCTTGCTGATCCACGTCCAACACGACCACCCCCGGGGACACTGCGGTTTCCGCCGCCGGAGCGTAGGGGGCGGGCTTATCGGCTCAATATCGGAAAAGGAATCGATATCGACCCAAAACGCGGCCTATCTAGGTTCGCTGGCGCGTCGCCGCGAAGTGCCGTCCGGCGAGCGCTGCCGAACCGGAGGTGGATCATGTCGATGGCAGTCCGCGTGGAGGTCCCGCCGCAGACCGCGGTGATCGAACCACCCGTCGCGCGGGAGGTCGAGCGGGTCGCGCTCGACCTGCTCCCCGTCGCCGACGGCCAGGTCGACGACGCCGCCTGGGTCGCCGCCGCGCGCGAGGCCTGGGAGCACCTGCCCGCTTCGGTGCGCACCACCATCCGGCGGTTCCGACGCGACACGGGCACCACCGGTGCCCTCGTGGTCAGCGGGTTGCCGCTGGGGCCCGACGGGGTGCCGGACACCCCGACCCGGGACGGCTCGGTGCAGCGCACCGCGACCGTGCCCGCCGCGGTGCTGGTGATGTTCGCCGCCGGGCTCGGCGACCCGGCCTCCTTCCGCCCGGAGAAGTCCGGGGCCCTGGTGCAGGACGTGGTCCCGGTGCCGGGCAAGGAGGAGTTCCAGGGCAACGCGGGCTCGGCGCTGTTGTCGTTCCACACCGAGAACGCCTTCCACCCGCACCGCCCGGACTTCGTGATGCTGTCCTGCCTACGCGCCGACCACGAAGGCGTCGCCGGATTGCGCACCGCCTGCATCCGGCAGGTGCTGGACCTGCTCACCGCCTCGGCGCGGGAAGCGCTGTTCAGCGCGGAGTTCGTCACCGCACCGCCGCCGTCCTTCGGCAGCGCCAGCGGCGACGCGGCGCCGCACGCCGCGCTGACCGGGGCACCCGAGGACCCCGACCTGCAGATCGACTTCTCGGCGACCGAACCGCTGACCGAGCGGGCCCGCGCGGCCATGGACGAGTTGCAGAAGCTGTTCGCCGACAACGCGCACACCCACCACCTCGCCCCGGGCTCGATGGCCATCGTGGACAACCGGGTCACGGTGCACGGCCGGACCGCGTTCCAACCGCGCTACGACGGGCGCGACCGGTGGCTGCAGCGCAGCTTCTCGCTGACCGACCTCCGCGCGTCGCGGCGGCTCCGCGGCGGCGACGGCTACGTCCTCGACTGACCGGCCGGGAAACAGTTCCGATAAAGCGGCGAAAGGCCACGCGGCTAGCGTCGGCTGGCCAGTCCTGAGTGGAGGGAGATCCTCGGTTGAACGGGTCGTCCGCGCAGCAGCGCGCATTCTGGTCCAGAACGCTGGAGAGCGGTGCCTGCACGCCCATCCCCCACTGGCGCCACCTCGACGCCGAGCCGCGGTCCGGTGTCGAGGTGCACGAGTGCGAGCTGCCCGGGACGGCGCTCCGGTCGACCGCCGAGGCCCTGGGCGTGCCGACCGGGACCGTGGTGCTGGCGGCGCACCTGAAGGTGCTGGCCGCCGTCACCGGTGAGGAGCACGTGGTCACCGGCTACTCCGCCGGGTCCCCCGTGCCGTGCTCGCTGGCCCTGCCCACCGGTTCGTGGCGCGACCTGGTGCACCGCGCGCGGCGCACGGAGAACGACATCCGCGCCCACCTCCCGGCCGAACTGGGCCAGGACCCCGCCGAGCTGTTCGACACCGTCCTCGACCTCACCGGGACCACCGGCGAGGTCGGGGACTTCGCGCTGCGGGTGGATTTCGACGCCGGTTCGAACCGGCTGGCGCTGCGGTACCGCGCCGACCGCCTCAGCGCGGACCAGGTGCAGCGGATGGGCGGCTACTACCTGGCCGCGATGGAGCTGATGACCGCCGACCTCGACGCCGCGCACGCCGAGGGCACGCTGCTGTCCGCCGAGGAACGCCGCTTCCAGCTCGAGGAGCTGGCCGGGCCGGAGCGCGAGCTGCCCGACAAGCGTGTGCACGAGCTCTTCGAGGAACGGGTCCGCCGCCACCCCGACGCGGTCGCCGCGGTGCACCAGGACCGCTCGTGGACCTACCGGCAGCTCAACGAGCGCGCCAACCAGATCGCGCACGCGCTGCTCGCGCGGGAGCTGCGGCGCGAAGACGTCGTGGCGGTGGTGACCGACCGCAACCTGGACTGGATGGCGTCCGTGCTGGGCGTGTTCAAGGCCGGTGGCTGCTACCTGCCGGTGGAGCCGGACTTCCCGGCCGAGCGCATCGCCCGGACCCTGCGCCGCAGCGAATGCCGTTACGTGCTGGCCGAAACCGGTCGCACCGCCAACCTCGACCTCGCCGGGACGACCGCCGAGGTGCTGCCGCTGAGCGGCGTCGACGGCGACACGACCGACCCGCAGGTCCCGGTCGCGGCCGACCAGCTCGCGTACGTGTACTTCACCTCCGGTTCCACGGGTGAGCCCAAGGGCGCGATGTGCGAGCACGCCGGGATGCTCAACCACCTCTTCGCCAAGGTCCACGACCTCGGGATCACCGAGGGCGCCGTGGTCAGCGAGACCGCCCCGCAGTGCTTCGACATCTCGTTGTGGCAGCTGGTCAGCGCGCTGTTGGTCGGTGGGCGGACGGTGCTGGTCGAGCAGGACGTGGTCCTGGACGTGCAGCGGTTCGTGGACAAGATCACCGAGCACCGCGTGCAGATCGCGCAGCTGGTGCCGTCGTACCTGGAAGCCGTGCTGTCCTACCTGGAGGACTCGCCGCGCCCGCTGCCGGACCTGCGGTGCGTCTCGGTGACCGGGGAGGCGTTGAAGAAGGAGCTGACCCAGCGCTGGTTCGCCGCCTACCCGGGGCTGAAGCTGGCCAACGTCTACGGCCTCACCGAGACCTCCGACGACACCAACCACGAGGTGATGACCGAGGTCCCGGTCCGCGACCGGGTGCCGCTGGGCCCGCCGGTGCACAACGCGCGGGTCTACGTCGTGGACCCGGACCTGCAGCCCGTTCCGCTCGGCGCACCGGGTGAGATCGTGTTCTCCGGGGTGTGCGTCGGCCGCGGCTACATCAACGACCCGGAGCGCACCGCCGCCGCCTTCGGCACCGACCCGCACCGGCCCGGCCAGCGGCTGTACCGCTCCGGCGACTTCGGCCGGTGGCTGCCGGAGGGCAAGGTCGAGTTCCTGGGCCGCCGCGACGCGCAGGTCAAGATCCGCGGGTTCCGCATCGAGATCGGCGAGGTCGAGAACCAGCTGCTGCGCGCGCCGGGGGTGCGCGACGGTGCGGTGGTGGTCACCGAGGACGCCAGCGGCAAGCACCTGGTCGCCTTCCACACCGGTGCCGACCAGCTCACCGCGGACGAGTTCAGGCAGTTCCTGCGGCGCAGCCTGCCGCACTACATGGTTCCCGAGCACTTCCACCACTGCGAGTCGCTGCCGCTGACCGGCAACGGCAAGACCGACAAGAAGGCGCTGACCGCGCTCGCCGCCGAACGCGCCACCACGGCGACCGACCACGTGCCGCCGCGGACGCCGACCGAGCAGCACCTCGCGGAGAAGTGGGCGGAGGTGCTCGGCCTGCCGGTCGACGAGATCGGGCGCGACAGCGACTTCTTCGAGCGCGGCGGCACCTCGCTGTCGGCGGTCAAGCTGATCCTCAAGCTCGGTCGCACCATCTCGCTCCGGGACGTGACCGGCTCGCCGGTGCTCGCCGACCTGGCCGCGATCATCGACGGGCGCACCGAGGAGCGCTCCGGCGTCCTGCAGCGGCTGGCGACCGCGGACGGCTCGCGGCACGGCCTGGTTCTCTTCCCCTACGCCGGGGGTGGGCCGGTCAACTTCCACGCGTTCGCGCAGGCGTTGCAGTCCAACGGGATCAGCGTGCACGCGGTGCAGCTGCCCGGCCACGACGTCGGCGCGGACGCGGGTGCGTTCGCCGGGCTGGAGCAGACCGTCAAGGAGGTCGTCGCCGAGATCGGCGAGCTCGGCCTGGAGGCGGTCACGCTGTGGGGCCACTCCGCGGGGGCCGCGTTCGCGGTGCACGCGGCGCGGCAGCTGGAGGAGCAGGGCATCCACCTGCACCAGGTGCTCGTCGGGGCTCGCGACCTCGACCCGGTCGAGGTGTTGCAGGCCGACATCACCGAGGTCAGCGGGCTGTCCACCGACGAGCTCAAGCAGCGGCTCGGCGCCCAACCCGCGTTCCGCGAGCTCGACCGGTTGCGCCCGGAGCACGCCGCCAACGTCGCCGAGGCCTACCGGCACGACGTGCGCGTCGCCGCGCAGTACCTGGCCGACCTGCAGACCACTCCCCCGGCGCGGCGGCTCGCCGCGCCGCTGACCGTCGTCTCCGCGCGGGACGACGCCTCCACGGCCGACCACCGGCGCTGGGAGGTGGTCGCCGAGCACGTCGACCGGCACGAGATCTCCGGCGGTGGCCACTACTTCCTGGCCACGCACGCCGCCGAGGCGGCGGCCGCCGTCCACCCCGCCCGCTGACCGCACCGACCCCGAAAGGCACCGAGCGATGTCCGCTTCCGAACTCGACGTCCAGCTCACCGAGGGCAAGCCCGCCATCCTGCACGTCGACGGCGCTGCCGAGGCCGCGACCTGGGTGGCCGAGCACCGCGACCAGCTGCGGTCGCTCGTCGACCAGCACGGCGCGCTGCTGGTGCGCGGGCTGCCGCTGGCCGACGCCGCCGGGTTCGGCCGGGTGGCCCGCGACCTGGCGGCCCCCCTGCTGCCGGAGCGCGAGGCCTTCGCCCGCCGCTGGACCTACGAGGACGGCATCTACTCGTCCTCCAAGTGGCCGCCGAACCAGCCGATGTGCATGCACCACGAGCTCAGCTACACGCTGGAGTTCCCGGGCCTGATGGTGTTCTCCTGCCTCGGCGCGCCGACCTCGGGCGGGGTGACCGGCGTGGCGGACGCGGCGGCGGTGCTGGAGGCGCTGCCCGCGGACCTGGTCGAGCGCTTCGAGCGGGAGGGCTGGCAGCTGGTCCGCAACTACAACGAGATGGTCGGCGTGCCGTGGCAGGAGGCCTTCGGCACCGAGGACCGCGCCGAGGTGGAGCGCTACTGCCGGGACAACTCCATCGAGTTCGAGTGGGACGGGGTGGACGGCCTGCGCACCAAGCAGCGCCGCTCGGCGATCATCAGCCACCCGGGGTCCGGTGCGCGGGTCTGGTTCAACCAGGTCGCGTTCCTCAACGAGTGGACGATCGACCCCGAGGTGCGCGACTACCTACTGATGGAGTTCGGCCCGGACGGGCTGCCGTTCAACAGCCGCTACGGCAGCGGCGCGCCCATCGGCGAGGACGTGGTCGCACTGCTCAACAAGGTCTACGAGGAGCACACGCGGCGGGAGCCGTGGCAGGCCGGGGACCTGATGCTGGTCGACAACATCGCGCAGGCGCACAGCCGCGAGCCCTACGAGGGCGCGCGCGAGGTGCTGGTGGCCATGGGCGACCCGGTCCGCCTGGCGGACTGCTCGCCGACGGTGTCGTCGTTCTGAACCCAACTAGACCCGAGCGGAGCAACATGTCCAAGTCAGCCCACGTCCCGGCGTTCACCGTCATCTCCGGGGCCCAGGTGCAGGACGCCCTCAGCGGGCGGCACGAACAGGTCGTGGACATCGTCGAGCAGGCCTACCGGTTGCACGGCGCGAGCAGGACGGTCAACCCGCCGTCGTACTTCCTACGCTTCCCCGACCGGCCCAACTCCCGGATCATCGCGCTGCCCGCCGCGCTCGGCGGCGACGCGGCGGTGGACGGGATCAAGTGGATCTCCAGCTTCCCGGACAACGTCGCGGCGGGCATCCCGCGCGCCTCGGCGGTGCTGGTGCTCAACGACCACGA